>JAJCZV010000020.1 GCA_029262175.1 Gemmatimonadota bacterium
CAAGCAGGAGGTCGTCGGTTCGATCCCGATCGGCTCCACTCGTACGTCGTTTCCCCCGTCGTGCGCTAACGCCGGTCCCCTGGGGCTTGACCCGCTTCGAGGGACTCGAGCAGATCGAGCAGGCCCGCAACTTCCCACGACCGATTCCGTTTGGACGCTGACAGCGGTTCGATCACGCCGCAGTCGGCCAACTGCGTCATGGCTTGATGGATCGCGGCCTTCGACCGTTCGGTGGCGGCGGCGGCGACGGGAGCAGTGATGATCGGGTGTGCGGGGAGCACCTCGATCAGAGCCCAAGCCGCGGCGTCGGCTCTGGGCGCTGCCCCCTCCGACAGCATCCGGCGCCATTCGGCCATCAGCTTGTTCGTCGCCGCTAGATATGCGGACGCGAGTTCGGCGGCGCGGGCTGCCGCCGACGCAAAACGCTCGATCCACGATTGGAGCCGGTCTTCTCTGAACTCGGTGAGGCCCTCGACGTACGCGTCTCGATCCGAGGCCAGGATCACGCTGATGGGTGGCACGTATCGATCCGCGAGGCCGCGGCGACGGAGCACGACATGAATCAGGGCGCGACCTGTGCGGCCGTTCCCGTCGGCGAACGGGTGGATGGTCTCGAATTGAGCGTGCACGATCGCGGCCTGGACGAGTGGTGGAAGGGACTCATCGGCGATGGCGCCACAGAGATCCTGGAAAAGGGAAGTCACGTACTCCGGGGGCGGCGGGACGAAATCTGCGCCACATGGGTTGTAGTCGTTTCCACCAATCCAGTTCTGATCGGTGCGGACGACTCCCCCGATGTGCGGGTGCGGAGAGTACGCCATCAGCTCCCGATGGATCTCGCAGACCTGTGCGATCTCGATCTCCTGGCTGGTCGCGGCCTGTTCGATGGCGAGTTCCATGGCGTCGATATTCCCGAGGACCTCGCGAACGGTGGACCCCGTGGCGGCCCCGGTTTCCATTCGCGCCTCGGCTCGGGCGAGCTGTCGGACTCCAACCTGGAGGCCCTCGATTCTCGAGGAGGCAATTGACTCGGTCCGGAGGAGTAGTCGGGCGAGCGGCGCCAGGGCCCTCGGGGAGCTAGCGTTCAGCACGCGGATCGCGTGCTCGGCATCGGAGACCACCCCTGCGACGCCGCCGGGCAAATCGATGGGAGCGTCGGCGATACGATCGGGAACAAACGCCTCGTACTTGCAGGCACGCCGATATTTCGAGGGCGCGTACAGTGCGGGGTCCCACTCCCAAGTTCCAGTGATCTTCTCTCCGCGCATCCCGAACGAGCCTCCTTCCTTAGTTCAGTTTAAAGTGTAAGCTGAACCAAGATCGCGTTTCCGGTCAGGATGGCAAACTCACCCAGGGGTGCGGTCGACGCGGCTTCCTGACTCGCGAACTCCCCCGAACGGACATCGGGCAGCGAGGTCGTCAGGGCTTTCGGATCTCTAGGACCTGGACGTGCTCGAGGTCCATCTCGTCGAAGCGCACGCCGAGAAGGTGTTCGGCCCCGATCTCGAACGGGGTGAAGTCGCCCGGCGTCGTGACCACTCCCAGCCACTCCCCCTCCGGACTGAAGACGTTCCAGTCCCGAGGTGCGCGCTCGCGACGCTCGGTCCAGGAGGGCTGGACGCCTGCCCACAGATGTCCGGTCGCGTCGACGAGCAGGTTCTCGTAGGCGGCGCGCGTCCGGGGAATCGGAAGCGCCTCGTGCATGGCCTTGGTGAACGGGTCGGGGTTCGGTCCGACCCTGGCCGCCAGCTCCTCCGCCACCTCGCTGCGGGAGAGAGAGAGGTCGACTCCCGAGACGCGGACACGGCGGATGAGGTCGCCGTCGCGGCTCCGGATGTCGTAGGCGAGACTGTCGGCGAACCCGACGACGAGGCCCTCGCCGGTGACCGCCACCTCGGTCTGTTTGTGGAACAGTGGACGCCCGCCGCTCAGACCGAACTCGCTCATGAACAGGAAGGCCTCGGACCCCGGCATCGTCATGATCGTGTCGCTCGCGCCCCCGGAGGCGTCGAAGCGGACCAGCGTCTCGGGTAGCCGGACCTGCTCGTTTCCCTCGCGGCTTTCCTCCATGGGCGTCCCGAGGCTGCCGAGGATCCCGCCGGCGAACGCGTGAAGCCGCCGCGCGAGCGGATCGAGATCGAACGTCCGGACGAGCTCCAGTTCCGGCGAGAGGATCGTGATCTTCGAGGGATATGTATGGACGAGAAGCGTGTCGCCCGGCAGTCGATCGAGGTTGAAGAACCGAGCGAACTCGCCCGGGCCTTCGCCCTCGCGTCCGGTCGAAGCGATGTGTTCGCCCTGTGAAGAGTAGATCCGGATCTGATGCGACCCACTGTTCGCGACGGCGATCCGGCCGTCCAAGAGCCGCGCGATATCCGCGACCCGGTAGAACTCGTGGTCGGGACCGGATCCGGTAGCCGAAAGATCGAGGGTCGGATCTTCCGAGACGACCCAGGCCTCCGACCGGGCCGCCTGCCAGCGAGGGGCGGTCGAAACGGCGATCGTGACCCCGGCGCTGTCGCGAGTCGCGAAAGGAGATTGAGCTGGCGGCTGGGCGCAGGCGGACACGACCAGGATCGCAGACAGCAAGACGCGGCTTGGTGCGAGACCCTTGGTTTTGCCGCAGCGGAGCGGGGTGAGCGGAGGTCGGTGCATCCCTGAGCCTAGCGCCGGACCCATCGACCCGCGACACGTCGTCGACGGGGGAGCTACAGAAGTCGCCGCTCGCCGGCCCTACACGTTTCTCTCACATGTTCGGGATCGCTGAAATGGCGAAGACCGCGAAAGAAGTTCGCTGGGACAGCGAAGAAAAGCCCAGAAGTTCGCTATAACAGCGAAAAAGCGGGGGTACACCAGGAGCTTTGCAAGCAGGAGGTCGTCGGTTCGATCCCGATCGGCTCCACTCTACACCCGGTACTCTCACTCGCCGGGCTGCACCAGAGCGTGCGCTTCGAGATAGATGTGCTTGATCCCGGGGTCGCCCTCGCGGATGCGGGCCTCGATACGCTCGATCGCGTCCGTGAGGGCGCCGCCCGTGAGGTCCTGATCGAACTGGACATCCACGACGAGCAGGATCTCGCCCGGGCCGAGGTGCATGGTCGCGAGGCGGCTCACGCGTTCGACCGCCCGATCGGACTCGACCGCGTCGCAGATCCGCGTTCGGACGGCTGGGCTCACGGCCTCGCCGATCAAAAGCGCGCGCGTCTCGATCATCAAGAAGATGGCCACGCCGGCCAGGATGAGCCCGATCACGACCGAAGCCGCCGCATCCAGCTCGGGCATGGAGAGCTGTTGCGCGAAGAACACCCCCAGGAAGGCGACGAGGACGCCGACCAGCGCGGCGGCGTCTTCGCCGATCGGTACGAACAGGAGTGGATCCTTGCTCTTGCGGAACGCCTTCCAGAAGGGCGCACCGGGATACCGACGCTTGAACGCCCGGAGAGCGAAGAGCAGCGCCGCGAGCTCGACGATGAAGGCGAACCCGAGCACCGCGTAGCTCCACGTGGGATCCCCGAGCTCGGCAGGGTGACGCAGGTGGCGGATCCCCTCGTAGAGCGAAAACCCGCCCCCCAGACCGAACAGGACGATGGCGACGATCAGACTCCAGAAATACAGCTCCTTGCCGTACCCGAACGGGTGCATCCGGTCCGGTGGACGCTGACTCCTCCGATTCCCGAACAGGAGGAGCGCCTGGTTGGCCGAGTCGGCGACCGAATGGAGCCCTTCGGCGAGCATGGCCGAGCTTCCGCTCGCTGCCGCGGCGATGAACTTCGCCACCGCGATGACCGCATTCGCGATGAGCGCGGCGATCACGGCTCCGGTCCCGTGCCCGCCGGCGCCGTGGTGTCCCCCGCCGGACGCGCCGTCTTCCGAATTGGTGTGTTGTGGTGTGGTCACGCGCAGGCTCCCGGTTCGATCGCGCGAGATGGTAACGACTCCTGCGGACTTGGACGATCCGGTCCCCGCCGCACGGCGTGACCGCGGGTGCCCACGCCCCCCGACCGATCTACGAAACGCCGGGCTGACGGCGCGGCAAGGGCGGCTCCTTCAGCGACGCCCTCTGGCCAGGTGTCTCGCTAGAAGCGAGGCTACGAGGCCGCCGCCGAACCCGACACGAGGGTATGAGACACGAGGGTATGAGATGAATCACGCCGACCCACAGAGCACGACGCGCCGCGATGCGATCAAGCTGGGACTCCTGGCCGGGGCCGGGTTGGCCGTCGGTCGCGGGGCGCCACTGTTCGGCGAGGTGCCGAACCGCGCCCAGGAGCTCATCACCCGACCGATCCCTGGAACCGGCGAGCGGCTTCCCGTCGTCGGCGTCGGCACGAACCAGTGGGGGGCTCAGAGCGAGGAGTCCATCGCGCCGCTTCGCGAGATCGTTCGGTTGATGAGCGAGGGAGGTGCCCGCTTCATCGACACGGCGCGGATCTACGGCCGCGGGCGGGCCGAGGAGGTCATCGGCCAGATTCTCCGCGAGCTGGACGCCCGCGACGACGTATTCATCGCGACGAAAGTCCCGTCGCCGGACACCCGCGAAGAGGCAGTCGCTTCGCTCGAGGGGTGTATGACCGCGCTCGGGGTCGAGCGCGTCTCGGCCATGCGCGTCCACTTTCTCGACGGCGTGGAAATCCTCATGCCGATCCTGCGAGAGTGGAAAGAAGCTGGCCGGGCCCGATACATCGGCGTCACCACGATGAGCGCCGAGGACTATCCGGAGCTCGAGCGGCTGATTCGGGACGAGAACCTCGACACGATCGAGATCGACTACTCGGTGCTGGACCGAGCCGCCGCCGCCCGGATTCTCCCATTGGCGGCAGACCACGGCCTCTCGGTCGTCGTGGCGAGACCCTTCGCGGGCCGCCGCGGCGGGGTCTTCTCGCTCGTGGGCGACCGGCCGCTCCCGGACTTCGCGAGCGAGATCGGCGCCACGAGTTGGGCGCAACTCACTTTGAAATACATCATTGCGAATCCGGCGGTGACCGTCGTGATTCCGGGGACGGACGACCCGGAGCACATGGTCGACAACATGGGCGCCGGTCGGGGCGAACTTCCCGACGCGGACATGCGCCGTCGGATCGAGCAGATCTTCGACGGGCTCGGCGGCTAGCGGCTGGAGCTTCTTTTGTTCTGCATGTCTCTCTACATGTTGGGGTACGCTGAAATAGCGAAGACGGATTAAGAAGTGCGCTAGGACAGCGAAGGAAAGCCCAAAAGTTCGCTAAGACAGCGAAAAAGCCGGGGTAGACCAGAAGCTTGCAAGCAAGAGGTCGTCGGTTCGATCCCGTCCGGCTCCATTCCTACCAGCCCTTGAACCTCAAGGGTTTTCGCCTTACCCGGTTCTTCGCGGCCGGGAGGGCTCTACATGTTTCCCTGTTATCGCCTGATCGCTCTTGTCCGCCGAACGCCCGTTCAACACCCTGATCCGCAGCAGAGTCGCAGAATCGGCCAGCTGCCTACTCGCGTATCAGGAGAGCGTCCAATGTTGGGCTTGAGTCCGTGGGAACTCATGATCGTGTTTCTTGCGATCCTTCTGCTATTCGGCGCCAAGCGCCTGCCGGAGATCGGCGGCTCGCTCGGCAAGGGGATCCGCGAGTTCAAGGACTCCATTACGGGTCTCGAGGGGGAGGTCGGGGGCGAGATCTCCGGATCGACCGACACCTCTGTACCACAGGCGCCACCTCGCGAGCCGGCAGAGAAGGCAGGGTCCGCCGACACTCAGTAGTCTTGCACGCCTCACCGGAGCGTACGAGGTCGCGATGAGGCCTTGAGGGCGAGGCTAAAGGAGCTGGCGGAGGCTCGGGCGGCGTACGTCCCCGCTGTATTCGTAAGGTCAGGTGGGACGCCCCCACGGGCAGCCGCGGCAAGAATCGCGCGACGTCGCGGGCCATCGGTCCAGTTTTCTGGAGGAGACATGCGTGCTCGAGTTTTTGGCCTCTCCCTTCTTCTTATCCTTGGTGGCGCACCTCGGGCCCATTCCCAAGTTCCCGAAGGTGTCGTCGCTCTCACCGTAGAGCAGTTCGAGTGGCAGGCCAGCCCAGTCGGCTGGGAGATGGCCGTCCTCTTCGGCGACATGCGTAGCAGCGACTACTCGGTAGTTCGCCTTCGTATGCAGCCGAATTGGGACGCGCCCTCGCACACACACGAACGGACAGAACTGGAGGTTGTCCGTGTCATTTCGGGCACGATGTGGCTGGCCTTCGGTGAGGATTCGACTCGCGGCATGGCGGCGGCGTACGGACCTGGGTCCTTCATCGTCTACCCGGCCGGAACTACCTCTCGCATGTTTACCGGTGACGAAGTCGTGATCGCTGAGGTTACCCACCTTCCCCTGCAGTCCGGGCGGCGATCGGAACCGCCCGCTTTCTAGCAAGTTGTTGCTGCAGTCGGATCGCGTTTTCTAGGGAGTCCGGCCACGCGATGCTACGCCGGATCTGATTCGTTGCGCCCATCTCGGGCGGCGGGCGAGGCCGAGGCCGCCGAAGCCCACCTCCCATATGGACAACGGGTACTCGGGCACCTACGTATGGACGTGCGTTCCGGACCAGACCATCACCGCGAACCTCTTGGCGAGCCAGACGATGTCGAGCACCATCGGACGAAACGACCCGTGCGTTTGCGGAAGCGGGAAGAA
>JAJCZV010000021.1 GCA_029262175.1 Gemmatimonadota bacterium
CTCCCTGTTAGTGGTATACCGGGTTTTATTTCCAGCGAAACATTCATAAAAATTCTGGTGAGAACGAAAGGAGAATACATCGTCACGTGTAGTGTAAGCTTCAATCCATTCTATGAGCATAGCCAGGTTGTCGTCCTGTGCTTTCTTTGACACGTATTTATGGGGTTCCCAAGCTCTGTTTCTGGCATTGTCGATACATTGCCCAACGGAAAGATCCATAAAGATAATCTCTGTGCAACTTTCACCTGCCAGTTCCAGTAAGTCTGTATAACAACCTTCGATTACCCAGGCTTCATGTACGTTTACAAAAGTGGATAGTTGTTTTTCAGATTGGTTTAATGGTGCGCGAAGGGGTGGTTTTGTCGGTAGCCATGTTATGGTGTCGAGATCCAGATGGGCAAGTTTTTTTGTAGCTGCAAGTTGTTTTGCCAGTGTTGATTTGCCTGAACCGGAATTTCCAAATATCAAAATTTTGTCTCTTGTAAGGCGCAATCGCGCGTTCACATCGGCCTCGGACAAACCCAAAATCCGGATGGATTTTTTTGCACTCGTCGTACCTGAGATTATACTGAGTGAGGAGATAGGCAGATCCAGTGTTTTGGCTAGAATGCGGATAACAGCTTTGTTAGCCCTGCCTTTTTCAGGAGCAGCACTCACTCGAACCTTTAATCTGTTATCCAGCCAGCCCGCGATATGGTCTTTTGAAGCTCCGGGTACTACCTTTAAGGAGACAACTACTGTCATAGTTCAGCGTTAGTTTGGTCGTAGGGGCAATTTCTGCAACCACTTCCACAACAACTGCCCCTCTTAAGGTGATACCAGGCACTAAAAACATAGTTACCATTTTCGAGCGTATAATCTATGTCTTCTACCAGCCCGCTCTGGTTTGCGTATGGCGCTGCAAGCCGGAGTTTTTCTTCAAGACTAATGTCCTGCATAGCATGGTTTATACGTTCCGTAATGGCGTGTTTCAGGCAGTCGGGACATTGACAATCCCGGGAAACAGACATGGGCATGATCGCCGGTAGCTGCGCGCACCAGCAGGGCGTGTTGGCATCGTCTGCAGAACAGAGCAAATCTGTGCCACAGCTTGAGCATTTTTTTGTGGTCATAGTTTTATGAAGCGTGGACAAGCTAACAATATAAGGCCGGTTATAATGAGCATGACCTGGTTTTCGATAATATATGGAAGTAACATCAGGCTTATGCCGCTAACCAGTGCCACTTTGTGATTTTGTTTTTTTCCGTAGATGAAGTAGCCAAAGCCGACCGATCCAAAAATCAGTCCCCACAACAAGAAGTCAGAATCGTCCATGTAATTGCCGTTTTAGAATCCCGAGCCGGGTTGGGAAAGAAACTCCAGCTCTTTTGGAGTTGAGGTACGATTTAGTATGGCGTTTCTATGCGGGTCACGCCCGAATTCTTCTATAATATCCTTGTGTTTTAACTCGAATGCATGATCTGACTCTCCATCGGGGGAGAATAATTGCATTGCCACTTCATGAATTTGTAATGATTCGCTGTGCATAAAGGGCATGTACAAAAAATTTCGTTCATCAGAAGTCAAAGATTCGTCTGCTTTTGCTGCAATAGCTTCCTGGCTTAAAGCCAGAGCTAAAGGGTCGCAGGCAAACGAGGCTGGTGTATTTCTAAACATATTGCGTGAAAATTGGTCCAGCACGATTATCTCGGCCAGACGGCCTCGAGGGGATTCTCGCCATGAGTACAGCTCACATTGGGCGGCCCGCGAGTGTACAAGGGAGAACTTCCTGATGATCAGGTTATCAAACGACGCATCCTTTACCCACCACTGTGCCGGTTTTATTTCTTCAAACCAGAAGCTCAGTACTTCCTCGTACATTATCTGCCCTCATACACTTGCCTGAGATCTGTTTTGAGTCTCCTGCCACATGAATTTTATCACACGAGAAGTCCGCCGCCCATTGTGTAGCCAAAGAGGCAAGGGCTTGTGTACACATAATATCGAGTGATTTACGCAGCGCTTACGTGCTTAAATCTGTCTCAGGCAGTTAAGCTTTTACACTGGAGAAAAAATGAGCTGGATTACCACCATCCCTTATGAAGAGGCGAGCGGAAAACTACTGCGCCTGTATAACCGGGTGAAAGGTCCGGACAATAATGTTGACAACATCATGCTTGCCCACAGCTTGCGGCCCCACAGTATGGAGGGTCACATGACAATGTATAAAAATGTGCTGCACCATACAGGAAACAACATTCCCAAGTGGTTTTTAGAAGCGCTGGGAGTCTTTACCAGCTTAAACAACCAATGTGATTATTGTGTTGAACACCATTTTTCTGGAATGGCGCGTCTTGTAGATGACGTTAGCCGCGCACAGCAAATGCGAGAGGCTATGCAGACCGGGCATCTTGCTCGTGTTTTTGATGAACAACAATGTGCGGCATTGAATTATGCGCACAAATTGACGCTCGCTCCCGGAGATATGTGCGAAGCGGACGTTCAACAATTGCGGGAAACGGGTTGGGAGGATGGTGAGATACTGGAAATCAACCAGGTAGTTGCCTATTTCAACTTTGCTAACAGAACCGTGTTGGGACTGGGTGTGTATACCCATGGTGACATAATTGGCCTGTCTCCCAATAATTCAGCGGACCCGGAAAACTGGAACCATGCCTGATTTGAACGCCGGAACAGGGCGAGACCGATTATTGGGATTCTGGGACCTGATGAGTATTTCTATCGGCCAGATTGTGGGTGCAGGTGTTGTAGTGCTAACAGGAATTGGCATAGGCATAACCGGCTACGGAACGCCCTGGGCATTTTTGCTGGCCCTGGGTATCGTATTTTTACCATCATTGTGTATTGCAGCGCTTGGTGCTGCGATTCCGTCCACCGGGGGTACCTACACGTATGTACGTGATTTACTCGGGCATAAAACCGCGTTCCTGTATCTGGGCTTACTGGTTGCTGGTCAACTTGTGCTGGCCACCTATGCCATTGGTTTTGCCGAATATGCTGATGCACTGATTCCTGAAATGAACCTGGGTTTTATTGCGGCGGCAGTGATGACCCTGTGTTATGCAGCAAATCTGCTCGGTCTGAAAACTGCTGCACGATTTCAATCCATTATGGTACTGGTACTGCTGGTTTCTCTCCTGTTGTTTGTGGCCTTTGGTTTGTCCCATGTGAAAAGTTTTGCAGTATATACCGAGGCAAAATCGGTAATGCCCCAGGGTATCGGTAGTTTGATTGCCGCAGCCTACATTTTGCGATATGGCATGATTGGCAGTGAATTTATTTCGGAGCTTGGCGGAGAGACCCACGATCCCGGGCGCAACATCCCAAAGGTAATGGTCACCTCTTTGGTCTTTGTAACGATTCTCTATATGACCATTGGTGTAGTTGCCACCGGGGTTTTGCCGCTATATCAGGTAGAGGGTGAGTCGCTGGCCGTGGTTGCAAAACACATCTTTCCTCCTGCGTTGTACCTGTTTTTTATGGTAGGTGGGGTAATGATTGCGCTTGTGACAACGCTCAATTCGATTTTTGCGTGGTGTACAAAAGGGCTTTTTATGGCAACCCAGGATGGCTGGCTGCCTCAGGGTGTAGCTGTCAGAAACAGGTTTGGAACGCCCTTTATATTACTCACCCTGTTCTATGTGGTTGGAATGTTGCCCATAATTACCGGTATGACCTTGCAGTATGTAACCATACTGGGTAATGCGGTTGGCATTATATTCGGCATAATTCCGGTTCTTGCTTTGTACAATCTTTACGATAGAAAGCCGGATGCCTATCACAACGCATCGTTCAGGTTACCCAGGGTGGCGTTGAAAATTGTGCCTGTAGTGGCGCTGGCGATTTATTCTTTTGGTATTTATTTAAGCCTGGATTTTATTGGCGTAACAGGGTTTGTGACACTCCTGATATATTCTGCCCTGATTCTCGCGTACGCGCACTGGCGTGAGCCACGGATTAGTGCAAAGGTCAGGCTGGTTGCGCAATAACCACATATCTTAATCGGCCGCCTGGCACCATTGAGTCGAATGGATAACAGGTTATAAGGGTGAGCATCGCAGTGTTAGATTCCTGCAAAACAGCAGTTTGTGACTCATCGATGACCAGCGTATCTGTCACCTGATAATCGGCAGTTACGCCGTCAGCGGTTTGCAAAAGTATCGAATGACCCTGTGTCAGTTTGCGCAAAATACCAAAGTGTGTATCCCTGTGCCCGAGTATGACGGTATTGCCCTTGTGTCCCGGATAGGCACTACTTTGTAAATAACCGGGCCCAAAAGCGAGCGTGCGTCCTGTTGCGCCACTTAATACCATCAACTCTTCTTCATAATCGGGAATGCTTAGTCGGGCGACCGGCCATGTATCCGCCCAGGTCCAGGGTTGAACCCCGGATCTTGCGTGGGTAGGTTTTTGCAGGGTTTGTTGCCAGGCGTTACTAATCAGGTATTGAGCCAGGCCTGCCTTCAGATAAATGTAAACACCTGAGCTCGTTTGCCAGATTGCTGTACACAAGATCAAACACAAGCCGAACCGGTAAAGTGGCATGCGAAGGATCACCCGTTTGCCCTTAATCTAGGTTTTAACAGATACAGGAATCCCAATGCTAACAATAGTGCCAGACCGCTCAGTATTCTCATTTGTGCAGCTGTTGCCGTTTGCGGAATATTTCCGGTGTTTCCATGGGGAACGAGCGTGGCAATATTTCTATCTACAGATTTACCAATTGGTTTTTGACCAGGACTTAAATCCACCGCAACCAAAGATGAGTATTAGCTTAACAGGTGGTTCTTTAGTGCAAGGTTTTTCATTTTAGCACGATATTCATCGTGCGTTGTGGATAATCGATGTTGA
>JAJCZV010000022.1 GCA_029262175.1 Gemmatimonadota bacterium
AATCGCGGAACGTCCAGCAGCGAGCATCGCGGAAGGCACTGGAGAGAAATGATCCCCATCGACCGACTCACGGTAAAGGCCGCCGAGGCGCTGCGGGACGCCACCTTGGGCGCGCGCCGCTCCAACAATCCTACCGTTGAAGACGTGCACCTCCTCGACACGCTGATGCGTCAAGAGGGTGGGGTGGTCATGCCGGTGCTCCAGAAGATGGGGCTCGACATCCCTGAACTCGAGGCTCGCCTCTCGACTGCGCTCCAGAAGCTTCCCGTCCAGTCGGGCGCTTCACCGGGACTGAGCCGGGAACTCGATCGCGTGTTCGATGATGCCGATTCCATCGCCCGCGACATGACCGACTCCTTCGTCTCGACCGAGCATCTCCTTCTCGGGCTGACCGGAAAAAACGCGTCTACGACCGCGCCGCTTCTCTTGGCGCTGGGTGCGGCGCCCGAGGCGCTTCGAAGCGCGGTCGACGAGGTTCGCGGGCCGCACCGAGTCACCGACCAGGATCCCGAAGCCAAGTATGGCGCGCTCGAGCGCTACGGCGTTGATCTGACCGCCCAAGCCAGGGCCGGTAAACTCGATCCCGTGATCGGTCGCGACTCGGAGATTCGACGCGTGATGCAGGTGCTGTCGCGCCGAAGAAAAAACAACCCGGTCTTGATTGGCGAGCCGGGGGTAGGCAAGACCGCGATCGCCGAGGGACTCGCTCAACGCATCGTGGCTGGAGACGTTCCAGAGTCGTTGAAGAACAAGCAGCTCATTCAGCTCGACATCGGGTCGATGCTCGCCGGAGCGAAGTTTCGAGGCGAGTTCGAAGAGCGGCTCAAGGCGACGTTGAAGGAAATCACCGAGTCGGGCGGGCGGTACGTCGTGTTTTTGGACGAGCTGCACACCATGGTCGGCGCCGGAGCGGCTGAAGGCGCGGTCGACGCCGGCAACATGCTCAAGCCCGCGCTGGCTCGCGGCGAGCTTCGACTCGTCGGCGCGACCACGCTTGACGAGTATCGCCTCCACATCGAAAAAGACCCTGCACTCGAACGTCGCTTTCAACCGGTCGTGGTGGGCGAGCCGAGCCGCGACGAAACCGTCGCGATTCTACGCGGCCTCAAGGAACGCTACGAAGTGCACCACGGCGTTCGCATCACCGACCCTGCGCTCGTCGCGGCAGCCAAACTTTCCGATCGCTACATCGGAGATCGGTTCCTGCCCGACAAAGCCATCGACCTCGTCGACGAAGCGGCCTCGAAGCTCCGGATCGAGATCGATTCGATGCCCAAGGAGATCGATGAGGTAGAACGTCGATTGACGCAGCTCGAGATCGAACGCGAATCGCTCAAAGGCGAAGGGGATGCTCGAAGCCTCGAGCGTTTCGCCGAGATCGAGCGGGAGTTGAGTGGGACCAGAGAGTCGCTTGCGGGTCTCAAGGCGCGGTGGCTCACCGAGAAACAGGCGATCGAATCCGTTCGACGCTTGATCCGCGAGATCGAGGAACTCGGTCTGGAGGTCGAGAAGGCGACGCGCGAAGCAAACCTTCAGCGCGTCGCCGAGATCAGCTACGGCGAGCTGCCCAAACGTCGAGCGGCCCTGGAAGCGGCGGAAGGCAAGCTGGCCGATCTGCAATCCGAGGGCTCCTTCCTAAAGGAAGAAGTCACGGAGGAAGACATCGCCGAAGTCGTGGCGAACTGGACCGGGATCCCGGTCTCCCGGATGCTGGAAGATGAAAAGGAGCGCCTGGTAAAGCTCGAGGATCATTTGCACGAGCGGGTCGTGAACCAATCGCACGCCATCGAGGCGGTGGCCAACGCGGTGCGACGTAGCCGCGCGGGTCTGCAGGACCCGGATCGGCCGATCGGCAGCTTCATCTTTTTAGGGCCTACTGGGGTCGGAAAGACGGAAACCGCTCGAGCGCTGGCTGAATTTCTCTTTGATGATGAAGCCGCGATGGTTCGCATCGACATGTCCGAGTACATGGAGCGGCACGCGGTGTCCCGACTCATCGGTGCGCCTCCCGGTTACGTCGGATACGAAGAGGGGGGGCAGCTGACCGAGGCGGTCCGACGGCGCCCCTACGGGGTCGTTCTCTTCGACGAGATCGAGAAGGCCCACCCCGAGGTGTTCAATGTGCTTCTCCAAATCCTGGATGATGGTCGGTTGACGGACGGGCAGGGCCGCACGGTCGACTTCCGAAACGCAGTCCTGATCATGACCAGCAACATCGGCAGCGCTCGAATTCTCGAAGGTTCGGAAGCCGCCACGCCCTGGGATGAAATCGAGCAAGAGGTGCGTGGGGCGTTGCGCGGAAAGTTCAAGCCGGAGTTCTTGAATCGCGTCGATGAGACGCTGGTGTTCCAGCCCCTCTCGCGGGACCACTTGGCCGCCATCGTCGAGCTTCAACTCGTTCGCGTGGGCCAGACGCTCGCCGAGCGGGACCTGAAGGTCGTCGTCGACGAAGCGGCGCGTGGCCGGATCGTCGAGGTGGGCTACGAACCGGCTTTTGGAGCGCGTCCCATCAAACGCGCGATCCAACGGTTAGTGTCGGATCCGCTGGCGATGGCGTTCCTCGAGGGTCGTTTTCATGAGGGAGATACGATCTCGGTTCATCTTTCCACCGACGGCGAAACGCTGGAGTTCGACGCGATCGGAACGAACGGTCGTGTCGACACCGTCGAACGGATCGAGGAATTGGAGCCAGCGACCGAGGGAGAGGTCGTTTCCTGAGCTTGGAGAAGGACGGCGCGGAGTGTTAGCATCTAACGTGAAGGCCATGGTCTTGGCGGGGCAATCGGGAGGTTGAGGATGGGTTCATTACGTGGGTTGGGGAGGTCTTGGGTCGTTGCTGGTGCGCTATCCAGTCTGGTCGTTCTGGGTGGATGTGCATCCGGGGGAGGGGGCGGAAACGCGCTCACGATCGATGAAGCCTATGGGTCGCTCTCTGCAGAGTCTGCCGTGGCGCAGTTTCTAGACGCCGCCCAACGCAACGATTACCAGTTGATGTCGCGTCTCTTCGGGACGGCAGATGGACCCGCAGTAAACGAACACGGGGTCGCCGAAGTCGAGCAGCGAATGTTTATCCTCGCTTCGCTCCTTCGGCATGGTTCGTACGATCTTCGGCAGATGCTACTCACCGAAGCGGAGGGCAAGACGCGTATCATCGCCGATATGGTGGGGACGCGTAACGGAAACGTCAGCGTTCCGTTCATCACGACTTCGAATCGAGGTCGTTGGTTTGTCGAGCAGATCCTCACGGACGCGTTGACGAACGGTGGACTGGGTCCTTTCTAGCCTGAGCACGATTCCGGTACAACTTGCTGAGCGTTCCCGGCGTGACGCCGCACGCGTGTGCGGCCCGCAGAAACCAATGGGTCGCTAGCGTCCGGAAGAACCCGCCGTGTTCCCAGCGGCGTCGCGACGTCAGGGCTTGACTGTCCGCCACGAACAGCCCGGTCTTGCGGCGGAGCGCGCGCACGAGCGTGACGTCTTCGAATAGCGGGATGTCCTCTACGCCACCGGATTGATCATAGGCTTCTCGCGTGCAGAAGATGGCCTGGTCTCCGGTCGCGGTACTAAAGACTCGCGTGCGCCAATTCACCCCGTATTCCAACAAGCGATAGCGCACGTCTCGACTCGGTGGGCGGAGAGCGAAGCGCAGACACCCCGCGCCGAAGCCACGGGCCACCGCCAGCCGGATCGCGTTCCCGGCGTCCTGTTCCAACCACGTGTCGGCGTGGAGGAACACGAGGATCTGCCCGGAAGCGGCGGCGGCGCCGACTCGCATCTGTCCTCCTCGAGAGGGGTCCGCCGACAGCGTCTTCGCGAGCGCACCCGCCAACTCGACGGTTCGATCTAGGCTCCCACCATCGATGACCCACAGCTCACAGTCCGGTCCCAATGCACGTTTGGCTCGACGAAGCGTCTCTTCTATCTCCGCTTCTTCATCGAGCGTCGGGATGATAACGGAAAACTCGTGAGTCGAGGTCTCCGTGGATCCGGTCACTTCGCGTCGCGATCCTCTCGAAGTTCGAGCAAGACCCCATCGACGGTTCGCGGGTGGAGGAACGCGACCCGCGTTCCGCTTGCACCGACGCGGATGCGCGGCGCGATGGTCTCGGCGCCGCCGCCTTCCGCCCGATCCAGTGCCGCTTCCAGATCCGGGACTCGCGCGCACACGTGGTGGATCCCCGGACCCCGAGAAGCGAGGAATCTCGCGATCGGCGAGTCGTCTCCAGCGGGCGCGATGAGTTCGACCCTCCCCGGACCCGACCCGAAGAAAGAAACCGTTACGCCTTCGGACTCGATGATCTCCTCCTCAGAGGGCTCCAATCCAAGAAGGGCGCTCCATCGTTCACGCGCTTCACCGAGCGAGTTGACCGCGATTCCGACGTGGTCGATTATGGGCACCACTGGGGCGGGTTCGTTGTTATCCATGTGAAGGAAGTTCGGGTGGCTGGAGACGTTCGTCCGGATGTGACGTTCGGGGACGGAACGTATTCCAACACTCAGGTCGTAGCCAGCACTGCTCGGGCTCAAGGGGAGCCGGGCCTTATCGAAATAGCCGAGAGGAAAACTGAGATGAACGAAGCGGGAGAGACTTCGGCGTTCGAAGTCACAGATACGAATTTCGTGGATGAGATCGAGTCGTCCAAGGGACTATCCATGGTAGATTTTTGGGCGGAATGGTGCGGACCATGTCGCCTGGTCGGGCCGGTCGTCGAGGAGTTGGCGCAGGAGTATGCCGACCGCGTGAAGGTCGGGAAACTCGATGTCGATGCGAACCCGGAGACCGCGTTTCGTTTTAACGTGCGATCCATTCCGAGCATTCTGTTCTTCAAGGATGGCGAGCTCGTCGACACGGTGGTCGGTGCGCTACCCAAGGCATCGTTGGAAGAGAAGATCCTCGAGCACGTCTAGATGTTCCGCGCGCGCGTGCCTTTTGTGCGCGTGGTCTCGGCGCGCGTGTAGGAAGACCGTTGCGCCTCCCGGCCGTTCCGGCTCGGGGGGCGCCCGCCTTTTGGGGAGCCTGTGAGCGGGACCCTCTACGTGGTCGGAACCCCGATCGGAAACCTGAGCGACGTGTCCGAGCGTGCGGCCGATACGCTCCGAGCCGTGGATGCCTGTTTTGCCGAAGACACGCGTCGGACGGGAATCCTCTTGAAGAGCATCGGTGCCGAGACGGCCCTGCGCTCGCTTCACGAACACAACGAACGCGCTCGAATCGACGAGGTGCTCACCAGACTCGCGGAGGGACAGTCGGTTGCCCTCGTATCCGACGCGGGCACGCCCACGATCTCCGATCCCGGTTGTCGTCTGCTCGCTGCCGCGCACGAGGCCGGGGCGACCGTGAGTCCCGTCCCGGGGCCATCTGCGGTGCTCGCCGCGCTTTCCGTGGCCGGGCTCCCAGCGGACCGTTTCTTTTTCGCGGGCTTCGCGCCTCGGCGAGGGCGCGAACGAAAGGAATGGGTTGCCGCGATCAAAGCGTCGCCAGACACCTGCGTTGCGTTCGAGGCGCCTGGCCGGATCGCCGCCTTGCTGGAGACCCTCGCGTTGGCGGGATTGAGTGAGCGGGGGGGCATCGTATGTAGGGAACTCACGAAGATTCACGAGGAAGTCACTCGGGCGACGATCGCCGAGCTGGCAACGGTGTACGGGTCTCGGGCGGTCAAAGGCGAGGTCACGCTCGTCATCGAGGGAGTGGCCGCGAACGCCGATTCTCCCGTAGACCTAGCGGTTGTTACGGCGCTGGCGCGAGATTTGGCCGCGGACGGCGTGAGTCGTCGCGACATCGCGGATCGGCTCGGTCGCGAGTACGGGTTGAGCCGCAACGAGGCATACCGGGCGAGCTTGGTAGACGAGGGGGGGGCTGACGATGAATAGCGGGTCTGGTTTTGACCGGCTGGTTGCCGCATGCGCCGCGGTCCGAACCCGCGCGGCGGCGACTTCCATCGCGACCGCGATCACCGTGGCCGCTGGGCTCGTTCTCCTCCTCTCGCTTCTCCCTGAGTCGGTTCGCGAGGGGCGCGGTTCCATCGTGCCGCTGGGTCTGGCCCTAGGACTGTGGAGCGTCGTGCTCGCCGGCTTATGGGGGGGCAGGCGGGTCTGGGCTTCGATGCGTCCGGACGCGGTGGCGGAAGAAGCCGACGACGGCGCAGGCCTCGGGGCGGGGGACGTCCGCGCGGCGCTCGAACTCGGATCGGGAGCCGATCGGCCCGGCTCCGCCCTGGCGGCCCTACATCAAGCGCGGATCTCAGAGCAGCTCTCGAAGGTCGCTGTGGCCCGGCTGCTCCCGGCGTCGATGCCTCGCTGGACCCGTCGTGCCCGGCGGGCCATCGCGGTGGGGGCCGGATCGCTGGTCCTTCTGTTGGTGGCGGGCTGGGCCCGCCCTCAACCCACGCTCTCTGCAGCGGTCGCGCTCAGCGCTCCCTGGCGCACGGCGTTCCCCGAACCACTGCCGCCGCTCGGGCTCCAAGGACAGACCGGCGTTCCACGCGGCGAGCCTAGCGTGCTCGGCGTGTCCGCGATCGGTCGAGACTCGGTGACGTTGGTTTGGCGAGCGGCAGGCGAGGTGATCCAGCGCCGAATGCTTTCGGTTTCCACCCAAGGACAAGCCGAGGGCCGCACGACCCCGATCGATTCGCCGACTCGGATCTGGATCGAAGATGACTCCGGATTTTCTAGCGACACGCTATTGGTCCGGCCTCTGGAGCCGCTGCTGGTCCAGGATCTCCAGGTCGTACTCGAATACCCTGCGTACTTGGGGCGTCCAGCCGAAACACACCGCGGGCAGGTGCCCCCCCTCGTCGCGCCGGAGGGGACTCGAATTCAGGTGAGCGGGGAAACGAACTTGGCCCTCGACTCGGGCCGCCTCGTCTTTGAAACGGAACCCTCGAGCCAGGGGGCGAGCGCAGCGGACGTCGTATTCGAAATCGATGTGAATCGGTTTGGCGCGTCGTGGGCTCCGCGTCGCACGGGTACCTGGCTGTGGGACTTGGAGGCTACCGGATCGATTGGATCGCCGATCACGCCCGATCCGATTCGTGTTCTCGTTGTCGCCGATCTGCCGCCGCGCGTCGAACTCTTGTATCCGGCCGCGGATACGACGCTGGGTTTCGAGAAGGTGATGCCGCTGGTGGTCGACGTGGAAGATGACATCGGGTTGCGCAGCGTCGCGATCCGATCCTGGCGCTCGGGGCTGGGCTCGGATCTGGCTGAGCACCGCGAGGCGCTGGCGCCTGGTCCCGCCGGTTCCCGGCGGGCCGTTTTCCGACACCTGCTCGATCGAAGCGCCGACGAGTTGCTACCGGGGGACACGGTCTTCTATCAGTTCGAGGCGTTCGATGGCCGCCCGGGTCGGGGGGCCGCGCTCTCCGAGGTCTTCACCCTGCGCGTGCCGACCTTCGCGGAGACGCGGCAGGAACGCGCCGAAGACACGGAGGCGCTCGCGGACGCCGCGCAGGATCTCGAAGACGCCATGCAGGCCCTGGCGCAGGCCGCCGCCGATGCGGCCCGTCGCACCGAAGCCGAGAGCGCGGATTCGGAAGAGGCGCGGTTCGACGCGACCGAGGAAGCGCGGAGCGTGTTAGAGGACGCCGAGCGCGCCGACGAGGAGCTGTCTGCCCTGGAGGATGACCTCGCGGCCATGCGGGAGGAACTCGCGGAATCACCGATGTCCGACCCCGCGTTGGCGGAGCAGCTCGAACGACTCGCCGAGCGCTACGAAGAACTCGCCGAGCAGGGGCTCTCGACCCAACTAGAGGAGCTCGCCGAGGCGCTCCAGGATCTGGATCCGGAGGCGGTTCGCGCGGCGCTCGAGGAGCTTGCGCAGAACTCGGAAGAATTGCGCGAGCAGCTGGAACAAACGCTGGGGATGTTGGAGCAGGCCGCGCTCGAGCAGGCGATGAAATCGGCGCAGGCCAACGCGGACGAGTTGGCCGATCAACAACGCGATCTTTCCCAAGAAACGGATGCGGAGGCGTTCCAGGAAAACCAAGCTGCTTTGGCCGAACGGGCACAAGAACTCGCCCAACAGCTGGAAGAGCTGGAGCAAGAATTGTCCGCTGGCGACCGCGAGATGGCTGCGGACTCCGCCGCTGCCGCGGCCGAGAGGACCGAGCAGGCGATTCAAAACATGGAGCAGGCGCAGCAAGAAGCGGGGCAACAGGCGGGCCAGCAGGAAGGCCAGCAGGCGGGCCAGCAGGGCGAGGTCTCGGAGGGACAACAACAGGCGGCCGAACAGGCGGCTGAAGCCCTCGAGCAGGCGGCCAGCGCGTTGGGCTCGGCGGAACAGGAGATGAGCGGACAAACGGGCGAAGCTGCGGCGCAGACCTTGGCGCGCGCCCGAAACGAAGCCCTCGCCCTGGCCGAGGAAGAGGGCCGTCTGGCCGAGGCGACGCGCGGTGACCAAACGTCCGAACCCGAAGACTGGCGCGCGGAGCAGAACGCCGTGCGTCAGGGGCTAGAGAACCTGCTCGAGCGGGTGTCGAATGCCGGGAACGAGGCAGCGATGCTCGATCAGGCGACCGGTGCTGCCGCGGGTGAGGCTGCGGAGCAAATGGATCAGCTGCTCGAACGGCTCGCCGAAGACGGTGCGCGTCGTCTGCCCTCTCGTGCGGAAGCGGAGAACGTCCAAAACTCGCTGAACGAACTCGCGCAGAACCTGTTGGCGGCGGAGCAAGCCGCCCAAGCTGCGGGCGAGCAGTCCTCCGGGCAGGAGGCTGCGGAGCAGATGGCTCAGCTCGCGCAGCAGCAACAAGGCGTGACACAGGAAACGAGCTCGCTCTTGATGCCAGGTCCGAAGCCGGCCGGTCAGGAGCGCACCCAGGAGCAGCTGGCGCGTCAACAACAGGAGATCGCCGAGGAACTGGGCGAGATGGAGGACCCCGAAGGCGAGCTCCTCGGTCGACCGGAGGAACTCGCAGAAGAGGCGGCTAGCCTGGCTCGGCAGCTCGAATTGGAGGGGCCGACGCAAGAGACGTTGGAGCGCCAGCGCCGGCTCTTCAAGAGCATGCTCGATGCGGGTCGGTCGCTGGAAGATGAAGACCTCGACCCCAACCGCCGCGAGTCCGAGGCGGGCCGAGCGGCACCGAGGGAGCCGCCCGCCATCGATCCGGACCTGATCCGAGGTCGCCGTTTTCCGCTGCCACCGGAGTCCGCACTGCGAGAGCTGCCGATATTCTATCGCGCCTTGATCTTCGACTATTTCGACCGCCTCAATCGCCCGAAGGCGCCGCCGCCTGATCCCGCGCCGCGCGAGCGCGAATGAGGGTCTCCGCGCGGGTCAGCGTCGTCGCGTTCTTTCTCCTGTTCGCGTCGGTCGGCTCATTCGAACCGGCACTGGGACAGGCGTCCGCGGCGGCCGAGCGTCGCGCGGTGGATCGGGCGCAACGGCTCAGGGTCGCGGGCGGACCCGATGAGGCGATGGTCGCCCTCACGGAATATCTCGACGGTGCGCCGGCTGCGGTGGACGCGCTCCGCTTGCTCGGCGACTTGGCCACCGAAGCCGGAAGCACCACCGATTTTCTGGCCTACGCAGAACGTGCGGTCAGTGCCGCTCCGGAGGTTGCCGAGCTCCGTCGACTGTGGGTCGCGGCGCTCGTAGGCGCCTCACAACGCGACTCCGCCAAAGCCGTCGCCGAGCGCTGGGTTGAGGACGACCAAGGCGCGACGGCCCGACGCTCGTTGGCGGATGTCCATCTGGCCATCGGCGACTCCACCGCGGCGATCTCGGCGCTGCAAGCGGTGGCGGTCGGCCGCAGTCCCCAGCTCCTGGCGAAACTCGCCGATCTGCTTCTCGCCACCGGCGATCTCGAACCGTTGCGGGCGGTTTGGCTCGAGTTGCTCGGCCTGGACCCACCGCGGATCGATGATGTGGTAGAGGACCTTCGGGGGTCGGGGGAGCGCCAGGACGAACTCCTCGCCCAGCTCAGTCAGTCGGTATTCGGGCGAACCGGCAGCCCGGGCAGGGCCGGCTCGATCATGGCTCTGCGACTCGGCCGGGCGGCGGCGGCTCGTCGGATGGCCGCAGACGCGCGGTCTGTGGACGACCTCGAGGCGGCGGCGTTTCTGCGCGAGTACGTCCGAGAGGCCGATGACGTCGGGTTGCCGGCAGAAGTGGCCTGGGCGGCGCTCCAGCTTGTTCAGTTGAGCCCGCGACCGGCAGATCGGATGCGATGGCAGGCCATGGCGGCCGACCGCGCGCTCGCCGCGGGCGACACCAGCGCCGCGCGTGACGCGTTCGTCGACTTGAGGCGCGACAGCGAACCTGGGGACGGGCCGTATGGACTGGCCTCGCGCCGACTCTTTAGCCTTCTCGCCGCCGACCCGACCTCGCTCAAAGAAGCCGGCGAACTCTTGGATCGATACGCCCGGCTCTATCCAGACTCCGGTCACGTCGAATCCGACATGCGCGGTGAGCTGGCCCTCGGCTTCGCCCGGGCAAATCAGATCGAGGCGGGAGAAGCGGTTCTCGCCGACGGGCGGCGTCGACTGCCCGCGTCCAGCATCGGGGCGGTCGAGGCCGCAGCCGCCCGGCTGTCGCTCTTTGCCGGACGGGCCGACTCGGCCGCCGCGCGAGCCAAGCGAAGTCTCACGCAGGACAACCTCGAGGCCTCGGAGGGCACGCGTCGGTTGCGCCTCCTGACGTTCGTACAGACCGCGGACTCGAGCGAGGTGCGGGTCATCGGAGCTGCCGCTCATGGTCTCTTGATGAATCCGCAGGCGTTTGACCCCGGAGCGCCCCTTCGGGAGCTGGCCGGCCTCCCCGGCGGATCGGGACGTGCGACCGCGCTGGCTTTTCTGGCCGAGGAGGCGGTCGGCGCGCACCGGCCGGAGATCGCCCTGGGGCTCCAAAGACAGATCGTCCAGGCGTACCCGGGAAGCCCGGAGGCGCCGGCTGCGCTATTGGCCTTGGCTCGGGTGTCGACGGGCCAGGAGGCGGTGGTGTGGCTCGAGCAGCTGATCGTGGGGTATCCGGAAAGCGCGCTGGCACCGCTGGCCCGCCGGATGCTGACTCAAATCCAACGCGAGGGGCTGTGATCGAAGTGCATAGAAATCTTGGAGTTCGAACGCTCCTGGTCCTCCTCCTTCTCCTCGCCGGAGGGTGGCCGGCCGCCGCCAGCGCCCAACTGTTGGTCCCCATGGACCGCGAACAGGAAAACCATCTCAAGGCGTACGGGTACACGTTCCAGATCCTCGGCGAAGGTCAAACGGGCGAATGGCTTCTCAATTACCGAGCCGGTTCGTTCCTGGTCTCGGATACGCCCGACAATCGCCGCAAGGCTGCGCTCATGGGCGTGACGGTTCAGGAGATCGGGGCGGGGGCGTTGGCGAGGGTTCGGCTAGAGATCGAATCGCAGAACATGGAAGCCGTTCCGCTGGAGAAGGCGCCCCGCATTGCGGTGTACACGCCGCCGAATAGCTCTCCCTGGGATGATGCGGTCACGATGGCGCTCGAGTATGCCGAGATCCCGTACGAGCAGGTTTGGGATGCGGATGTCCTCTCGGAGGCGCTCGACAACTATGACTGGCTACACCTTCACCACGAAGACTTTACGGGGCAGTACTCGAAGTTCTACCTCACCTACGCGTCCTCGCCTTGGCTCCAGGAAGAGGTGACGCGCAACGAGGCGGTCGCCCGCGAACTCGGGTTCGAGAACGTCCCGGCGCTCAAGAAGGCCGTCGCTCAAAGGCTGCACGACTATGTCGAAGGCGGCGGGTTCTTGTTCGCCATGTGCACTGCGACCGAAACGCTGGAGCTGGCGCTTGCAGCCGCGGATCTCGACATCGCCGCGTCGTTCGCCGACGGCTCCCCAGCCGACCTCGCGGCCAGCCAAAAGATGAACTGGGGCCGCACCCTCGCGTTCGAGAACGCCGTATTGGTGACCGACCCCACGCTGAGCGCGTTCAGCGACATCGATGGCCACCAGGTAAACACGCCGTGGCGCGTGGACCTGGGCAGCTACGCGCTCTTCGACTTTAGCGCGAAGTTCGATCCGGTCCCGGCGATGCTAACGCAGAATCACCAGCGCGTCTTGCCGGATTTCTACGGACTCACGACGACGTTTCGGACCGAACGCATTCGCGCTGGCGTGACGGTGCTGGCTGAAGAAGAGGGAAGAGGGCGCGTCAAATATCTCCACGGCACGCTCGGAGAGGGGACGTTCACTTACTTGGGAGGGCACGACCCCGAAGACCCGCGGCACTTGATCGGTGACGCGCCGACCGACCTGGATCTGCATCGACATTCCCCCGGGTACCGCTTGATTCTGAACAACGTCCTCTTTCCTGCCGCGAAGAAGAAGAAACTCAAGACATGAGCGTGTCCGTGCCGGAGCGACTACGGACGTTACCTCCGTATCCGCTGGCGGGTCTTCCGGAGGCCCGTGCACGACTGGAGGCCGAGGGGCGCGAGGTGCTGGATCTGGGCGCGGGCGACCCGGGGCTTCCGATCCCCGACGCGGCTCGACGGGCGCTGGCGGAGGCTGCGGGGCGGCCGGAACTCCAGCGCTACGCGTTTCAGCGGGGGCTCCCGCACTTCCGTCGAGCGGTGGTGGACTTCATGAACCGACGGTATGGCCGAGATCTGGATCCGGACACGGAGGTTCTACCGCTTATCGGATCTAAGGAGGGACTCGCGAACCTGGCGTTCGCGACCCTCGACCCAGGCAGCACCGCGCTGATCCCGGACCCTGGCTACGCCCCGTACTTCGGGGGCGCGCACCTGGCGGGCGCGCGGACGCAACGCGTGCCGTTGCTTGCCGAGAATGGCTTTGTGGTTCCCCCCCGCGAGATCTCCGACGCGGACGGCGACGTGCGCCTCGTTTATCTCAACTATCCAAACAATCCCACGGGCGCCTGCGTCGACCTTGAATACGTCAACGCGGTGGTCGAGGCGTGCCGGTCGCAAGACGCCGTCCTCGCGTACGACAACGCATATGCCGAGATCGCCTTCGACGGCTACCGACCGCCGAGTCTCGTCGAAGCCGAGGGGGGATTGGCGGCTGGACTGGAGTTCCACTCCTTCTCCAAGAGCTTCAACATGACCGGCTGGCGGCTGGGTTGGGCGTGTGGCGGAGCAGAGCACATCAGCCGGCTGTCACGGATAAAGAGTTTCGTCGATACCGGGCCGTATCTCGGCATCCAATACGCAGGTGCGGCGGTCTTGGACGAGGCGGAGCCCTACCTCGAGCAGAACACGGCTCAACTCCGGGAGCGCCGAGACGCGGCCGTGGCCGCCTTCACGGAGATCGGTCTCGAATTGAAGGCGCCCAAGGCCACCTTGTACCTCTGGTTCCCAGTTCCGGGCCCCGCGTCCTCGCGCGATTTCGCGCTCCGGCTGCTCGAGCAGGAGGCCGTAATCCTGCTGCCCGGCTCCGGGCTGGGCGAAGCGGGTGAGGGGTTTCTGCGGGCCGCGTTGACGCTTCCGGCCGATGGGTATCGCGAAGTCGCGCGCCGCATCGCTCGAGTGCTCTAGGCGGGTTGCCGACCGATGGCTGCTCCCGAGGAGAGCTGGTCCAAGGACCGACGGCAACGCGATCGCTTTGGTCGACGTGCGTTTTGGGGCGGGCTCGCGGCATCGGCGCTCCTCCACCTCCTCGTCCTCTTCATTGCCGGGCGAATCGTCATCCACACCACGGGGTTCGCGACGCCGACGGTGGAGACCGTGCCGGCGCCCGAGGGGTTGGTCGTCGTCCAGATCCCGGCCACTCCGCTGGAGACCGCGCCGGAGGAGCCACGTCCCGAACCCCAGCCTGAGGAGGTCGAGGTCGAGGTGGCGGAGGAACCGCCACAGGAAGCCGAGGCCCCCGAGGAAGATCCCGAGGACGAGGGAAGTTTGCCGAACGCACCCGGGGTCGGCGCTCCAGGCGCCCCGGGTCAACCCGAGGAGGGCGACCGCCTCTCGAACGCCTCCCGGCTACGGCTTCGGTTCAGCGATCGGCGCCTGTGGTTCGACCCCCAAGATCCGATGCTGTTTGGTGACCGCCTGGCTCGTTTCGCTCGGGCGGACAGCGCGGTCCGAGCGATTCTTCGCGACTGGCTCGATAGCCTGAACCTCACGGAAGAGCAGGCCCGTCGCGCTCGAGACTGGACGTTCGAGAAGGACGGAAAACGGTGGGGAATCTCCGAAGAGGGGATTCACCTCGGCGACATCACGATTCCCATCCCGTTCGGGTTTCAGCAATCGGGTCCGCACAGACGCGCGTTTGAACAAGCAGTTCGAGATCTTACAGAGATTCAGCGGCAAGATCTCCGGGCCGATATCGAAGAGGTGATGGACGAGCGTCGAGACGCGATGCGCGAGCGGTCCGAGGAGGAGGTTCGCCGCCGCCGCGGGGGCGACACGATTCAGGTGCGTGCGCCGCCCTAATCCGCCCGGTCGGTACTTGGAAAGTGCGGCGCACATACGTTTCGCGTCGCAGGGTGCGCCGTTAAACTGACCCCGAACCGCACGTCGGTGCCTTGCCGGCGTTTTTTACACGACCGTCGAACCCGCCATCTGTAGGAGTCGCCCGTTGGATCCTGAACTTCCTTCGAGCGAGCTCGCGCCGCGTTACGATCCGTCGGGTCTAGAGGGCCCCCTCTACCAGCGCTGGGTCGACTCGGGCGTGTTTCATGTCGAGGCCTCGGACGTCGACCGCCCCTACTCGATCGCGATCCCCCCGCCCAACGTGACGGCGGTCCTGCACATGGGCCACGGTCTGAACAACACGTTGCAGGACGTCCTGATCCGTAGACGACGGATGCAGGGCTACGATGTCTTGTGGGTGCCTGGTACCGATCACGCCGGGATCGCGACGCAAAACGTGGTCGAGCGTGAGTTGGCGAAGAACGATCAGACGCGATTCGATCTCGGTCGCGAGAAGTTTGTCGAGCGCGTGTGGGAGTGGGTGGATGAATACGGCGGCCGGATTATCGGCCAGCTCCGTGAGATCGGGTGTTCGTGCGATTGGGATCGCACACGGTTTACGCTCGACGAAGGATTGTCCAGCGCCGTACGCGAAGTTTTCGTTCGACTGCACGAAAAAGATCTCATCTATCGCGGACGATACATCATCAATTGGTGTCCCCGCTGCGCGACTGCGCTCTCCAACGAAGAGGCGGAGCACCGAGACCACAATGGGAAGTTGTACCGGATTCGTTACCCGCTGGGCGATGGAGAATTTGTAGAGGTCGCGACCACGCGACCCGAGACGATGCTGGGCGATACCGCGCTGGCCGTTCATCCGGGCGATGAACGATATCAAGCGCTCATTGGACGAGAGGTCGAGCTCCCTCTCGTGGGTCGCGCGCTGCCCGTCGTCGCGGATGACTACGTCGACCCCGAGTTCGGATCCGGCGTGGTCAAGGTCACGCCCGCGCACGATCCGAACGACTTCGAGATCGGGTTGCGGCACGGGCTCGAGACGCTCGATGTGATGACGGACGCCGGAACGATGAACGATTCGGTGCCCGAGGCCTATCGTGGATTGGATCGCTTCGAGGCGCGTAAGCGCGTGGTCAAAGATCTCGAGGTGGGTGGGTATTTGGTGAGTGTCGAGGATCACCCCCACACCGTCGGCCGCTGCTATCGATGCGACACGGTCGTCGAGCCCCGCCTGAGTCTGCAGTGGTTTGTCCGGATGGCTCCCTTGGCCGAGCCCGCCCTCGACGCCTATCGGAGTGGCGAACTTCGGTTTCATCCGGCCCGGTACGGCAAGATTTACGAGAACTGGATGGAGAACATCCGGGATTGGTGTATCAGCCGTCAGCTCTGGTGGGGGCACCGCATCCCCGTCTGGTACTGTCAGGATTCAGAGTGCGGCGAGATCATCGTATCTCGCGAGGACGCCGACGTTTGTCCCGGGTGCGGTGGCGGCATCGTGCAGGACGAGGACGTCCTCGACACGTGGTTCAGTTCCTGGTTGTGGCCGTTTTCGACCCTGGGGTGGCCAGAGGAGCACCCCGACGTCAGGGCCTTCTATCCCACGAATGCCGTCGTCACCGCGCCGGAGATCCTGTTCTTCTGGGTGGCCCGGATGGTCATGGCCGGATGCGAGTTCATGGGAGAGATCCCGTTTACGGATGTGCTGCTCAACGGGACCGTGCGTGACCACCTCGGGCGTCGGATGTCGAAGTCGCTTGGTAACGGCATCGACCCGCTGCAAGTCGTTGAAGCATATGGTGCTGACGCCATGCGTTTCACGTTGGTTAGAGGGTCTCCGCTGGGGACCGATCTACAGCTGAACAACGAGGATCTCGAGGAGGCGTTTCGACCCGGGCGAAACTTCGCCAACAAGATGTGGAACGCCGCGCGGTTCGCCCTTCCGCACGTTCAACCGGCGAGCGAGGGCGAGGTCGGAGATGAACTCGCGGATCGTTGGATCTTGAGCCGGCTGGCCCGAGCGGGGCGAGAGATCGACGACGCGTTCGAGAGTTTCCGGCTCCACGAGGCGGCAGAGGCGTGTCACGCCTTTGTCTGGGGAGATTTCTGCGACTGGTATTTGGAGATGTCCAAACGGCGTCTGCTTGCCGGCGGGGAAGAAGCAGAAGCGGCGGGACGGACGTTGACGGTCGCGATGCGCGGCTGGCTCAGCTTGCTTCACCCGATCATGCCGTTTATCACGGAAGTGATCGCCGAGCGGCTCCCGGGGGCCGCCGGAACCTCGCTGGTCACCGGTCCGTGGCCCGACCTCCCGGACGCCTGGATCGATCCAGAGGCCGAGCAGGCCATCGACGCTCTTCGTGAACTGGTCGGAACCGTCCGCGCCCTGCGGGCCGAGTATCGCGTGGACCCGGGAGCCAAGGTCGTTCTCCGACTCGGAGCCGCTTCGGACGCGCTGAAGCAGGCGGTGGCGCTAGAAGAGGGGAGCGCCAAGACCCTCGCCGGGTTGTCGGCCATCGAACCGCTGGAGGCCGGTGCGAGCGGGGCGGGAGGGCACGCCGTGCTCCGCATGGGCGGCGAGGTGTTCGTACCGCTCGAGGGCGTCATCGACTTGGATCGCGAACGCGGACGCATCAAAGCCGAAGCCGAACGCGTCGTCGTTCTGCTCGCGAACACCAAGGCCAAGCTCGAGAACGTCGGCTTCGTCAACAACGCGCCCGCCGAGGTGATCGAGCGCGAACGGGCCAAGGTGACGTCCCTCGAGGAGCAGGGAACTCAGCTCTCGAAGAAGCTGCGCTCCCTCGGTGGCGCGTGACGCCCAGTACCGATCGCGGCATGCAGAGCCGCCTGTTCGGAGCGATGGCCGCGGTCGCACTGTCCGTCGCGTGCGCCAAGGAGCTTCCTCCGCCGGGGTCCCATCCGGACCTGGTTCCCCCGCGCATCGCCTCGATCGAGCCCGCACCGGACTCGGTGGTCGCCGGATTCGACGGCGGGCTGCGGATCCGATTCGACGAGCCGGTGAACATCCCCACCGACCTGGCCCGACGGATGTTTGCGTCTCCGATGGAACCCTACCAGATGGAGACGGGCTTCTCCGATATGCGTCTGAGGCCCCGAGCTGGCTGGAGGCAAGGCATCGTGTACTGCTATTCGATCCCGGAGGGCGTCGCCGACCTGTTGCGGAATCGAATCGAAGACACGACCGAGTTTTGTTTCTCGACCGGCCCGGCCATCGCCAACACCCGCGTCACCGGAACCATTACCGATGCCATTACGGGGCTCCCGCAGAACGAAGCGCGCGTCGCGTTTATCGGACTCGATAGCCTCGCCGCGCCGACGGATTCGGTGACGTCCGAAGACCGCTTCTATTACGGGGCGCTCACCGATACCGAGGGTCGTTTTTCCGCTAGATCGCTCCCGCCGGGCGAGTATCAAGCGATCGGGTTTATCGACCAGAATCGGAACTTCACGTTTCAACGCAGTATCGAGGCCTACGACAGCGCGACGTTCGTGTCGGCAGACGACAACGTCCCGAACCTCGTGTTGAACGTCGTTCCACCGGACAGCACTCCGCCGGTGCTTCTGCGGGTCCTGGCAACCGATAGGGTCACCATCCAACTCGAGTTTGACGACTACCTCCTCAATCCCCCGGAGACGACGCCCCAGATCGTCGTCCGCGACTCCACGACCAACCTTCCGCTCGCGGTGATCGAGACCCTCGTGGGGCAAGTCACGCAGGTGACGTTCACGTCGTCCGAGCCCGTGCCCGACACGATCGGTGTCGCGGTCGATTCCCTGGCGGCTGCGGACGAGCCCGCGTTCGTGGCGCCCGACTCGCTGTTTGGCGCGCTGGAAGACACCGCGGTGTTGCCGACTCGTTTCGTCTCGGTACGCCTCGGGGTGGCGTTGGATTCGACCACCTACCTCGTGGAGACTTCGGGGGTCGTCAACGTCAGACGGCTGGCTGGCGAGAGCGACACGACGTTTGTCGCTGAGCCACCGCCGCCTCCACCGCCGCCGGTCCCCGACTCGCTCGGCGTCGGATTCGACACCCTATCCGCCACCGACTCCACGACGGCTGGAATCGACACGCTCTCGGCGCCGGGAGACACCGTGTTTCGCCGACGCAGGGCCCGCCGGTGACCGATCCGCGTCGAGAGCTTCCCTCGATGGACTCGCTTCTGGCCGATCCCGGGGTGGACGCGTTGGTCGATCGCTACGGTCGCGAAACCGTCAAGCGCTCGCTGCGCACCGCGGTGGATCGAGCCCGACGAGCGACGGACGGAAAAGGCGCGCGCGATCCCGCGAGCCTCTTGGCGGCGGCCGAGGATGATTTGGTCGCGAGAGCCCGGCCCTCGTTGGCTTCCGTGATCAACGGCACGGGGGTCGTCCTCCACACCAACCTTGGACGCGCGCCCCTGGCCCCCGAAGCGATCGCGGCCCAGACGCGCGCTGCAGGGTATGGAAATGTCGAGCTCTCGCTGGAGACCGGTGCGAGGGGGTCTCGGTACGACCACTGCGCTGAGTTGATCTGCGAACTCACCGGTGCCGAGGCGGCCGTCGTCACCAACAACAACGCCGCGGCGGTTTCGTTGGTCGTGAACGAACTCGCGCGCGAGCGCGAGGTCCTGGTTTCGCGCGGAGAACTCGTCGAAATCGGGGGGACCTTCCGCATCCCGGACGTGATCACGCGAAGCGGTTCTCGTCTTCGTGAGGTCGGGACGACGAACCGGACCCGGGTGGGGGATTACGCGTCCGCGCTCGGGGCCGAGTCCGGCTTGATACTCCGCGTTCACCCATCCAACTACCGAGTCGAAGGGTTCGTCGAGCGGCCCACGGTAGAAGACCTGGCGGCGCTGGCCGCGTCCGCGAATGTCGCGTTCGCTCACGACGTCGGGTCGGGATTGCTCAGCAAGGAGCTGCTCCCCGGATTCCCTGACGAACCCACGGTGCGCGGATCCCTCCGCGGCGGGGCAGGTCTGGTCACGTTTAGCGGCGACAAGCTGCTCGGTGGGCCCCAGGCCGGAATCATCGCGGGCGCCTCGGACTTGGTGAAGCGGCTCAAAGGCAACCCGCTTTTACGCGCGTTTCGGGTCGACAAAACGACGCTCGCAGCGCTCGAGGCGACTCTGATGCTCTACCGTGATCCAGAGCTGGCGAGCCGCCGGATTCCCACGCTGCGAATGCTTCGCGAGAGCCTGGTTTCGGTGGAGTCGCGGGCGCGGACCGCGCTCCCGTACGTATCGGCAGCCGGCGTGGAGATCGAGGTCGCTCGCACAGGAGCTGTGGTGGGGGGCGGGGCCTTCCCCGGGTTTGAGTTAGAGTCGGCGGCTTGGGTCGTGAAGGGCGTGGACCCCGAACCGTTGGCCTTGGCCGCGCGGCGTCAGGCGCGGCCCCTCCTCGGGAGGATCGTCGACGGGGCGTTCACGATCGACCTGCGCACGATCGCGGCCGGTGACGAGACCGAGGCGGCCCGAATTCTGAGCGCGTGCATTGGAGCCGTGCGCGATGAGTGAGGGCCCGTCGACCGATCCTAGACGCGTCGTCGTTTTCGCCTCGGGTGGCGGGAGCAACTTCCAGTCACTCCTCGATCGATTCTCCGACCCGGCCGGATCCGCTCGCATCGTCGGCCTGATCGCGAGCCGTGAAACGGCCGGGGCGGTCGATCGAGCGCAGCGCTTTGGCGTGCCCGCGGCCGTGACACCGGTCGGTTCAGCGGAGGAAGAAGCGACGTTCTTGCTCGATGCGCTGGAGCGCTGGAGGGGCGAACTGATCGTCCTCGCGGGCTACCTGCGGCTGATCCCGGAAGAAGTGGTCAAGGCGTTCTTGGGTCGGATCATCAACATCCACCCCGCGTTGCTCCCGTCCTTCGGAGGTAAGGGGATGTATGGCAGTCGCGTGCACGAAGCGGTGCTCTCGGCGGGAGTGCGGCTAAGCGGCGCAACTGTGCATTTCGTCGATGAGGCGTATGATCGGGGCCCCATCATCGCGCAGTGGCCGGTGCCGGTTCGGTCGGACGATGTGCCACAGACCTTGGCGGCCCGTGTGCTGGAAACCGAGCACGCGTTGCTGCCCACTGTGGTCGAGGCGTTGGCGACCGATCGAGTCTCGTTGGATGCCGATGGACGGGTTTGCTGGACGGAGGAGTGGTTTGAAGCGGATCGATTTCAAGTCGGCGACTCCGGCTGTTTTGGACTCGTCGACAAACGCGAACAGAAATAGAGGAGGACGGCGGGATGCCGATCGCATTGGTCAGCGTTTCCGATAAAAACGGGGTCGAGGAGTTTTGTCGCGGGCTCGTTGAACGCGGGTGGGAGATCGTCTCGACGGGCGGCACCCGCAACGCTTTGCTGGAGGCGGGTCTCGAGGTCCGGGGCGTGGGAGAGCTCACAGGGCATCCCGAGATGTTGGCTGGTCGCGTGAAAACCCTCCATCCGACGGTTCATGCGGGGATCTTGGCTCGACGAAGCGTGCCGGATGACTTGGAGCAACTCGATCGGCACGGAATCGAACCAATCGATCTGGTGGCGGTCAATCTGTACCCGTTCCAACGGACCGTAGCCCGAGATTCGGTGACGCTCGCAGACGCCTTGGAGTACATCGATATCGGAGGGCCCACACTGCTTCGAGCCGCGGCGAAGAACCATCAGTTCGTGTTGCCGGTGTGTGATCCCGACGACTACGGCCGTGTGCTCGCCGCGCTCGATCAAGAAGGCAACGATCGAGAGGAAACACAGGATCTCCGCCGCGAGCTGGCGGCAAAAGTCTTTCGGCATACGGCCACCTACGACGGCGCGATTGCAGGCTACCTTGCGGCTCCGGATCCGATCGGGCGCGAAGACGGGGGCGACCCGGAGCATGTCTTGGCCTCGATGTCCCGCGTTCAGACGCTTCGCTACGGTGAAAACCCCGACCAGGAGGCCGCCTTTTTTCGAGATGCATCGCGCTCGAAGTGGGGCATCCCGGCGCTGACGCAGCTGCACGGCAAAGAACTCTCCTTCAACAATATTCTGGATGTCGATGGTGCGTTGCTCGGGGTCGCTCCGTTCGTGGGCGGCGACGATCCGGCTTGCGTGATCATCAAGCACGCGACGACGTGCGGAGTCGCCGTGGGCCGCTCCTTGCTCGATGCGTATCAGAAGGCGCTAGCGTGCGACCCCGTGTCCGCCTTCGGATCGGTCATCGCCTTCACCGAGCCGGTGACCGAAGCGGTCGCTGATGCGCTTGCGGAGAATTTCGTCGAGTGCGTCGTCGCGCCCGGGTACGCCGATCCCGCGCTCGCCACGCTTCAGAAAAAGAAGAACATCCGAATTCTGAGACCGGAACGGCCCGACGCTCTGGGTGAAGCCGGTGGGCATCTGTGGCCAGGAATCGAGGCGCGCGGCGTGAGAGGGGGGGTGTTGTTGCAGACGGCCGCCGCCGCCCCGGGTCCGCTCGATCGCTCGAGCGAGGTGCCCACGGATCGACCGCCCACCGAGGAAGAGTGGGTAGACTTGTCGTTCGCGTGGGCCGCGACCCAAGCCGTCAAATCCAACGGGATCTTGCTCGCCAAGTCGGGCGCATCGATCGGGATCGGGGCGGGGCAGGTGAGTCGCGTGGACTCGGTCGACATCGCGATTCAGAAAGCCGTGGCTCGTGGGCTGGAGACTGCCGGGTCCGTCCTGGGTTCCGACGCGTTTTTTCCGTTTCGAGACGGGATCGATGCCGCGGCGGCAGCAGGCGTGCGGGCCATTGTCCAGCCCGGCGGCTCGATGCGAGACGAGGAAGTCGTGGCGGCAGCGAACGAACACGGCATGACCATGGTGTTTACCAAACGGCGGTTGTTCCGGCACTAAGTGGCCCCGGGCCGGAGCACGGATCCTTGGCCGCCCAGCACGTGGCCGGGCGCCCCGTCCGGGAACTGAAAGTCACAATGCGGTATATTAGACGGAGAGCGCTCCGTTCGGTGAGTCGTGGTGAACCTGATCGGCCTTCGGGTCGATGGTTGCGAGGAGAGAGACTGGTATGGCGAATATTCACATTCCTCCAGGCTGGCGGATTCCCGAGCGTGAGGCGACGCCCGAATCCACCTATCTCGGCCGCCGCGATTTCGTCAAGCGAATCGGTGCGGGGACGATCCTCGCCGGTGCGGCGGTCGCGTGTGGCTCGGAGGGGCGGGCGCAGACCGGAGGCGGCCGCGGTCCGCTGGACAATATCCCAGATACACCGACGGCAGATCTCTACCCGCAGGCCGTCAAAGATCCTCGCTTCACGATCGGGGACCGGCATGCAGCCATGTCAGAGGAAGAGGTCGTCGCATCGTACAACAACTTCTACGAGTTCGGGACCGACAAGGGCGGCGTGTGGCAGAACGTCGGTCCCTTCGAAGCTCGCCCGTGGGAAATCGAAGTCGCCGGGTTGGTGGATCGTCCCGGCCGTTTCGATCTCGTGGAGCTCGAACGAGCCTTTCCTCTAGAGGAGCGGATCTACCGGCATCGCTGCGTGGAAGCGTGGTCGATCGTGCTTCCCTGGATCGGGTTTCCTCTCAAGAGCCTGCTCGACCGCGCTGGCGTCCAAAACGGCGCGAAGTTCGTCAACTTCCTCACGTTCGATCGACCGGAGCAGGCCGTCGGCGTTCGCACGCAAACGTGGTACCGGTTCCCCTATTACGAGGGCATTCGGATCGACGAGGCGCTCAACGAGCTCGCGTTCGTGGTGACCGGCATGTACGGACACCCGCTTCAGAAGCAAAACGGAGCGCCCGTCCGCCTCCACCTTCCTTGGAAGTACGGGTACAAGAGTCCGAAATCGATCGTGCGGATCGAAGTGAGCGATGCCTTGCCGCCGACCTTCTGGAATGATCTTCAACCGGGCGAGTACGGTTGGTATTCCAACGTCGATCCTGAGGTGCCGCACCCGCGCTGGTCGCAAGCGAGCGAGCGCATCGTCGGCCCGGACAACCGTGTGCCCACCCTCCCGTTCAACGGCTACGGCGAGTGGGTCGGGGACCTCTACGGAGGTCGGGTCACGCCGCTGGGCGACGTTCCACACGCCCGCTGACGAAAGACGTGCCGTACGCTCGTCGACACTCGACGGTGATCGATGAGCGTATGGCCGTTTCCGACGCACCCGGCCCGGCTTGACGGGCCTTCGGCCTGCGCCTAGCGTGCCGCGGGTTTCGACGTCTCGAATCCCTTCGCAAGCCTAAGAATCTTCTCGAACGCATAGATAAGACTTTGAAACGTCCTGCGTTAGCGGCGGCTGTCCTGGCATTGGGGGCGGTCGTCCTGCAGGGTTGTAACGGCGAGTACCCGCAGTCCGCCCTGCACCCCAGCTCAGACTTTGCCACCCGCCTGGACGACCTGTTTACTCAGATCGTGTGGTGGGCTGCCGGCGTGTTCGTGATCGTCGAGGGCGCCCTCATCTACACCATCATCCGTTTTCGTGCGCGACCAGGTGCCCCTCGACCCAAAGAGGTCCATGGGCACATCGCGATGGAAATCGGTTGGACGTTGGCCCCGGCTCTCATTCTGGTCGCGATCGCCATACCGACCATCCAGACGATCTTTATCGTCGATCGTCCGACGACGGATGAAGACGCGCTCGTGATCGAAGCGATCGGCCGGCAGTGGTGGTGGGAGTTCCGATACCCGGAACTCGGGATCGTGACGGCAAACGAGGCGCACGTACCCGTCGGTCGGACGGTGGACCTCAGATTGCGCAGCGCCGATGTGCTGCACTCGTTCTGGGTCCCCCGATTGGGCGGCAAGCGCGACCTGGTCCCCGGACACGAGAATCAACTGTGGTTCAAGCCTGACTCGGTCGGCGTGTTCTGGGGGCAGTGCGCGGAGTACTGCGGCACTGCACACGCATTGATGGGGACGCGGGTCATCGTCGATGAGCCGGCAGATTTCGACGCCTGGGTCGCCCTGAATCAGGGGAGCGCCGTTGCCTTGACGGACCCGCAGTCGCGAGCGGGGCGCGGTGTATTCATGGCCAACGCCTGCGTCAGTTGCCACGCGGTTCGAGGAAGCGCCGCGGTGGGGCAGTTCGGACCCGATTTGACACACTTCGGCGGGCGATTGACCCTCGGCGCGGGAATATTGGAAAACACCAGGGAGAACGTGATCCGTTGGCTTGATTCCACTCAGCACATCAAACCCGGTAGTCTCATGCCCGACGTCGAGCTTTCTGACGAGCAACTGGAGCAACTCGCGGCCTACCTGCTGGCGTTGAGGTAATCGTGACCGCTTCCGAACACGCACTCGACAACGGCGATGCGGGCGTCCACGAAGGGCTCTACGCGGGTGGGATTTGGAGCTGGGTCACGACCGTTGATCACAAGAGGATCGGGATCCTCTACTTCCTCACGAGCTTAGTTTTCCTTCTTGTCGCCGGTGTCGAAGGGCAGTTGCTGCGGCTGCAGCTCGCTCGACCGGAGAATCGGTTTCTCGATCCGGATCTCTATAACCAGCTGTTCACCATGCATGGCACGACGATGGTGTTCTTCGCTGGCATGCCGCTCATCGTGGCTTTCTTCAACTTCGTCGTCCCGCTGCAGATCGGCGCGCGCGATGTGGCGTTTCCACGTCTCAACGCACTGTCCTATTGGCTGTTCCTCTTTGCCGGGCTGTTTCTCTATTCGAGTGTTCCGTTGCGCGCGATGCCGGACGGCGGCTGGTTCGCGTACATGCCGCTCACCAGCTCCGAGTATTCGCCTGGCTTGGGGATGGATTTCTATGTCCTGTCCCTTCTTTTGGCAGGGATTGGGACGATCGCGGGTGGCGTAAACTTCTTCGTCACGATTCTAAACATGCGCGCCCCCGGCATGCGGTTTATGCGTTTGCCGCTGTTCACGTGGATGGCGCTGATCGTTTCCGTCTTGATCCTGCTCGCGTTTCCGCCGTTCACGGTCGGTCTCGTTTTCATGATGTTCGATCGGTCGTTCGGCACCCACTTCTTCGACGCGGCCGCTGGCGCGGACCCGGTGCTTTGGCAGCATTTGTTCTGGGTGTTCGGTCACCCGGAGGTGTACATCCTGATCCTGCCCGCATTCGGCGTGGTGTCCGATGTCATCCCGGCATTCTCGAGAAAGTCCTTGTTCGGATACCCTGTCGTGGTGTTCTCCGGGATTCTGATCGCTTTTCTCGGCTTCGGCGTTTGGGTCCACCATATGTTCTCGGTCGGCCTGGGCCCGGTGGTCAACGCGGTGTTCGGGGGCGCGACGATGCTGATCGCCATTCCGACGGGCATCAAGATCTTCAATTGGATCGCGACGATGTGGGGAGGCCAAATACGCTTCAACACGCCCATGCTCTTCGCCATCGGTCTCGTCGGATCGTTCACTATCGGGGGACTCAGCGGCGTCATGCACGCGTCGCCGCCGGCCGACCTACAACAAACCGACACGTATTTTGTCGTGGCTCATTTCCACTACGTACTGATCGGCGGAACCGTGTTCGGTCTGTTTTCCGGACTCTACTATTGGTTCCCGAAGGCGACCGGTCGAATGTTGAGCGAGGCGTTGGGCAAGGCGCATTTTTGGCTGACCTTCATCGCGTTCAACGTGACCTTCTTTCCGATGCATTTTTCGGGTCTGTTGGGCATGCCGAGGCGGACGTTCACGTATGCGGAAGGCCTGGGTCTCGATGTCTTCAACCTCATTTCGACCATCGGGGCGTTCATGTTTACGTTCGCCTTCATCCCGCTGTTTCTGAACCTGTGGCGTGCCTGGCGTAAGGGAGAGCCGGCCGGGGCGAATCCATGGGATGCGCCGACGCTCGAATGGACCGTCTCCTCACCTCCGCCGCACTACAATTTCGCGGTTATTCCCACCGTGGATCGGCGCGATCCACTTTGGCACCCGCACATTGAAGTCGGACTGGGCTGGGCCGGCGAGGTCGAGCCGGGTGGCGTGTCGCCGCGAGTTCAGCCCAAGGAACCTCCAGAGCCCGTGCATATGCCCGATCCTTCCTACTGGCCGCTCGTGATGGGGATCGGAATGCTCGTGATGACGGCCGGAGCGTTGGGGTCACTGGGCGTGGTGCTTTTGGGGCTGGCCGTAACGATGCTCGGTCTCTTTGGTTGGGCGTTCGAGCCGTCTGAAAGCGGGGCGCACTAATGGAGGGCCCCTCGTCGACCGGCGTCTCCAACCGAAAGCTCGCGATGTGGACCTTCATCGGGTCCGAATGCATGCTCTTTGGAACCCTTATCGCGACGTATCTGATCTACCGAGGTCGCAATGTCGTCGGTCCCTATCCTGATGAGCTTCTCAACATCCCGTTCATCACGGTGACGACCTTCGTACTCTTGATGAGCAGCCTGATGATGGTGTTGGCGCTCGCAGCGATCGAGCGCAATGACCTGAAGAAAACCAAAATCTGGCTCTTCATGACTGCCCTCTTCGGGTTGATTTTCCTCGGCGGGCAGTACTACGAGTTCAATCACTTCGTGCACGAAGGTCTGCCGCTGTCGCGGAACCTGTTTTCGTCCACCTTCTTCGTGCTGACTGGGACGCACGGCGGACACGTAGCGGGCGGCGTGATCTGGCTCGGGACGCTATTCGTGCGCGCGACTCAGGGGAAGCTCGACGCGACTCATGCGGAAACGGTCGAGATCGCCGGTCTGTATTGGCACTTTGTCGACGTGATATGGATCGTATTGTTCACCCTGATCTATCTGTTGGTGTGACCATGTCGGAGGGGACGGTGTCAGGAAAATCGGGGGCCACGGCCGGGCATTCGACGGAACCCCACGTCAGCAACCGCTTCTACGTCGCGATCGCCGTGATTCTCGCAGTGTTCACGGCGTTAGAAGTCATGGTGTTCTACGTCGAGGCCCTCGCTCCGTTCTTGTTCGCCATCCTCATGGTCCTGATGGTCGTGAAGTTCGCTCTTGTCGTCATGTTTTTTATGCACTTGAAGTTCGACCGACCGCTCTTGACCGGAGTCTTCGCAGGGGGTCTCTTCATGGCGATCTTCGTGATCGTCGCCCTCATGGCGGTGTTCGGGAAGTTCGGGTAAAGCGGTTGTCGGTTGGCTGGGATAGGGCGGGTCTGGGGACGGATCTTCCGGGAGGCTATCCGTGATTTCTAGTTGGTTACTCGTGCCACTCCAGGTGGCGGGCTCCGCGTGGACCGTTCAGTTCGGACCTTGGAATCTGCCACCCCAAGCGTGGCTTCCCGCGACCGCGCTCATCGGAGGCTTCGCGCTTCGGACGCGCGCGCGCTCGTTTCGATCGCACATCAAGCACGAATCGCACACCAAGCACGATGTGGATCCGCGGGCCTAGGTCAGCGGCTGCCTTCGCGGAGTCGACGGACGGCTTCCGGCGGTCGCAGTTCCCAGTTTCGTTCAAATACGTCGCTGGACCGCAGGGTGTCCCGAGCACTCACGTAGTCGATGATGCGGCTCGCGATATCCGTCTCGTCGGAGTAGACCACGGGCGCCCCCGCGAGCATTGAAAAGCCGCCGCCGCCCGTCTGTCGATAGTTGTTCAGCGCCAAGACAAAGCTGTCGCTCGCTGCGACGGGGATGCCGCGATACTGGAGATCGACCACCCGGTCGCCGAGGTCGCGACGGAGGTCTAGCGCGTAGTCCACACCTTGCAGGATGTCGAAGTTGTAGCCGGGGACGGAATCGTTGATCAGGGTCTCCTCCTCGACACCTCGATAGTACGCAGCGCTCCTCTCCAGAAAGCTTCGGACTTGGGCACCGCTGACGCGGATCGCGCGCAGCGTGTTGGGATAAACGTACAGGCCCAAGATGTCGCGTCGCGTAATCGGTCCCGGCCCGAATCCGACGTCGGTCCGGAACACGGCCGCCGCCGAGAGATCGGCTCCTGTAACTTCGGCTTGAACGTGGGCCACAAGATCTGCGATCGCGGTGTCCTCGCGGCGCGCGCTCTCCGCGCTCCATCGGTCCGGCGTGGTTCCGATGGGCTCACCCAGCCATGCGATCGTTCGATCGTGCGCGCTCGATACGCGGTCGACGATCACGGGGTGGGGAAGGACGCCCGGGGTCGGGATGACACCGCCGTCGGCCGACACCTCCACGCCTTCGGACGTCCGTCGGACCGTTAGTTCCGCGTAGGCCAAATGATCGGCATGCCGGCCCGCTTGTAGAATCAGCGTCCCGCCAACCCGTTCGCCGGCGATGGCCTCGGCCGTGTGTCCCGCGAAAATGACGTCGATGCCGGGCACTTCTATGGCGAGTCGCGCGAGGGCGTTCTCTTCAGGGACCCCGTCCACGTCGCCATAGCTGGATCCGGGGCCCAGCCCCGAGTGCGCCGCAACCACGATGATGTCCGCGCCGGCGTCCCTCATCCGCGGGACCCAGCGGGCCCCCGCCTCGACGATGTCTTGGAAGGAAAGACGTCCTTCAACGTTCGAACGATCCCACACGAGGACCCCGGGGGTCGTGAACGAGATGATGCCGATCCGGTAGTCTCCGCGCTCGACGATCGTGTAGGGCGGAAGCATGAGCGAATCGGTCCCGGCTACAACGATGTTGGCGGCCAAGAACGGGAACTCGGCGTCGGCGAGCGCCGACTCGAGGAAATCGATGCCGTAGTTGAATTCGTGATTGCCCAGCGCGGCGGCATCGTACTGGAGCCAGTTCATCGCAGCGATCACGGGATGGACAGGGTCGCGCTCGACGCGCGCTTGGTACTCGTTTAGCGAGGCGCCCTGAAGAAGGTCTCCGCTGTCCACCAACACGACGTGGTCTTCTACTCGACGGACGCTATCGATCAGTGTGGCAACCTGGGCAAGGCTGTTTTGCACGGGCTCATCGGTCGCGTATTCGTAAGGTAGGAGATGTCCATGTACGTCGGTCGTCCCAAGGATGACCAAACGGCTGACCGCCGGTTCTGAGCACGCGAGGAGCGACGTCGTGAGTGCTGCCGTGAAAACGAGACGCTTCACGGCTCGGTGGTCGCGGACAAGGCGTATAGGAAGAGGTTTACGCCCATCTGGATCGCTTGCTCCCTGATCTCGGGTGCGTCTCCGTGTACGGCAGGGTCCTCCCACCCGTCGCCGAGGTCGGACTGGAAGCTGTAGAACAAAGCCAAACGTCCGTCTATGAAAATGCCGAACGCTTGTGCAGCTTCGCCGTCATGCTCGTGCACCTTTGGCAGACCATCGGGGAGCTGGTAGTAGATGCCGTATACGGGGTGGTCCAACGGAACTTCGGCCAGCGGGATGTCGGGAAACAATCGCGCGACTTCACGACGAAAAGACTCATCGAGTCCGTAGTTGTCGTCGACGTGGAGGAATCCGCCCTCGAAGAGATAGGTCCGGAGCCGTTCCACCTCGAGATCGGTAAACGCCATGTTGCCGTGACCGGTCGCATACAGATACGGATGGTCCGAGAGGTCTGGGTCGGCTGGCCCCACCTCGCCGGGTTGGTCGGCGACGGGAATACCGGTCCGCGCTCGGATCTCTTCCAACAGGTTTTGGAGGCTAGACGGGTTGGCGTACCAATCGCCGCCGCCTTCGTATCGTAGACGAGCGATCGATGGAAGCGCGCGCTCTCCCGCTGGTGTGACGTGCGGGTTTTCGGTCGCCCTGGGCGAGCCTTCCGTCGCGCTGGGATGAGCCAGCGCGACCCCTGCCGCGATCGCGGCGGCCGCGAGGCCGAAGATGCTTGTGAGTTTCACGGTCGCCTCCAATCCCGAGCCAACCGACCGGCCCGGTAGCAAGCCATATGGTAGGGGTTCGCGCCCTCACACGCGAAGTCTTAGGATGGCGCTCGGAAGCCGGCGCAACTCGCCGCTCACGGCCAGAACCAGAAGGCATTTGATGCGTCGATACGCGGCATACGACCCACCCGAGTACGCCTCCTGGAAGGCGGATCCGGAACTGATCGATTCGTTCCGGAAGCAGATCTCTCGAGAGCCAAACCGCGCCCGCGAGATCGAGCGTCTCAGCACGACCGATCACCTCGACCTGTACCGGGGGCTCCTACGCGCGCGTCTCTGTGATCTTGCCTTGGCGCGTTGGGTCAAGGGCGGCGTGATCTCCAAGGCATGGCTCGGCACCGGTGAGGAGGCCGCTACGGTGGGAGCGGTGCATGCCCTCGATCGCAGGGGGCGAGCGGGTGACATCGTCGGGCCGATGATCAGAAACAATGCTGCGAACCATGAAATGGGCGTCCCCATCGCCGATGTCCTCCGTTCCTATCTGGCGACGGCCGACTCGCCGACGGGTGGCCGTGATCTCCACGTGGGCGATCTCGATCGTGGCGTCTGTTCGCCGATCAGCATGGTCGCTTCACTTTCGACCGTCATGAACGGATTTGCGCTTTCGTTCAGGATTCGAAAAGAGCCGCGTGTCGCTCTGACGTGGGTTGGCGACGGTGCGACGAAACACGGAGAGGCGCATGAGGCGTTTTCGTTCGCGGCGTCTCTCCGGCTGCCGATCGTCTTTATCATCCAGAACAATCAAGTGGCGTTGGGCACGCGACTAGATCAGCACCATGTCCCCGATGACTTTCGCGATTGGGGTCGCGCCTATGGCATCCCGTTGCTGACGGTCGATGGAAACCACGTTCTGGACGTCTACGCCGGCACGCGGTTGGCCGCGGCGCACTGTCGTTCGGGACAGGGCCCGGCCTTCATCGAAGCGCAGACGTTTCGAATGGGCGGACACGCGACGCACGACGTTCGCGAGGCTCGGGCCACCTTCGACGCGGAACTCTTTGAGCAGTGGGGCCGGAGAGACCCGATCGGACTCTATGAGGAGTATTTGGCCACCGGTGCGATGGACCTCGGCGGTGCGGGCTCGGAGGATGCAGAAGCGCGAAATCGAGCCACGCTCTCCATCATAGAGCGCGAGGTCGAAGCCGAAGTCGATTCGGCGGCGGAGGAGGCGCTCGACAGTCGCGAGAGCAATATGCCCAGCCCGGACTCCGTTTCCATAGGCGTTTATGCCGAGCCCACCGCATGACTGCACGAGCCGCGCGTACGATCCAGATCGAGGGGCAGACCGTGCGGGTCTTCGAGGCATGGCGCGCGCCGTCGGGACTCGGTCTGGCCTATTTCGCGGCTGAGGGCGACCCCGGATTGGACCGCCGTAGCGCGCTCGATCCGGCGGTGAGTTTTGCCGAATTGACGGATGACGAAGTCCAAGCACTATGGACGGAGGCCGCATCTCTCACCCCGACGGAGCGACGGCTGACCGACCCCAGCGGTCGCCTCTGGTTGGCGCAGGGCGTGGGGCCGGTTTGGGCTCGAGGTGGCACCGCTGCCGACGCCGTCGGGGTTCGTTTCGTGTGCCTTTCGGCGCAACAGCCCCCAATACACGTCGGGGGCGTAGCGCTTGATCTGAGTTCGGAGGCCGAATTGCTCGCCGTCCTCACGCGCCATCTGGACGAGCGAGAACCGTAGGTTTCAGGCGTCCGGCCACGGCCCCCGGTCCGCGGTGGAGAGCACCTGCCGCCCCGGCTGCATGAGCTGCGTCCGAGCGGCGTCCAGGAGATGCGCGAGCGTTTCGCCGTGTGCGGGGTGAGTGACGAGTGCGACTCGACTCGCGAGGTCCCACACGCCCACGCCCTCGCAATGCCCGATGATCCGTTCCGCCACGATACGAGCCTCGTTGGGGGGCGCCTCGGGTAGCGCTACGGCGAGGGTTCGGTCGAGTTGGCGACCGGCGAGATCGGATTCCCGGATAGCGGCGTTCACGGCGTTGGCCGCGCGGCGAAGTCCTTCCGGGTCGGCGTCCGGGAGTTGCAGGAGCACGAGCGAAAAGACGCGGCCGTAGCGTCGGCACCGCTTGAGCTCGCCGCTCGCGACGGCATCGAAGCCTTCGCGACTGTGGAGGCCCGTGACCTGATCGCGAAACGGTGGATAGTCTCGTTCCGCGTCGGGGGCGGGCGAACCCCCGTTTGGCTCGTGCGTAGCGCCGAGAACCGGTTCCAACAACTCGACGCCGTGTGACCACGTTTCTGTTTCCACGTCGGGCGTAGGCGTACTCGGAGACTCGGGTTCGGGCGGGGCCGGGGTGGCCGCTACAAGCTCTCGGGCCGCTCCCTTCGCAAAGGCGACGCCGGCCCGGTACCCGTCGAGTGCGGCGATGGCTTCTCGCAGGCGCCCCAAGTCGACGCCCGAGGTCCCCGACACGGAGAGGCTCTTGAGCTCGACGGCTCGCCGCGCCACCAAGTCGATCAGTTGGGCAAGCACCGGGTCCGCGAGCGCGCACGGATCCGGCGCCTCTCGAGTCTCGAGGTTCGCCTCCGGCGCAGCTGGGTCGGGGAAAGAGGGGTCAGGCACGTCATGCATGTTGCTTCCAGGACCCCCGGCCGTCAACGCCGCCGCCTTTGGTTGACGGGACACACACTCCGAGTAGCTTCGCCACGCACCCAAGCCCATTTCCGCGCCGCCGCGCCGCAAGGAGTCCGTTATCCTTCGCCTGACGTTTCTCGGGACCGCGTCCTCCCTTCCGACCGTATCGAGGAACGTCTCTTCTCTCGCCGTTCAACGAGAGGGGCGGTTGTTTCTCTTGGACTGTGGAGAGGGAACCCAGCGGCAGATGATGCGCTTTGGGGTCGGATTCTCGGTGAGCGATGTTTTTGTTTCGCATCTGCATGCGGATCACTACTTGGGGATTACGGGATTGCTCCGGACCATGAGCCTTCAGGGGCGCGGGGATCCGCTTCGCATCTGGGGTCCGCCGGGAAGCAGCTCGACGCTGCGGACGGTGCGTGACTTGGGCGGCGATCGTGTACCGTTCGAGACCAGCATTGAGGAGATGGAACCCGGACAGTCCGTGCCCGGCGACGGCTTTCGCATCGAGGCCTTCGCTACGGAGCATTCGCGACCCTCGATCGGGTTCGCGCTCATCGAGGAGGCTCGTCCTGGCCGCTTCGACGTCGAGAAGGCGCGTGAACTCGGCATCCCGGACGGCCCCTTGTTTGGTCGGCTGCACCGTGGCGAATCGATCGAACTCGAAGGTGGACGCCGAGTGACGGCGGCGGAATTGGTGGGCCCCACCCGCTCGGGTCGAAAGCTCGTCTATACCGCCGACACGCGTCCAAGCGAGAAAACGGTCGAGGTCGCCCGCGACGCGGACCTCCTCGTGCACGAAGCGACGTTCGACAGCTCCGAAGCGGTGCGAGCGAGGGAAACCGGACACTCGACCGCCGCGGAGGCCGCATCGATCGCTCAGCGCGCGAACGTCGAGCGCCTGGTCATCACGCACATCAGCGCGCGATACGCCGACCAGCCGGGCCGGCTTCTGGACGAGGCCCGTGCCGTTTTTCCGAAGTGCGATCTGGCGAAGGACGGGTGGTCCCTCGAGCTGCCGTACCGAGACGTCCCGGAATCTACGGGGGCAGAGTGATCACGCTTCGACCTCCCGGAGACAAATCGATTTCACATCGGGCGGTGTTGTTCTCTTCGCTGGCGGACACCGACTCGTCGGTCGGCGGTCTCTCGTCTGGGGAGGACGTGCGGAGCAGCGTTTCGGTGATGCGAGCCCTCGGAGCGCGCCTAGATCTGGATACAGATCCGAATGGCGGGTTGCTCCTCCGAGTCGCTGGCGGGGCTCGACTGTCGGACCCGAAGTCGGTTCTCGATTGCGGAAACAGTGGGACCACGGCTCGGCTCGTCAGCGGGATCCTGGTTGGCACGGGTCTCGAGGCCGTGTTGGATGGGGACGCCTCGTTGCGTTCGCGGCCGATGAGACGCGTGGTTTATCCGCTCCAAGCGATGGGGGGCAACATTGAGTATCTGGACGCTTCGGAGCGGCTGCCGCTGCAGTTTGGCCGCAGGGCGTCGGGAGCCCTGCGCACCCTCCGGCATCGACCACGTGTCGCCAGCGCACAGGTGAAATCCGCACTTTTGCTGGCCGGCCTTACCAGCCGCACGCGCGTCGGCGTGTTGGAACCGACGTTGTCACGCGACCACACGGAGCGATTGCTGGCAGGCATGGGCGCGCCGATCACGTTTGATCCAGAACGTCGAGGAGAGGGCGAGGTTCACTTCGATCCTGCGGGCTGGACAGGGGGACTCCGCGGGCTCGACTTTCGAGTGCCCGGCGATCCGTCTTCCGCCGCCTTTCTCATCGGCGCCGCGTTGTTGGCGCGGCGACCGATCCGTGTGGAGCGCGTGCTCGCGAACCCGGGACGCATCGAGTTCTTGAACGTCATGTCGGAGATGGGTGCCATCGTTCAGCGCGAACCCCACGGTCATGAGGCCGGCGAGCTTGTGGAAAACTGGACCGTGACGCCGCCACGTCAGCTGGGTCCGTTCGAAATCGCTGGCCATCGGATCCCCCTGCTGATCGATGAGATCCCGGTATTGGCCGTGCTGGCCAGTCGAGCCCGGGGGCGATCCAGGATCCGCGACGCCGGAGAGCTACGCACAAAAGAAAGCGACCGTATTGCCGGGTTGGCGCGGAATCTCGAGACGCTGGGTGTTCGTGTGGAAGGCCGGCGGGACGGCCTCGACGTGGAGGGCGGGTTCGGCCGGTTGGAGGGCGTCGTGCGCGCCGGCGGGGATCATCGCCTTGCGATGGCGTTCGGTATCCTGGAAGTCGGCGAGGACACCGCGGTGACCGTAGATGATCCAGCCTGTGCCTCGATCTCCTACCCAGGGTTTTGGGAGACGCTGTCGGCGTTCCGTCCCGCGGCCGGCGACCCTATGCGGAAGGGTCGAACCGCGGCCACGGTGGCGCCGGAAGGCGCCGAGCCGGGCCGCGTGATCGCCATCGATGGTCCGGCCGCGTCGGGGAAGAGCACCACCGCTCACACCGTCGCCGAGCAGCTCGGCTATGTGCACGTAAACTCCGGCCTGTTCTACCGGGCCATCACGTGGTGGGCGATCGGCCGGGGTCTCACCGAATCCGATCCGGGATTCGAGGCCGAACTCCGGGGGTTGACCATCGATTTGGCGACGGGGCCCGAGGGGCTGACCGTCTCGGTGGACGGCCAAAGATTGGGGACCGAGCTACGGGGCGCGGACGTGACCGCGCAGGTTTCGGCCATTTCGACCATCCCGGCCGTGCGGGCCACGGTCCTGGATCGACTCCGTGAGGCCGGGCGCCGCTTTTCATTGGTGTGCGACGGGCGGGACATTGGCACCACGGTGTTCCCGAACGCCGACCTCAAGGTGTACCTCGTCGCCGAGGTCCCCGAGCGCGCTCGCCGTCGCCTGCAGGAGAGCAACGAACCGCTGACGCCCGAAGCCATCGAAGCCGAGGCCGTCCGATTGGACGCGCGCGATCGGGCGGACGCGACGCGCGAGCTATCCCCTCTCAGCAAGGCGTCAGACGCGATCGAGATCGACACCACGGGTCTGTCTCCCACCGGCGTGGTCGACCGCATCGTCCGCCTGGCCCGTGAACGCGGCCTCGGATCGCCCGGCCTCGCCTAGGCTCAGCCACGGACGCCCGCTTTGGCGCTTGTTGACGCAAACCGAGGCCGGGTCTAGTTTTTCAGACTTGTCCGTTTGGAGCGAGGAGGGGGAACGTGGCGTCCCACCTCGATCCTGGTGCGTCCCATGGAGGGATCGGCCGGCGGCTGGGCGGAAGGGCGTTTGTGCTCGGTCAGGGGTCGATCTTTTTTTTGCCACTATTCGCAGGGCCTTCTGTTGGGTCAACCGCGAAACTGAAAAGCGTTAATGGCCGAAGACATAACGACTGAAATCGACGTCCTTGAAACGGCGGAACTCGCCGAGGACACGGACGCCACCCCCGAGGAAGACACGCCGACGCCTGTCGTCCCCGAACCCTGGGAACCCCGACACATCGATCTCGATCTCGACGCGGATCCGCGCGACGACACGAGCTACGACGACTCCGAGTACCAGGAACTCCTAGCGCTCTATGAGGACACCCTCAGCGAGATCGCCGAAGGCGAGATCGTTAGCGCGCGTGTCATCGGCAAGACCGATACCGACGTCATCCTCGACGTCGGTTTCAAATCCGAAGGCGCCGTCCCGCTCGATGAGTTTCGTAACCCGGACGAAGTCCTCGAGGGCGATACCGTCGATGTCTTCCTCGAGAGCTTGGAGGATGACGACGGGGTTGTCGTGCTTTCAAAGAAGAAGGCCGACTTCCTCCGCGTGTGGGAGAAGATCAAGGACGCGTTCGACAACGACGTTCCGGTCAAGGGTGCCATCAAGCGCAAGATCAAGGGCGGCGTGACCGTTGACCTCATGGGGGTCGACGCCTTCCTCCCCGGATCGCAGATCGCGCTTCGTCGCGTTCCCAACGTCGAGGATCTCATCGGCGACGAGTACGACTTCAAGATTCTCAAGCTCAACAAGCGTCGTCGGAACATCGTCGTGAGTCGTCGCGTGTTGCTCGAAGAAGAGCGCGCCGGCAAGCGCGACGACCTCAAGGAAGAGCTCAACGTCGGCGATGTACGCGCGGGCGTGGTCAAGAATATCACGGACTTCGGCGCCTTCATCGATCTAGGCGGGATGGACGGGCTCCTCCACATCACGGACATGTCGTGGGGCCGCATCGGGCATCCTTCTGAGGTGTGCGATATCGGACAGACGCTCGAGATCAAGATTCTGGATATCGATTGGGACCGAGAGCGGATTTCCCTCGGACTCAAGCAGCTTCAGGACTACCCGTGGAAGAACGTGGCCGAGAAGTATCCTGTCGGCACGCGGATCCACGGTCGCGTCGTTTCGATCACGAACTACGGTGCGTTCATCGAACTCGAGAAGGGCATCGAGGGACTCGTCCACATCTCGGAGATGTCCTGGACGCGCAACGTCCGGCACCCGTCGCAGCTCGTCACGATCAACGAATCGGTCGAATGCGTAGTCCTTCGTGTCGACGAAGAAGCGCAGAAGATTTCTCTCGGGATGAAGCAGGTCGAAGAGGACCCGTGGCTGGCCCTCCCGGCGCAGTATCCTCCGGGGTCCAAGATCAAGGGGCTCGTCCGCAACCTGACCTCCTTCGGAGCGTTCGTCGAAGTGGAGGCCGGCATCGACGGGCTCGTCCACATCTCCGACATGAGCTGGACCCGACGCGTGCAACACCCTGCGGAAGTACTGCGCAAGGGCGAAGACATCGACGTCGTGGTTCTTTCGATCGATCCCGACCAGAAGCGGATCTCGCTCGGACTCAAACAGGTCCAGGAGGATCCCTGGTACGACTTGGCCCAGCGGTATCAGTCCGGGCACGAAGTCGCAGGAACGATCACGCGATTGCTAGAGAAGGGTGTGGTCGTGGATCTGGGTGAGGATTTGGAAGGCTTCGTGCCGATATCGCAGCTCGGGGTTGAAGAGCACATCGACGAGCCTGCGGATCGGTTCGCCGAAGGTGAAGGGCTGGAGCTTCGGGTCCTCGAGACGGATCCGATCAACCGTCGCATCGTGCTTGCAGTGGCGGGGGCTCCCGACGTGCCCTATGACGCGGCCGAGATCGAGTACGAACACATGGCCGAGTCTTCTGCGAGTTCCGACTCCGACTCTGACTCCGGCGACGAGGATGATTCGGCGGCGGAAGAGAAAGTGGCGGAAGTGAAAGCGGCGAAAGAAAAGGAAGAGACCACGGAAGTCGTGACGCCGGTCTCTGATGCGCCGGCAGCCATCGGCGAGTCCGCCGCCAAGCCAGCGCCCGTAAAGGCGCCCGAAGCGGAAGCAGAAGCCGAGGCAGAAACCGAGGCAGTGGACGCTGCCGAGGGCTCCAAGGACTGATCTCCGGCTGGGACCAAGGGTGAACCGTAAGGGCCCGGTGCCTAGCGCCCGGGCCCTTTGCGCGAGGGCGGGGGACGAGTGAATCGATCGCAGCCGGAACACCGCATTTCCGTCGGGTCGCGAGGGCGGGAGTCCGCGCGCCGCTTGGCGCTACTGGGTTGGATCGTCTCTTCTGGTTGTGCGCTGGCTGGAACCGCGCGGCCGGACGCCCCGCCGCCGGCGAGCGCCATCGATGTCGATCGTGCGGTCGCGGCCCTTCAACGCGCAGAGACGCACTTTGATGAGGGGGCCTACGAGACGGCCTCGGCTCAAGCGGACTCTTTGTACGACTCCTGGCAGGACCGTGCCTCGCTTGGCGCACTGGCAGATCGAGCCCTCTGGCTCGGGGGCCGGTCGTTGGAGGCCCAGGGGCTGCCAGGCCCCGCCGCAGATCGCTATGAGCAGTTGCTCGGCCGCTCGCGCACGGGGTCGCTCCACGACCAGGCGCTCGACCGGTTCGTGAGGGTTCTGGCCGATACGGGTCGCGAGCCCGAGGCCGTGAGCACGGTGCTGGAGAACCCGAACAACCTTGGCCTCGATGGGTTCGAAGCGTACCGACAGTGGGTCTCGGCGCTTTCCATCGAACGGCTACGCGGATTTGCCGCGACCTACGGTCCGGAAACGGCCGAAGCGAGCGTCGTGCACACGCAGCTCGCGCAGCTCCTCATGGCCGAGGGCAGCGTCGACGAGGGCAGACGGGTGGCTCAGGGGGTTCTGTCTGGCCGGGCGGCGGACGAGGAACGCGAGATCGCCGAGCTGCTTTCGACTGTGGATGCCAACCTCAATCAGACCTCCGCCAAGATCGGAGCCATCCTCCCGTTGACTGGGGAACTCGCGGGAATTGGCGAGTTGCTGCGCGAAGGGATGGAATTGGCGATCGACGGCTACCGTCGGGCCCGGCCCGACGGCTATGACATCGAGCTCGTGATCCTGGACGACCGCTCGAATCCGGAGACCACGGCCGAACTCGTCGCCGAGTTGGAAAGCGAGGGGGTGGTCGCGATTCTGGGTCCGTTGCGTTCGGAGTCGTTCGCCGCTGCCGCCCGTGCGCGCCGAAATCCCCGGCTCCCGATCATCAGCCCCACCGCGACCGAGATCCAGAGTCCGGCGTCTGCGACCTACTCGCTCTACGACCTGCGGACTCGGGAACTCGATGTCGCGGTCGATCTGGCTCGCTGGACCGTCGGCGACCTCGGCCTCCGGCGAGTCGCGATCCTCGAACCGATCGGAGGGGGGACCGCCACGGCCGTGTCTCAGTTCGCGAGCGCGGTTGCCGGCGCGGGTGGAGAGATCGTCGCGAGGGCGACCTATGACCCGTCGCTGACGACCTATCGGGAACCGATCGAGGCGCTCGCCCGCGCACAGCCCGACGTCGTGTTCGCCCCGGCGCCGGTCGCGCAGGTCGTGTTGTCCCTCGCTCCACAACTTTTTTACTACGGCTTGCACGCCGCGGTGATCTTGGGAAGCGAAGCCTGGGCGGATCCGGTCGTCTTGCGACGACTCGAATCGTTCGCGGCGGACTACCGGGTCGTCGGCCTTTGGCTCGACCGAGTGACCCCGGGCACCCGCTGGCAGCGGTTTGTCGCAGACTATGAGCGCACCTATCGCAAATCCCTTAGGGATAACGTCTTACCGGGCCTTGCCTACGACGCGGCCGCGCTCACGATCGCGGCCCTGGAGGGTGGACGGGTCCCGATCCCGGCGGCCATAGACGCCTTCCTTGCCTCGGGTCCGGTGGTCGAGGGCGTGACCGGATCCCTGCGTCCAGATCCGGAGACCTCGACCGTTCGTCGCACCACCCACGTGCGCATGCTGCTGGGAGGGGCGCTCGCGGAGGTCGATCGGTCGGCGCTTCTGAATTGGCTCGCCGAGGCCCGGGAGGCGCCGCCGCCCTTCGAACGAGAACCCCTCGAACGGTGAGCATGCGAGAGAAGCTCGCCGAGCTCGAGGCACGTTCCCTGGCCGCCGAGGCGGGAGGGGGCCCGGAACGGCTCGCCCGTCAACACGAGCGCGGGAAGCTCAGTGCGCGCGAACGGGTCGACATTCTTCTCGACAAGGGATCCTTCGTCGAGATGGACCGATTCGTAGAGCACCGCTGTCGCGATTTTGGCCTTGATGAACAACGGGTGCCGGGCGACGGGGTGATCACCGGATACGGGCGGATCGACGGTCGTCTGGCCTACGTGTTCAGCCAAGACTTCACCGTCTTTGGTGGTTCCCTGTCCGAGGCGCACGCAGAAAAGATCGTCAAGCTGCTCGATCTCGCGACCCGAAACGGCGCGCCGGTCATCGGTCTGAACGACTCGGGCGGGGCGCGGATCCAAGAGGGTGTCGCCTCGCTGGGGGGATACGCGGACATTTTCCTGAGGAACACGCGCGCCTCGGGGGTGATCCCGCAGATCAGCGCGATCCTCGGTCCATGTGCGGGCGGGGCGGTGTATTCCCCGGCCATCACCGACTTCGTGTTTATGGTGGAGGGCGTCAGCCACATGTTCGTGACGGGTCCCAACGTCGTGAAGACGGTGACCCATGAGGACGTGACGTTCGAGGAACTGGGTGGAGCCGCCGTGCACGCGAGTCGCTCCGGGGTGGCGCATTTCCGATCGGCGACCGAGCTCGAGGCGTTGGAGCGGATTCGCGGATTGTTGAGCTATTTGCCGGCCAACAATCAGGAATTGCCACCGTATTGTCCCACCGATGATCCATCCGATCGGGCCGACGACGAGCTGCTCGACATCATCCCCGATGAAGCGAAGCAGCCGTACGACATGCACGAGGTGATCAAGCGCGTGGTGGATGACGGTGCGTTCTTGGAAGTGCATCGAGACTTCGCGCCGAACATTCTCGTCGGTTTTAGTCGGCTGGGCGGACATGCCGTCGGCATCGTCGCGAACCAACCGGCCGTGTTGGCAGGAGTTCTCGATATCGACGCCAGTGTGAAGGCTGGACGCTTCGTTCGGTTCTGCGACGCGTTCAACGTGCCGCTCGTCACCTTCGAAGATGTGCCGGGTTTTCTCCCGGGTCTGACTCAGGAGCACGGTGGCATCATTCGTCACGGGGCAAAGCTCCTGTTCGCGTACTGCGAGGCGACGGTCCCGAAGTTGACCGTGATCACGCGGAAAGCCTATGGAGGCGCCTACGATGTGATGTCTTCGAAGCACATCGGGGGAGACCTGAATCTCGCCTGGCCCACGGGCGAGATCGCCGTCATGGGAGCGAAGGGTGCGGTCGAAGTGCTGTATCGCCGCGAAATCGCCGACGCAGAGGATCCAGCCGCCATGACCGCGGAGCTCGAGGCGGATTTTCGTGAAAAGTTCGCGAACCCGTACCTCGCGGCGGCCCGAGGTTTTCTCGACGACGTCATCGACCCACGTGACACTCGTCGGCGCTTGATCTCCGGTCTCGAGTCCCTTGCGAACAAGCGCGATCGGATGCCACCGAAGAAGCACGGTAACATTCCCCTTTGAGCGAGCCCTTTCGGAAGGTCCTCATCGCCAACCGCGGCGAGATCGCCGTCCGCGTGATCCGTGCGTGCCGGGAAGAGGGACTGACGTCGGTCGCCGTCTACTCCGAAGCCGATCGACGCTCTCCCCACGTTCTGCACGCTGACGAAGCGATCGAGATCGGGCCGGCAGCCGCGGCGGAAAGCTACCTCGACCCAGACCGGCTGTTGGAGGCGGCGGCCCGTTCCGGTGCAGGGGCGATCCACCCGGGATACGGATTTCTAGCGGAGAGCGCCGCGTTTGCTCGGTCGGTCGAACAGGCCGGACTCGTGTTTATCGGACCCTCGCCCGAGGCCATCGACGCCATGGGAGACAAGACCCGAGCGCGAGCGCGCATGCAGGCGGCCGGGGTTCCGGTCGTCCCGGGAAGCGAACCGGTCGCGACGGCCGAGGACGCAACAGCGGCGGCTCACGAGATCGGATTCCCAGTCATGATCAAGGCGGCGGCCGGCGGCGGTGGAAAGGGCATGCACCGTGTCGACAATGCCGCCGACGTGCCGAGCAGCTTCGAGCGAGCCAGCCGCGAAGCCGCCGGAGCGTTTGGCGATGGTCGCGTGTACCTAGAGCGTTATCTGGAGAACCCCCGACACATCGAAATCCAGATTGTGGCCGATGCGGAGCGCACGATCCACCTCGGCGAGCGCGAGTGTTCCATCCAGCGCCGACACCAAAAGCTCATCGAAGAAGCGCCTTCGCCGGTGGTCGATCCGACGCTGCGAAGTCGGATGGGTGAGGTGGCGATCCTGGCGGCCAAGGCCGTCGACTACCGAGGCGTCGGCACCGTCGAATTTCTCGTCGAGGCAGGTGAGTTCTACTTCCTGGAGATGAACACTCGAATCCAAGTCGAACACCCCGTGACCGAGGCGATCACGGGGGTGGATCTCGTTCGAGAACAGCTACGGATCGCACGCGGGATTGCAGCGCTGGACGGCGCGGAGGCACCGTCCCCCCGCGGTCACTCGATCGAGTGCCGGATCAGCGCGGAGGACCCCACGCGTGGATTCCTTCCTTCCACCGGCCGCGTAGAGGGGCTCGAGATTCCCACCGGCCCCGGGATTCGATGGGACGGTGGGATTCGGACCGGCTTCGAGGTGGGGCTCCACTATGATCCGCTTCTGGGCAAGCTGATCGTACACGCGGCGGATCGCGACCGAGCGATCGATCGCATGCGCACCGCATTGGAAGAGCTACGCATCGACGGCGTGGAGACGACCCAGGCGTATCACTTAGCCGTGATGTCAGAACCCGATTTCCGCGCGAGCGAACTCTCGATTCGCTATGTGGAGGAACACCCGGATCTGCTAAGAAACCCCGACCCGGATCTGCTCGAGACCTCGTTCGCCATCGCCGTCTTGCTCGAGGCCGGCGCTCAACGCTCTCCGTCCGTGCGCGAATCCGCCAGTCCGGACCAGCGAGCGCGGTCGGTCTCGGCCTGGGTGCGCGAGGGGCAAAAATGATGAGTGGGGCAAAAGTGATGAGTGATGAGGTGGTCCAGCTCACGGTCGAGAAGATCGCTGCGGGCGGCGACGGCATCGCGCGTCTCGACGGTCGGGTGATCTTCGTGCCGCGCACCGCGCCCGGAGATCATGTGACCGTCCGACTCACCGAGAACCGGGCCCGCTGGGCACGCGGTCAGATCGTCGAGATTCAAACGGCCGGCGCGGGTCGAGTGGAACCGCCGTGCCCACACTTCGCGGATTGTGGCGGGTGCGGCGTCCAACACTTGGACGGTCCGACGCAGCTTGCTGCGATGACGCATGGGATCGAGGACGCGCTCGCGCGGATCGGCGGTTCGCCGGTCCCTGTGCGTCCGCTGGAAGCGGCAGCTTCGCGGTTCGGGTACCGCAATCGGGTTACCTATACGCTGAGGCGGGATCGGGGGAACGTGGTCGCCGGCTATCACCGTCTTCGCGGCCCCCTGCTGCTCGACATCGATACGTGTCCCTTGGCTGAAGCTGCCGTTTCCGAGGCGTGGGTCGCCCTTCGTTCGTGCTGGGGAAAGGGCGCCTCCGCGCTTCCGGCCGGCAGGGAGATTCGGATCACCATCCGCGCGGCCCACAGCGGGGACGTCGCGTTTTGGGTGGAGGGCGGGACGGCTGCGGGCAACCCCCAGCGTGTCATGAACGGCGTTCCTTCGCTCCGAAGTTATTGGTGGAAACCGAGCCGAGAACCGCGTCAGCATCTCGGGGGGCAGGCGACCTTGGACGAGCGCTGGGACGATCTCGACGTACCGCTGTTACCGACCGCATTCCTGCAGGTCAATCGCGAGGTGTCGGCAACGCTCGAGCGGCATCTCGACGATCAAGTTGGCCCGACGGAAGGGCTCGACATCCTCGACCTCTACGCGGGCGCCGGGCTGCGCGCACTGCGCTGGGCGCGGGCAGGAGCCAGGGTCACGACAATGGAATCTGGGAAAGACGCCGTTGAAACAGGGCGTGCTGTCGCGGCGGCCGACGGCGTCTCGGTAGATGCGCGTTTGATGCGCGTGGAAGACGGTCTCGCCGAGATGGGACACAAGGACTTGATTGTCCTCAACCCCCCACGTGGCGGGTTGAGCACGGAGGTCGCGGAACTGCTGGTCCACTCGAGTGCGGATCGACTCGCGTACATCAGCTGCGATGCAGCGACGCTGGCACGGGACGTCCGTCGAATCCGTGACGCGTGGTCGCCGGTGTTTGCGCAGCCGTTCGATGCCTTCCCGCAGACGGGTCATGTTGAAACCGTACTGTGGCTCGAGCCGGCCTCGCCATGAGGTACCGCACCGAGTCGGGGGGCGAGGAGCGTTGGATTGAACGGATTCCGCAGGGACTCCGATTCGAAGACCGCGAGGTCGAGGCCGACCTCCACTGGGTCAGCGCAGAAGAAGTGACCGTCGAACTGGACGGGAAGAAGGTTCGCGCCTTTGCGAGACGGTCGGATACCGGTTGGCGGATTCAGATTCGCGGACAGACGTTTGACGTCGGTGTAGAAGACGAACGAGCCGTTGCCATCCGCGAACTGGCCGGGGAAGCCGGTAGCTCGTCCGGCTCGCGGGAGCTGCGGGCTCCGATGCCAGGTCTCGTAATCGCGGTGCTTGTAGAGCCGGGGCAACGCGTAGAGCCCGGCGACGGGCTCGTCATCGTCGAAGCGATGAAGATGGAGAATGAACTCAAGGCCGAAGGCGCGGGGACCGTGTCCGCGGTGTCGACGAAGCCAGGCGATACCGTCGACCGGGATGAGGTGTTGATCAGTTTCTTGGTAGAGGACGCATGAGCGATCGCGATCGGTGGCGGCGGGAAACGCTCGAGCCGTTCCTGACCCACCGCACCGAACGTCGGGACTCGTTCTCGACCACCAGCGGAATCGAGGTCGAGGGGCTGTACGGTCCAGCGGACCCCCCCTCCGAGGTCGGACATCCAGGCGAGTTCCCGTACACGCGCGGCGTCTACCCCAATATGTATCGAGGACGCATGTGGACCATGCGTCAGTACGCCGGGTTCGCGACCGCCGACGAAACGAACAAGCGGTTTCGGTATCTCCTCGACTCCGGGCAAACCGGGCTGTCGGTCGCCTTCGACCTTCCGACCCAGATGGGTCTCGATTCTGATGATGAGCGGGCGCTCGGCGAGGTCGGTCGAGTCGGGGTCGCGATCGACTCGATCGAGGACATGCATCGACTGTTCGATGGGATTCCGCTCGACAGCGTTTCCACCTCGATGACGATCAACTCGACCGCGCCGATTCTTCTCGCGATGTACGTGGGGGTCGCCGAAGAGCGTGGGCTCGACCGCGCTTCACTCCGCGGTACGGTCCAAAACGATGTGCTAAAAGAGTTCGTCGCGCGCGGAACCTACATCTATCCGGTCGAACCCAGCCTACGCTTCGTGACCGATGTGTTCGACTTCTGTGCGGAAGAACTGCCGCGTTGGAATTCGATCTCTATCAGCGGCTATCACATGCGAGAAGCCGGCGCGACCGCTGCTCAGGAACTGGCGTTTACCATCGCCAACGGTCTCGAGTACGTGCGACGGGCTCTTGATCGCGGCCTGACGCTGGACCGATTCGCTCCCCGCCTCAGTTTTTTCTTTTCCGCCGATCGCATGTTCTTCGAGGAGATCGCGAAGTTCCGAGCGGCTCGGCGGATGTGGGCGCGGCTAATGAAAGAGGAGTTCGGCGCCAGCGGCGACAGTTGTCGTCTTCGTTTTCACACCCAAACGGCCGGCTCTTCGCTGACCGCGCAGCAACCGCTGAACAACGTGGTCCGGGTAGCCGTGCAGGCGCTGTCGGCCGTCCTTGGAGGCAGCCAATCGCTTCATGCGAATGGCTACGACGAAGCGCTCTCGCTGCCGAGCGCAGAGGCTGCGCGACTCGCGCTCCGTACGCAACAGATCCTCGGCGCCGAGATCGGCGTGACCGATACCGTGGATCCGTTGGGCGGTTCATATTTTGTGGAAGCGCTTACCGACGGCCTGGAAGAAAGAGCGATGGAGTATCTGGAACGGATCGCCGACTTGGGCGGGCCCGCCGGCGCGATCGAGTACATGCGCGACGAGATTCATGAGACCGCCTACGACCACCAAAAGGCCGTCGAATCCGGGGCCCTCGAGGTGGTCGGCGTGAACGTACACGTCGAAGATGAGACCGCGGCCGTCCCCGAGGTTCCGGATTTTGCGGGGCTTGCCGCGAGACAACGCGAACGCCTGACGGCGGTTCGGGCTTCGCGGGACGCTGACGCTGCGACCGATGCGCTGGCGGAAATCCGGCAGATGGCCGAAGGAGATGCTAATCTCTTGCCCGCGCTCGTCCGCGCAGTCAAGAACCGCGTGACCATTGGCGAGATCAGCCACGTCCTCAGAGCAGTCTGGGGCGAGTACCGACCGAAGTAGTCGAGAAGGATTCAATGCCTACGTATGAGTATCGATGTCGAGCTTGCGACCACGAGTTCGAGAGATTCCAGAAGATGTCGGATTCGCCGGTGCGGACCTGCCCATCCTGCAAGAAACGCCGAGTGCAGAGGCTGATCTCGACCGGTGGAGGTATCGTCTTCAAGGGGACGGGTTTCTACGCCACGGACTACCGAAACGAGAGTCCCGCAGACGCCAAGGCCCGATCGCGGTCCGAGAAGAAAAACTCGGGCGACTCGAGCGAATCTGATTCCAAGAAGAAGAGCGAGTCGACGAAGAGCGAATCGAACAAGAACGAGTCGAAGAAGAACGAGTCGAAACAAAGCACTAAGAAAGACTCCGACTCTTGAGCGATGACGCAGCGCTGCAGGCCCTTTCAAACGCACTTCAAGAGGCGCTCCGAAAGGTCGGAGCTCCACCTACGTTCGAGCCCGAGTTGTCGCGTCCGCGCGATCCCGCGCACGGAGACTGGGCTTCGAATGCTGCCCTCGTGCTGGCCAAGCAACTCGGCGAAGCCCCGAGAGGGATCGCCGAACGCGTGACGGAGCAGCTCGATGCCTCCGCGGCAGGCGTGACCAGCGTAGAAGTCGCGGGTCCGGGCTTCTTGAACTTTCGCCTCGCCGACGCCTCGATTTGGCCCCGCGTCGCGATGATCCTCGCGCGCGATCGCGCCTGGGGCCGGACGGTCGCCGCCCCGGCGCGGCGGGTCAACGTCGAGTTCGTATCGGCGAATCCGACCGGCCCGCTTCACGTCGCACACGGAAGAGGCGCGGCCATTGGCGATGCGGTCGCCTCGCTCCTGGAGTGGTCAGGCGAAGAGGTTACGCGTGAGTTCTACGTGAACGACGCCGGACGTCAGATCCGTCTTCTCGCCGAGTCGGTCGAGGCCCGCTTCGATGAATCGCGCGGTCGCGTATCTGAGATCCCGGAGGGGGGATATCACGGTGCGTACGTCATGGACGTCGCCCGCACCATCGCCGATGAGGAGGGCCCAGCCGAACTCGAAGCCATGGAGCCGACCGCTCGGCGCGCGCTCTTCGAGGCGAAGGCGGTGTCGATGCTCCGCGACGGGCAAGCGGCCGATCTGCTCGAGTTCGGTGTTGAAATGGACCTGTTCTTTTCGGAGAATTCGCTCTATCGGTCCGGGGCCATCGACAAGCTGCTGGCGCGCCTCGACGGTCTTGGGCTCCTCTATGAAGAGGGTGGGGCGACCTGGTTGCGGACCTCTACGTACGGCGACGAAAAAGACCGCGTCCTGATCAAGGGTGACGGATCTTACACATACTTTCTCCCCGATTTGGCGTATCACTTGGATAAGGCGGAGCGAGGGTTCGAGCTTACGATCGACGTGTGGGGCGCGGACCATCAGGGCCATGAGAAACGCATGTTGGCCGCGCTCGAAGGGCTCGAGCACCCGGACTTGCTGGAGGTCTTGATTATTCAGCTCGTCACCGTGATGCAAGGCGGCGAGGAAGCGCGCATGAGCAAGCGCGCCGGCAACTTCGTCAGTCTGCGTGAGCTGGTAGACAAGACGGGCTCTGACGTCGCGCGATACTTCTTTCTGATGCGACGGGCCGAAGTCCACCTCAATTTCGATCTCGATCTCGCCCTGGATACCTCCGAGGCGAACCCCGTGTATAAGGTGCAGTACGCGCACGCTCGGGTTTGCAGCGTGTTCACCAAGGGAGCCGTCGCAGCCGATGAGATGGAGGCCACCGTCGATGGGCTGGACCGATTGGACGGCGAGGCGGAGCGTGACGTGGCGCTTGCGGTCCTGCGGTTCCCCGAGGTCATGGAGACCGCGGCACGGGCCCGTGCGCCCCACTCCGTTTGCGCGTACCTGGAAGACTTGGCTGGTCTGTTGAACTCCTGGTACCATCGCGGCAACCTCGACCCCGAGGAACGCATGCTGGCGGAGGGCGCAAAGCGGGAAGGGCGATTGAAGCTCGCCCGCGCAGTTCAGATCACCTTGCGTAATGGATTGGCGGCGCTTGGATTGTCGGCGCCTCAGACGCTGACTCGAGAGGGAGCGTAGGCGTGGCAGACGGTTCGATCTTGGTCGTGGGTAGCGTAGCGCTCGACGAAATCTCGACGCCTTTTGGTCGCGCCGATGAGATCATCGGGGGAGCCGCCGTCTATTTTTCTGCCGCGGCTTCGCTGTTCGCGCCGGTTCAACTCGTCGGTGTCGTCGGAGACGAATACCCCCTGAGCGATCTCGACTTCTTGAAGGCGCGAGGCGTCGACCTGGCTGGTCTCGAACAACGACCGGGGCGGAGCTTTCGCTGGGGCGGCACGTATCACAACGACATGAACACGCGCGACACGACGCATACCGAGCTCGGGGTGTTCGCGGAGTTTCGACCGACGCTTCCCGAAACCTTTCGGGCGGCAAAGTGGGTCTTTCTCGGGAACATCGACCCTGAGCTCCAGCTCAGCGTCCTCGATCAAGTCGAGGGTCCGGAACTTACCGCGTGTGACACCATGAATTATTGGATCGACGGTGCACACGACGCGCTGATGAAAGTCATCGCGCGGATCGACATGATCACGCTCAACGATGAGGAGGCCCGTCAACTCTCCGGCCACGCAAATCTCACTCGGGCGGGGCGCTGGATACAGGCAAAAGGTCCGCGTCATGTCGTGATCAAGAAAGGGGAACACGGCGCGATGTTGTTCTCGGACGACCACGTGTTTTTTGCCCCAGGTTATCCGCTCGAGGACGTGGTCGATCCGACGGGCGCGGGGGACGCGTTTGCCGGCGGTCTGTTCGGTTACCTGGCGCGCAGCGGCGCGGCCGCTGTCGACGACCTTCGTCGCGCCGTGGTCTACGGTTGTGCGCTAGGTTCGTTTTCGTGCGAAGCGTTTGGGCCCGAGCGGATGGTAGACCTCACGAGCGATGAGGTGGAGGATCGGGTTCGATCCTTCCGCCGACTCACGAGGTTCACCACGGCGATTGATTTGGCGAGCGCATGACCGGTGGTTTGACGTATCGAGATTCTGGGGTCGACCTGGACGCGGCGCGCGAGACGAAAGCCCGGCTGGCGGCCTTGGTCAGCGGGACTCGGACGGACGCGGTGTCGTCCGACTTCGGGTCGTTTGGCGGTCGATTTCGCGCGACCGCCGGGCGCGAGTTGGTCGCGAGCGCCGATGGGGTTGGGACCAAACTCAAGGTCGCCTTCCTAGCCGACAGGCACGACACGGTCGGGGCCGACCTGGTCAACCACTGCGTCAACGACATTCTGGTCGAGGGGGCGACGCCACTGATCTTCATGGATTATGTGGCATGCGGGACCTTGGACCCCGATACCGTCATCGAAGTCGTGGGCGGGCTCTCGGAGGCTTGCAAGAGCAACGGGTGCGCGCTGCTCGGCGGAGAAACCGCGGAGATGCCCGACTTCTATGCGCCGGGCGAGTACGACTTGGCCGGGTTCGTGGTCGGCGAGGTGGCCTATCCCACGGTGGGGGAACGCGGGTTCCTTCCGGGGGATCGACTCATTGGATTGGCCTCGAGCGGGTTTCACACCAACGGATACAGTTTCCTCCGTGAGCTCTTTTTTAATCGGCTGGGCCTTGCGGTGACGGACGACTTTCCTGGGCTGCAAGCCTCCGTTGCGGACGTCCTGCTGCGCCCCCATCGGGCCTACCTGCCGTCGCTCGCGTCGAGCCTTGAAGCGGAGCGGATCCAAGGCCTCGCGCACATCACCGGCGGGGGGATCCCCGGTAATTTGGATCGGGTGTTGAGCCCGACTGTCGATGCCGTTGTGCGGGTCGACGCCTGGGAGCTGCCGACGGAGTTCTCCGTGGTGGCTAGAGAGAGCGCTGCGGATCCGGCCGAACTGTTCCAAACCTTCAATATGGGTGTCGGAATGATCGCCATCGTGCGCCCGGACGAGGCACAGACCGTGATCGATGAGGTGGTCGCATCCGGGTGTGACGCGTTCGACTGCGGGGAACTCGTAGTCGGCAACGGCCAGGTCAGGTTGGAGGGCTTATGACGCCATCCGGATCCGATCCCATCGCGGGAGCACCCCCTAGCCGGACTGAGGACCCCCGGCACATGCGCGAGGCCATCGCGCTCGCCAATAAGGGCGCGGGTCGCGTCTCCCCGAATCCACTCGTCGGTGCCGTCGTGGCGCGAGGCGATGAGGTGCTAGGCTTGGGCTGGCACGCCGAGTTCGGGGCCGATCACGCGGAAGTCGTGGCGCTTCGGGAAGCCGGGGACCGGGCCAAAGGCGCGACCTTATACGTCACGCTCGAGCCGTGTCGACACACCGGAAAGACGCCGCCATGTACGGAAGCGATTCTACGGGCGGGCGTTCGTCGTGTGGTCATCGCCTGTCGCGATCCGAATCCGCTGGCGGCGAGCGGAGCCGAGGCGCTACGCGAGGCAGGGCTCGATGTGGAGATCGGCCTCGAGGGGACGGCCGCGCGGAGGATGAATGCACCGTTCTTATGGTTCCACTCGCGTGGGTTCCCGTTCGCTTCGCTCAAGCTAGCCCTGTCCCTAGACGCGAAGCTTGGGGCGACCAGCACGCGCACCCCCGTGACGGGGCCGCGTGCGTTGGAGGAGGTGCACCGGCTTCGCGCGTCACACGACGCAATTTTGATCGGGCGCAATACGGCTCAGATCGACGATCCGCTTCTGACGGCTCGCGGCGAGGACGCACCGCGCATTCCTCCCATTCGGGTGGTGCTCGACAGCGAACTTCAGTTGGGTGTCGACACTCAGCTCGTGCGTACGATCGATCAGGCCCCCGTGTGGGTTGTGGGGGACCCAGACCGGGCCGAGTATGGCGAGCGTTCCAAGGCCCTCGAGGATGCGGGCGTGGTCGTGATCGGGGTGTCTCGAGCGGCGCCGCCGCATCGTCGGGTCGAGGCAATCTGGCGTGAACTCGGGGATCGGGACGTGCTGTCGGTACTCGTCGAGGGGGGCGGTCAAGTGGCTTCGACGTTGCTTGGCGACGGGCGAATCCAGCGCATCCATGCGTTTATTGCCCCGATCTTCTTTGGGTCAGAAGGGGTCGAGGCGTTTCCCGATCTCGTTTCTTCGAAGCCGGGAGATTGGAAGCCAGTCAAGCGCGAATCGTTGGGGCCTGATACGCGCATCGTGTTTGAGCACCGAGTACTCGATGAAACACTCGGGGATCTGTAGCGGCCCGTGTTCACTGGGATTGTTCGCGAGATCGGACGGATCTCGGCTAGACGTGATGGGGACGAAGGCGTGTCCTTCACGATCGAAACGGACTCGATTTCCCAGGCGCTGAGTCTGGGGGACTCCGTTGCGGTATCTGGGACGTGTCTTACGGTCACGGAACTCGGTGAGGGGCAGTTTGGCGTCGATGCGGTCCCCGCCACGATCGACCGGACGACGCTTGGGTCGTGGGCCGTCGGGGACATGGTCAACCTCGAGCCAGCCCTTCAGGCGGGCGAACCGCTGGGTGGCCATTTGGTGCAGGGACACATTGACGCCGTAGGCCACGTAGTAGCGCTCGAGGCCAGACGAGAGACGGCGATTCTCGACGTCGAGCTGCCGGCCGAAGTGGCGGCGCTCACGGTATCTCAGGGATCTCTGACCATCGATGGCGTCAGTCTTACCGTGAACCGCTTGGAGGGTGCTGTCGCGCGATTCGCGATCATACCGTATACATGGTCCCACACCACGCTAAGGAGCTTGCGGGCCGGGGCCTCGGTAAACGTGGAAGCCGATATGATCGGGAAGTACGTGGCCCGCATGATCGGGCCTTATTCCAGACCGCCGAACCCATGAGGTCGGGGTTTTCTCTGAAGACAACGATACAGGACGATATAAGAGGATGACGGACGCTCACCAGGACCCGGTAGGGAGCGCAATCGAGCGCATCAAGGCGGGAGGAATGGTCATCGTTGCAGACGACGAAGACCGAGAGAACGAGGGCGATCTGGTTTGTGCCGCCGACCACATTACCCCTGAAACGATCAACTTCATGTGCACGCACGCGCGCGGGTTGATCTGTCTCACCCTGTCCGAAGACATCGCGGATCGACTGGATCTGCCGCTGATGACCAATGGCAAGCTCTCGGACGCAAACCAAACCGCGTTTACGGTTTCGATCGACGCCCAGAATGAGTTCGGCGTTTCGACCGGGATCTCTGCGCCGGACCGGGCGCGCACCATTCTGGTCGCGGTCGACCCCAAGACGCGCCCGGAGGATTTGATGCGTCCGGGTCATATTTTCCCACTCCGCGCAAAGCCGGGCGGCGTCTTGCAGCGCGTGGGGCAGACGGAGGCTTCGGTCGACTTGGCTCGTTTGGCAGGTCTCAAGCCGGCTGGCGTGATCTGCGAGATCCTAAAAGAGGATGGGACCATGGCGCGTCGTCCCGACCTCGAGCACTTCTCCGAGCAACATGACATCCCGTTTATCACGGTTGCCCAGATCGTTTCGTATCGACTGCGCACCGAAAGTCTCGTGCACCGAATCGCCGAAGCCGAGTTGCCGACCCCTTGGGGGGAGTTCCGCATCATTGGGTATCGAAACGACGTCGATCAACGCGAACATGTGGCGCTGGTACGCGGTGACGTAAGTGGCAAGGAAGACGTGTTGGTCAGAGTCCATTCGAAGTGCCTGACGGGAGACGTCTTTCACTCCGGCCGCTGCGATTGTGGCGGGCAGTTGGCGTCGGCCATGCAACAGGTCGTCGATGCGGAGTGCGGCGTGGTCGTCTATCTGGATCAAGAAGGTCGCGGCATCGGGCTCCTGAACAAACTGCGCGCCTACGAACTACAGGATCAAGGTCACGACACGGTCGAAGCGAACGAGGTCCTGGGCTTTCCACCGGACCTTCGCAACTATGGGATCGGTGCCCAAATTCTGCTCGATCTGGGGCTGGAGTCGATCCGCATCATGACGAACAATCCCAAGAAGCTGGCTGGGCTGGAAGGCTTTGGTCTCCGCATTACGGATCGCATCCCGCTGCGGGTCGACTCGGACAACGACCGTCTCCGACCCTACATGGAGACGAAGCGCGACAAGCTCGGGCATCTGATCGAGTCGTTGTGAACTCGCGCCCGCCCGGCCGCGGGTGGGTCGCGGCGCCATGACAGAGTTCAAGGGAAGCGGGTCCGGCGAAGGCCTGAGGATTTGTATCCTCATGAGCCGCTTCAATCTGATCGTCACGGACCGACTGCTCGACGGTGCGCGCCAGACGCTGCTCGAGCGGGGCGTGGCAGAGGACCGCCTTGATGTGATTTCGGTTCCCGGCGCGTGGGAGCTGCCCCCCGCAGCGCGTATAGCCAGTGGACGCGGGTACGATGCGATCGTTGCGCTGGGGTGCATCATCCGCGGAGAGACCGCGCACTTCGATCACGTCGGGCGTGCCGCGATCGACGGGCTCGCTCGAGTTCAGCTCCGGAGCGGCGTACCGATCGGACTTGGCATCTTGACTCCCGACGACATGACTCAGGCGATGGCGCGCGCGGGAGGCGAAGTGGGTCACGCCGGGGTACAGGCCGCGGAGGCCGCCCTGGAGATGGTCAACCTTCGGACCCTTTTGCGTGTGGACTGAACGCGATGCTCAACGCGCGCTCCCGGGCTCGAAGCTGGGCGCTCACACTTCTATATGGGTGGGAGTTGAACGACGACCTGTCTCCGACCGAGTTTGTGGAACGAGCTATGGAGCGCCGACGGATGTCTCCACGTTATCGACCCTACGTAGATCTACTGATCGAAGTGGTTGAGAAGCGTCGCCCCGAGATCGACGAGTTGATCTCGCGCTACGCATCGAATTGGCGCATCGAACGATTAGATGCCATCGATCGCAACATTCTTCGCATCGGGATCGCCGAGTTGCGTTGGATCGATGATGTGCCGCCGAAAGTGGCGATCCACGAGGGGGTCAAACTGGCGACGAAATACGGCGGAGAGGACAGTCCTGGTTTCGTCAACGGGGTGCTCGACGCGGTTTTTAAGGAGCCAGAGATCGAGGCGTGACGGACGAGGTGGATGGGTCGCTCCGGATACTCCTCCTCAATTGGCAGGATCGAGAAAACCCGCAAGCGGGCGGCGCCGAGGTGCACCTCCACGAGATCTTTGGCCGCCTCGCGAGCCGCGGTCACAGCATTCGCGCGGTCGTCAGCGGGTGGTCCGGCGCCAGCCGGAATGCGGAGCTCGACGGGCTGGCCGTGCGACGGGTCGGTGGCCGGTACAGCTACGCATTGAGGGCGCCCGCAGTCGCACGGAAAATCGCGAAGACATGGCGGCCGCACGTTGTGGTCGAAGACATCAACAAGGTGCCGCTCTACGCGCCGCGCTGGACCGATTCTCCGGTGGTGGCCCTGGTCCCTCACCTGTTTGGAACGACCGCGTTTCGCGAGGCCGGTCCCATCGTTGCCTCGGCGGTGTGGGTGGCAGAGCGCGGCATCCCAAGTGTGTATCGCCGATGCCCCTTTCAGGTGATCTCCAAGGGGACCGCGCTGGATCTCGTCGGTCGCGGCATCCCGGGCAATCAGGTCACGGTGATCCCTCCGGGGATCGATCACAAGCTCTTTCGCCCGGACACAACCGTCGAACGGCGTGTTGACCCCACGATCCTGTATGTCGGTCGCCTGAAACGATACAAAGGCATCGACATTCTGATACAAGCGCTGGCTCGACTACGTGACGACGGACTGGTGGCCACGCTGGTGATCGTAGGGCGCGGAGACGATCTGAGCCGGCTCCAGGGCGTCGCCAGATCTTTGAGAGTCTCGAGTCAGGTACGGTTCGTCGGGTACGTCGGAGAGTTGGAGAAGGTGAGATGGCTCCGGCAGGCTACCGTCGTCGCCTACCCATCGCCGAAGGAGGGGTGGGGGATCGCCAACGTGGAGGCTGCCGCCTGCGGTACGCCAGTGGTGGCGAGCGACTCTCCAGGGCTACGCGAATCGGTTCACGCCGACGTGTCCGGTCTGCTGGTCGAACACACGGACGTCAATGCGTGGTGCAACGCGTTGCGACGAATTCTCTTGGACGAAGAGCTTCGAGAGCGCCTCGGTCAGGGCGGCGTGCAGCATGCCGAGAGATTCTCCTGGGACCGTGCGGCCAAGGAGACCGAGGCACACCTTGTGGAGGTGCTTGCCTCGCTTGGGAGGAAGTACGCATAGGGATGCCGAAAGCGGAAACGGAGACAATGACGCTTAGCGTTGCAAACCTGTACGAACGAAAGCGCGAGTCGCTGTCGTTGAGGATCGTCGCAGGCGAATCAGGTCTGAGCCGAGACATCAGGGCACCTGAGGTTTCGTCTCCGGGTCTGGCGCTGGCGGGCTATCGCGAACGGTTCGTCGCGACGCGCGTTCAGATCTTTGGCCAAACGGAGATTTCGTATCTCGAGAGTCTCAGTGCGAGCGACCGTGCGACGGCCCTGAGCTTCGTTTTCGATGCGGGCGTCCCCTGCGCCTTCATCACCAAGGATCAAACCCCGCCCGTCGAGATGTTGGAGGCCGGGAATCGTGCGCAGGTCGCCGTCTTCGCGACCGATCTCAAGACAGGCGATTTCTATCGGCGGCTTCAGCCCTACCTGGAAGAGGAGTTCGCGGAACAAACCTCGCTACATGGGTCGCTCGCGGATGTATACGGCGTGGGTCTCCTGTTTCAGGGGTCTTCCGGGATCGGCAAGAGCGAATGCGTGCTCGACTTGGTCGAGCGGGGTCATCGGTTGGTCGCGGACGATCTCGTCATCGCGCAACGACGGCACAAAGGACTTCTGATCGGGCGGGGCCACGAGCGACAGGGTCACCACATGGAGATCCGCGGTGTCGGAATTATCGATATCCGTTCGATGTTCGGTGTTAGGGCTGTCCGGCAACAAAAGCGCATCGAGGTCGTCGTTGAGCTCGAGGTGTGGGGTGCGCGGGAAGAATACGATCGAACAGGACTGACGACCGCCGAGATAGAGATTCTGGGCGTGACCCTTCCCAAGGTCGTGATCCCGTTAAACCCGGGGAAGAACCTCACGGTGATCGCGGAGGTCGTCGCGATGAATCATCTGTTGAAATACTCGGGCGAGGATTCCGCGGCCGCGTTCGAGAAGGCGCTCCTGGAACGCATGCAACCGGTGCGCGAATACTTGGCAGACGATGACGAGTGAGACGCTTGTGAGCGGAGTCGTCGTTGCGCATGGCGAGTTGGCCGAGGCTTTCGTCGCCGTCGTGGGTCGAATCAGCGGGGCGACCGACGGCCTGAAGGCGGTGAGCAACGAAGGACTGGCCCCGGACGCATTGCGATTGAAAGTCGCCGAGCTGGTCGACTCCGAGGCGACGATCATCTTCGTCGATCTTCAAGGCGGGAGCTGCGGGCTCGCGAGCTTGGGTGTCGCGAAGGATACGCAGAACGTTGCAGTTTTGAGCGGCGTAAACCTGCCTATGCTTCTCGACTTCGTCTTTCATCGCGACCTTCCGCTGGAGCGTCTCGTCGAACGGCTGGTAGAGAAGGGCCGAGCGGAGCTCCACTCCTGCGCGGCTTCGCGCGGGTCGAGCTGAAGGCCGGCACCAGATGGCCTTGGAGCTTTTCCGCATCGACGAACGTTTGATCCACGGCCAAGTGGTCGTGGGCTGGGGCGCTCGTCTCGGCATCGACTTCTATGTCGTGGTCGACGACGCACTCGCGGAGAGCGACTGGGAGCAGGAGCTCTGGGCCAGCGCGCTCGGTGAAGCGATGTCTGCTGAGTTCGTAAGCGTCACCGAAGCCTGTCGTCGATTTGCAGAACTGGACGAGCGTACGGACACGGGCGCAATCCTCACTCGGGGGACGACCGAGATGCGGGCCCTGGCCGAAGCGGGGTGCCTCGACGGAAGGAGCGTAAACATCGGCGGTATTCACGATGGACCGGGACGGGCGAAGGTGCTGGACTACGTCTTTCTGTCGCCCGCGGAGCGCGAGGATCTCCGCGTGATCGGCGAGCACGCACGCTCCGTCGTGGCGCGCCAACTGCCCACAGAGCCAAAGATTCCCCTGGCCGAGTTTCGCAGCTCATGATGGACGTCGAGATCACCGTGGGGGAATGGCTCCTCGCATCGATGTTAGGGGCCCTGGTCGGGTTGGACGCCGTGTCGTGGCCGCAGGCGATGTGGTCGCGCCCCATCGTGGCCGCAACGATCGGCGGGTTGATCTTCGGCAATCCGGTCGCCGGTTTTCTGGTCGGTCTTTGGCTGGAGTTGGTGATGTCCCGCGATCCTCCCTTCGGCGCGGCTCGTTATCCCGAAACGGGTCCGGCGGCGCTCACCGCGGGGGCCGCTCTGGCGCTCGCGGGCTCGAGTTCGGCGCCCGCGTTGATGGGTTCGGTTTTGGTGGGGTGGACCATCGGCTGGGTCGGGATGCATTCGATCGCGGTCACGCGGAGGGCGAACGCCCGCCTCGTGGCGAAGCCTGCCGTGTTTGGAGGTCGCACCAGCGAGGTGGCTCGACGGCACCTGGCGTGCATTCGGCTCGATGCAGCCCGGGCCGGGCTGATCGTGGGCGCGCTTCTGGTCCCCTCGGTTCTGGTGGTCCGAGGCATCGCCGCCTTCCCGAGGCTGGAATTCGCAACCAACCTGGGCGGGTGGTTCTCGGCGGTGGGTCTGGCCGCTCTAACGGGGATCGGAGCGCGCGCCTTGGGTACCCGACGAAGGGAGTGGCCTGCGTTGATGGCGGGCGCCGCGGCCGGCGCGCTTTTGGCTTGGGGCGTTCGATGATACCGGGGAGAGGACGGTTTCTCGCGGCCTGGGTTCGTACCTTCGCGGTTCAAGGTTCCTGGAACTATCGAACGCTGATCGGTGGAGGCATGGCCTACGCCTTGGCGCCGTTGCTCGAACGTATTCATGCGGGGGACCCGGTGGCATTGCGAAAGAGCTTGGAACGCGCAGCGACCGAATTCAATTCGCACCCGTACCTCTCGCCGATCGCAGTGGGAGCGCTGGCCCGTTTGGAATACGATCGGCAAGACGAAGAGACGCTGCGCCGGTTCCGAGGTGCTTTGCAGGCCCCGCTCGGCGCCATGGGCGATCAAGTTCTTTGGGCGGGTTGGCGCCCGTTCTGTGTCCTTGTGTCCGGTCTCCTGTTTCTCATGGGTGTGGGCCCGGTGCTGACCGCCGCCATGTTTCTTCTCGTCTACAACGCCGGCCACGTGGCTGTGAGGGTTTGGGGGTTCAGGCTCGGGTGGGCCCGCGGCCTCGAGGTCGGGGCCGCACTCAAGGCCGTCCCGACAAAGCGGGTGTCGCGAGCCTTTGTTTTCGTCAACCAAGTGCTGATGGGAGCCGTCGCCGCGTTGCTCATCGCACGGATTTCCGGTTTGGAACAGGGTGGGTGGATCGGCCCGAGCGCGGCGGCCGCGGGTTTGGTGGGCTATTTTGTCCCGCGCGGCGTGGCGGGCTTAGCGATCGCTGCCTTATTCGTGGCGTGTTTGCTATGAGCGGCGAGTACTCGGGGGTGGCGACGATTCGGAACCGGCTCGGCCTCCACGCCCGTCCGGCCGCCGAGTTCGTCAGGCTAGCGGGCCGGTTCGAGGCGGAAGTCTGGGTGGAGAAGGGCGATCTCGAAGTGAATGGAAAGAGCATCATGGGGGTCATGATGTTGGCCGCCGCGGCCGGGACCGAAATCTTGATACGAGCGATCGGGACAGACGGCGATGCGGCCGTGCAGGCGCTCACGACACTCGTCGATTCAGGATTCGGCGAGGAGATGGACGAGGGACTTGCGTGAGCGCGGGGGCGGGGATGTGAGCGAAGTCATCCTGGGGATCGGGGCCTCCCAAGGCCGCGCCGTGGGCCCGGTGCGTCGGGTGCATTGGCAGCTGCCGGCGCCACCGCACCGCACCATCGAACGTTCCGATACCGAGCGCGAAATCGCGCGGTTCAACGAAGCTCGTATCTGGGCTCGAGAACGAATCCGTGAGACTCGAGAACAGACCGCCTCGACCCTCGGCGAGGTCGAGGCGAACATCTTTGACCCGCAAATCCTCATGCTCGAGGATCCGGAGCTGATACAGGGCACAGAACGATATATCCGCGAGAATCTGCTGTCGGCCGAACGCGCGTGCGACTGGCGACTCACGGAACTACGAGTAGCGATTCTAGACGCGGCCCATCTGATCATCGTGGATCGCCTCGCCGATCTTCAGGACATTCGATTTCGAGTGTTGAGTCGATTGGCCGGGGGGGACGAGGATCCGCTCTTGTTACCAACCGAACCTGGCATCCTGGTCTTCGAGGACCTGACGCCCAGTGTGGCCGTTCGACTGGACCCGGAGTTGGCGCTCGGCCTCGTAAGCGCGGCGGGGTCCAGGAGCGCGCACAGCGCGGTGCTGGCGCGATCCCTCGGGATCCCTTCTGTGGTGGGCGTCGGCCCCGAACTCTCTCGGCTCCCAAACGGCCGCATGTTGATGATCGACGGCGGGACGGGGCGGCTCACGCTCGACCCGGATCCCCGCGAGATCGAGGCGCACGGTCAGATGGCGCGGCGTCTTTCCGAGTTGCGCCAACACCCTGGAACCCAGGATCCGACCCCGACCTACACCGCCGATGGCGAGCGCGTGTACTTGAGGGCGAACATCGACCAACCGGGAGACGTCGCGGCGGCCAAGCAAGTCGGCGCCGAAGGTGTGGGGCTGTTTCGCTCGGAATTCCTCGTCATTGGTCGACGCGTGATCCCCAGCGAAGAGGAACAGTTCGTCGCCTACCGCGAGGTGTTGGGTGGCTTCCCGGATCAACAAGTCACGCTCCGAACGTTCGATATCGGAGGGGACAAGTTCCCGCTCTTTCTCGAGATGCCGCCCGAAGAAAACCCCTATTTGGGCTGGCGTGCGATTCGAATTTGCCTGGACTTGCCCGATCTGTTTCGAAACCAGCTCAGGGCCGCGATCCGGGCGGGTGGGGCCAAGGGCAGGATGCGGCTCCTCATCCCCTTTGTCATTTCCGAGGACGAGATCCTCCGCACCCGTGAGATCCTGGACTCGGTGGTAGAGGATGTGGCTGGTGGGACAAAGGTCTCGCTCGGCGTGATGGTCGAAACCCCGGCCTTGGCCGAAACGCTCGATATCGTAGCCCGGCATCTAGATTTCATCAGCCTAGGTACGAATGATCTAACGCAGTATTCGCTCGCGGTGGACCGTGGGAACGCGCGACTCCAACACCTTGCCGACCCGCTTCATCCAGCGATGGTGCGGATGTATGCGCGGGTCTTCGAAACCGCCACCGCGGCCAATCTGGATATCGGGGTCTGCGGAGACTTGGCAGCGGACCCGGTCGGCTTGGGGTTACTCCTAGGTCTCGGATTCCGGGACTTGAGTCTTGCACCTCAATCGATTCCGGAAGTGCGCGATCTGATCGAAATGGTGTCCACGGAGGTGCTGCGGGAAGTATGCGGCGACTTATCCGTTCCTGAGCGTGTCGTCGGCATCCGGGCACGCCTCAATGAGTACTTGGAGGCCACGGTCCCACCCGAAACGATGACGGCTACGTCCTAAACGCCAAGGGCGTGTTCTCGCGAAGTCGGCTTACTCGCACTATTCTCGCCCGGCAGTTGTACCAGAAGATTCATTGACCCGTCTCTCGGAGTGCGCTTTGACAAACGGAACACAACCCTTCTCATCAGAGTCGGTGACGGAGGGTCATCCCGATAAAGTCGCCGACCAGGTTTCCGACGCGGTCCTCGACGCGATTCTGGCTGAGGACTCGGCTGGACGAGTCGCTTGCGAGACCATGGTCACGACGGGGCTCGTGATGGTGGCCGGTGAAATCACGACGTCTGCGTATGTAGACATCCCGACGATCGCGCGCGAAGTGCTTCGCGACATCGGATATGATGAAGGTGCACACGGGATCTCATGGGACCGCTGTGCGGTGATGACCTCCATCGATCAGCAGTCCGCACACATCGCGATGGGCGTGGACACCGGCGGCGCCGGAGACCAAGGGATGATGTTCGGGTATGCGACGAACGAGACCGAGTCGCTGATGCCGCTGCCGATCACCCTCGCCCATCAATTGACCCGACGCTTAGCGGATGTCCGTAAGTCCGGGGACCTGGCGTGGCTGCGACCCGACGGAAAATCTCAGGTGAGTGTCGAGTACCAGGACGCGAAGCCTGTGCGGATCACCACCGTCGTCGTCTCGGCTCAGCATGACCCGGATCCTACGAACGAAGAAATCCGCGCTTCGATTATTGAAAAGGTGATTACGCCCGTTCTCCCGGCCGAGCTTTACGATCCCGACGATATTACCTACCACATCAATCCGACCGGACGCTTCGAGATTGGGGGGCCGCAGGGTGATTGCGGGCTCACGGGTCGCAAGATCATCGTGGACACCTACGGTGGGGTCGGCAGCCACGGTGGTGGCGCGTTCTCCGGCAAAGACCCGTCGAAGGTCGATCGCTCCGCGGCGTATGCCGCTCGCTGGATCGCGAAGAACGTTGTCGCCGCGGGGTTGGCCGAGCGGGCCCAAGTACAACTCGCCTACGCGATCGGCGTCCCCGAACCCGTCAGCGTGATGGTCAACACGTTCGGAACGGGCACTCAGTCGGATGATGCGTTGGCCGCCAAGGTTCAAGAGGTGTTCGATCTTCGCCCGGCGGCGATCATTGAGCGACTCGCGCTGCGAAACCCGATCTATCGTCAGACTGCCGCGTACGGCCACTTTGGGCGGGAGCCCGAGAACGGCGGGTTCACGTGGGAGAAGACGGACCGAGTCGAAGAGCTCACCAGCTAGACCGAGGGTATGTCAGAAGACATCGCGCCAACCAGGGGATGCAGGAAATCGCCAGCAGTCGGGGCGATCTGCAGCCGTGCGCGCAAGTTGTCGTCAAGCGCGGGCGGGGCGTGAAGGCTCGCGCGTGGGCGTCCTTACCGGTTCGGCACCGCCTGGCAGAAGACCTGCACCGCGCCGGCCCTAGAGCGAGTTCGAGAAATCGCGCGTCTGGGCAGTCCGCCGGAGCGCCGGCTTGATGGAGCGGGAGATGCAGGAGGTCAGCGTAGCGAGCCTTGGGCTCGACAAATCGTCCAGCACTCCGGTCGTCATCCTGAAGGAAAAGGATGGGGAGCGTCTACTCCCGATCTGGATCGGGCCCGGCGAGGCCTCGGCCATCGCGATGGAGCTGGCCGGAATCCACTTCGCCAGACCGCTGACTCACGACTTGTTCCAGGCGGTGGTTCGCGGACTCGGAAGCGCCCTCGTCAGAGTCATGATCACGAAGGTCGTGGACAACACCTATTTCGCCTCTTTGGTTTTCCACCAGGACGGAGAGTACATCTCGATCGACGCACGGCCGAGCGACAGCATCGCGCTCGCGTTGCGCGCGGAGGCCCCCATCTATGCCGACGAGAGCCTGCTCGAGGTGTCGGTCATGGACATGGACATGGACGTCGACGACACCGGCTTCGAGGATGACGTGGACGACTTCGATGCGGAGGCGGCGCACGTCGGTGATCCCGTGTTTGGTGACGCCGAAGGTTCGGATGAGCCGCTGCGCGACTACCTGAAGCGTCTCGATCCCGAGGACTTCGGTCGCTTCGACCCCTAGAAGCGCGTGCCGCGCCGTCTTGCGTGAGTGCTCCGCTCGAGCGCAGCTTATCCCCGCAGCAAAAATTGACATGGAAGGCCAAACGGAAGTCGGTGTAAGTCCGACGCGGCCCCGCCACTGTAAGAGGTCTCGGGTAGTCACCCGAAGTGCCTCGAGCCAGGAGACGTGTCCTTCCATGCCCCAACTGATGCTCTTCGCGGGAAGAGCGGGGCCCGGCCAACCGCCGAGCGAGCCTTCGGCTCACCCCCGTTCGTCCAGGAGCGGGGGATGTGATTCAACCAAAAAAGAGTCTGTTTGTCCTGATCGCCGTTTTCGCGCTCGGTGTGGTCGGCTACGCGTGGACGAAAAGCCGGACACCCGCGTCGGGCCGTGTTGACCGGATCGGGGCGGACGGTCGCCCGAGTCGCGTCGTGTCGCTCGTTCCAGCGGCCACCGAGATTCTGTTCGCGTTGGGAGCCGAAGATCTTCTAGTCGGTCGGACGCGATGGGATGTTCACCCGGCTGCAGCGCTTTCGATTCCAGATGTCGGCGATGCGCTCCATCCCTCCCTGGAGGCGGTGCTCGCGCTCCAACCAGATCTCGTCCTGCTCTATTCAGGCGAAACCAACCGAGGGGTGGCCGCGCGCCTCGAAGCGCTCGGGATCCGCACGCTTTCGCTCCGGCATGACACCCTCGGCGACCTCGACCAGACCGTCCGCCGTCTTGGCGCACTGGCGGGCTGTCCCGGGAGCGCAGAGCAGCTGAACCGACGAATCCGGGCAGGGTTGGAAGAAGTCGCGACGGCCACACGGTTGCGGTCCCGACGACGGGTCTACTACGACGCGTGGGCCGATCCCCCCATCACGATCGGCGTGGATAGCTTTCTCGACTCGCTGCTGATGATCGCCGGTGGAGAAAACGTCTTTCGTGACGTGGGTGGCACTGCGCCCCGCGTTAGTCTGGAGGCGATCGTGCACCGCGACCCCGACGTCGTGTTGGTCCCTGTTTCTCCGGACTCGCTGACCCAGGTGTCGAGTCTCCTTACGCGTCCCGGTTGGGAGGCCGTCCCCGCCGTGGCCAATCGACGGGTGGGTCTGGTGGACCAGGACTTGGTGAGTCGGCTGGGTCCACGGGTTGCCGACGCGGCGTGGGCACTCGCGGCGGCCCTGCACGGAGATGTGGACATTCCAGTCGTCACGCATCCGGCCCTCACATGCCAAGGCTGACGCACCCGATGCTCGGGCTCATTGGGCTGAGCGCGGCGGTGTTTGCCGTCGGTCTTGGGAGCCTGTTCCTCGGGGCTGCAGCGGTTGCTCCTTCCGATGTGTGGGCGGCCCTGCGGGGCGGCGATCCGGGCGGTGGGGCGGGCACGATCGTTCGCTCGCTTCGTCTCCCGCGGGTTCTGTGCGGCGGGCTGACGGGGGCAGCGCTGGCCCTGTCGGGGGCGCTCTTTCAAGCGTTGCTGCGTAACCCGCTTGCCGAGCCGTACCTGCTCGGGGTTTCCTCGGGCGCCGCCCTGGGAGCGGTCATTGCACTCACCCTCCTGGGCGGGGCCTTGGGCCCGGCAGCTCCGGTTCTCTTTGCGTTTGTGGGGGGATTGGTCGCGATCGCGATCGTTTTCCGTGTGGCCCTGTCGGTCGGTCGACTGGACACCCACGTCCTGATCTTGGCGGGCGTCGTCGTGGCGTCGTTCTTTGGAGCCGCGGTCATGCTCTTGCTCTCTTTGGCCGAAGCGGACGCGCTTCGCTCCGCGGTCTTGTGGACGATGGGCAGCCTCGAGCGGGCGAGTTGGGGGGCTGCGGGCGTGCTGGCGGTCTGCGTTCTCGTCTCCGGCGTGCTCGCTTTTGGCTTGTCGCGTCATCTGAATGCGTTTGCCCTCGGCGAGGACGCCGCCGCTGCGCTAGGCGCACGGGTCGAGCCAGTGAAGCGCGTGGCCTATGTGCTGGCGTCGCTGCTTGCCGCCGTGGCCGTGAGCACCGCGGGAGTGATTGGTTTCGTGGGGCTTGTCGTGCCCCACGCCGTGCGCATGGTGTGGGGGACCGATCACCGTGTCTTGCTCCCGCTGGCCGCTCTGGCCGGCGCCGCGTCCCTCATCCTGGCCGACGCTGTGGCTCGGACCGCGTTTCGGCCCCTCGAACTCCCGGTGGGCGTCGTGACGGCGATCCTCGGCGTCCCGCTGTTTCTCGTGCTGCTCCGGCGCCGACTTGCCTGAGACGACCGCTGCGGCGTTTTCGATCTCCGGCGTGACCTTCACCTACCGCGGCTCGCCCATCCCCGCGATACGGGACCTGAGCCTGGAGATCGGCCCCCGGCAGTTCACGGCCTTGATCGGCCCGAACGGAGCGGGGAAGAGCACGTTGGTTCGTCTGTTGGCCGGGCTCTCTCCGCCGGATTGCGGGACCATCCAGTGTCTCGGGGTTGAACTCGGCGACTGGAATCGAGCTCGGCTCGCGCGTCGGGTCGCCGTCGTGGCCCAGGAACCCGCTTCGGTGGTAGCGCTCTCGGTCCAGGAATACGTGGCCCTCGGGCGGAACCCGTACGTCGGCCCGTGGTCCGCGCTCGGCGCCTCGGATCACGAGGTCGTGGAGGCCGCTCTGGCTCGAACGGACCTTTCTGACTTGCGGGGTCGTCAATTGGCCGAGCTCTCGGGTGGGGAGCGACAGCGCACACGGCTCGCTCGCGCGTTGGCTCAGGAGCCGGAAATCCTCGTGCTCGATGAGCCGACCGCGTTCTTGGACTTCCGACATGCGCTGTGGACCTTTCAGACGCTCGAGGACCTCGTGACGCATCACGAAATGACCGTGGTGTGCGTCACGCACGACATGAACCTCGCCAGTCGACACGCCACCCGTCTGGTTCTCGTGGGCGATGGGAGGCTTTTGGCGGTTGGGGATCCGGGATCGGTTCTGTCTCGAGCCACACTCGCCGAGGCATACGGGTGCGAAGTCGCGATCGAGCATCGACCCGGTCTCGGTCATTGCGTCCTCCCCGTGCGCGCCTTGACGAAACCGGCGGGTGGGGCATGAAGGTCCGCCTGGGTGCGCTGTTTCTGCTGGCCGCGATGGCGCCACCGCTGCGCGCGCAGCAAGCGGCGAAAGTGGACACGACCGAGGCAAAGCCTGGCCGCGCGGTCACCGCGGGTGGTCCGGTCTTTCGGCTTCCCGAGTTGCGGGCGGTCGTGCGGCATCGGCAAGGCGCGCATGTGAGTCGATCGTTGGATCGAATCGAAGCGCGTTTGCGAGGCGAGACGGTGGGGGAGTGGTTAAGAGGTTTGCCGGGTCTGGTGGTCACGACGAGAGGGGTCGGCGGCTCCGAGAGCGTGTCGATTCGTGGGAGTCGATCGCAGGACGTCCGAGTCACGCTGGATGGGATCCCGTTGGCGGATCCTTTGACGGGCGCGACCGACTTGTCCGGCATCCCGGCGTCCTCCATTCAGTCCGCGGCGGTGACCTCCGGGGCGGGGTCGGTGGTCGGCTGGGGTGGCACGGCCGGGTCGGTGGCCCTGAGGAGCCGGGATCCGGAGCCGGGCGTCCGAGTCCGCGGACTGGCGGGCTCATACGGTCAACTGGGGACCGAGTTGGAGGCGGGATGGCGATCGCAGGTCGGCGCAGTGGGACTCTTCGCGCGGTCGGCAGGGAGTCGCAACGACTACCTGTTCCGAAACCGGATCATGCCGGGGAATCCCCTGGAGCGGCGCGCCAACGCGGACGGCAGTTCGTGGAATATCTTGGCCCGTGCTTCGCTCGCTGCAGCCCCCGTGTCGGTGGTGGCGAGGGCGGATGGTTTGGAGCGAGGGGCCCCCGGCGGTATGGGCAACCACGTCTGGGACGAAGCCCGCTGGAAGGAGCGACACACGTCGGTCGCCGCGAGTTGGCGAGTCGGCTCGAACGGGCAGCTGGGACTGTCCTGGGCTCGACGTTCGACGCGTTTTCGTGATCGTCGCTTTGATACCGACGATGTACTGGATGCCGAAGAGGTGCTTCTTGCGGGCGAGGTCACGCTTCCGAGCGGATTCGAGCTGGACTGGGAAGGCTCCTGGGCGAACGTTTCCGGAGACCAGGTCGGGCCGACCCGGCGTTGGCGCGGAGGGCTGCGTGCCGCCCGAAGCGATGAGTTGGGCGGGGAGGTGACGCTGCTTTCTTCTTTGAGCCTGGATGGCGCCCGCGAAGGTCTGGCCCTCTCTCCATCGCTGGGAGCTCGCTGGGTCTTCCGACGCGGCTGGGAAGCGCGAGTCCGCGGATCCCAGGCGCGCCGGCTCCCGACCTTCGCCGACCTCTTCGTCCGCCCGGGAGCCGGCGTTCGCCCCAATGCCGACTTGCGGCCCGAGCGGGTGGTCCTCGACCTGGATCTCGGCGTCTCGCGGGAGGGCAGGTCCGGGTCGGTGACCGCGACCTTGTTTAGGCGAAAAACCCTGGACCCGATCATCTGGCTTCCGAGCGTCGTGGCGATTTGGTCGCCCCGCAACCTGGGCCAGCTCGACGCGATGGGACTCGAGGTCGCGGGCGCCTGGCACGCGGGGGCCTGGCGCGTCGATGGAAGCGCCACTTGGCAGAGCAGTCACGTGACGTTCGACAACGGCGCCCAGAACTCGCTCCCGTATCAGCCCGCGCTCGCAGGAACCCTCGCGATCGGGCACGAGACGGAGCGGCGGGGAGTCCGCGGAGAGGTCGAGCTTGCCGGTCGACGAGCGACCAGCATTCTGGGTCCGCACGACCTGAATCCGTACGGACTGTTGAACATTCGTGCCCGTCAAACGTTTCACCTAGTGGGCTACTCTGCCGAAGTCCAGTTCGGGATCCTCAATGCGCTCGGCGCGCCATACGAGCGCATCGAGCTGTTTCCCGAGCCGGGACGACGATTCGAGCTTGGCGTGAGCCTGTCCACGAGAGGACAAAAACGCTTGCCTGGTGTCGGGCGGGATCAGAGCTTCCCCGTGGCGGCACCCGACCAGAACCGTCCGGCCGGAGCTGCCGAGAGCGGGAACACGCCCACGCGAGATCGTGGCCTATACAACAGGAGAAGATGAGATGAGGGGTTTGAAGTGGGTGTGTAGTATCGCGGTAGCGCTCGCGTTCGCGGGCTGTAACGAGTCCGTGGGACCGGGTGGCAACACTACGCCGACGCGTGGCGACATCATTGTCCTGAACTCGCTCTCCAAGACGCTGCAACAGTTCAACATTATCGACGACCGTCTCGTACGGTTTGGGACCGACAAACAACTGGGCGCGAACTTCGACGGCGAGTCTTTCGATTTTATTCAGGATCTTTTCGTGACCACGACGAGCGCGTTCGGGGGCAGTCAGATCTTGTTCGGAAACCTCGCTGGGGACGAACTTCTGATCACGACGTTTCCGGGGTCGCTTCCGACTCTGGCCGACGCCGGGCGCGCGACGATCATTCTCGATGGAGCGGCCAACGCCGGTGCCCTTGTCCCGGCGCGGGCCAGAAACGAGGTCTACCTCGCGTTTCCGGGAAACGCGCTCGCACAGGTGCTCGCCAGTGACGTCGGCGAGTTTGTCGAGCGGGTCATTCCGGCTGGCGATTTCATCGTGAGCATTGACGCAAACCTGGATGACATCGGTGGCACTTTTGCGCCGTTGGGTCCTCCGAAGATGACGCTACACGACAACGTCTCGGGTGACTTCTTCGACTCTATCGATCTCGATGCCGCCTCGGTGGGTGCGATCGATGCCATCACCTTGGGCGATGAACTCGTGTTTCTCGCGGGCGGTGGGTTCGATCCTGTGACGTTCGAGGCCGCGGGCGATGGATCGCTTGCGCTGATCAATGTCTCGGACCGCGGCCTCCAAGTGACGACACCGCTCGGCGGAAACGGACTGAGCATGGAGGCGGGGCGGAACGGTCAGATGTACATCGTCCGTACGAAGGGCGCGAACACCCTCGAGACGGATGTCCTTCGGTACAACTTCACGATCCGTCAATTCGAGCGAGGTCCTACGAATCCGATTCAACCGCTGGACAGCGACGGTTCCAACCTGAGCTGTCGGGCGGTTACGGCGCGGGTCACCGGCGAGCTCTTCTGCCTCACCTTCGAAGCCAGTTCGCAGGGACGTCTCGTTCGTTTGACGGAAGACGGCGTTTACGTCGATGAGATTGCCGTCGGGGCGGGTGCCACCGACATCGGGCTACGGTAGGCCATCAAAAAGGCTGTCTCTGATCGTGGGACTGTCGACCACACGCGCGGTCGTCCTACAGACGTATCGCTATAGCGACACGAGCAAGATCCTTCGGCTCATGACGGTGGAATTCGGCCCGTGCTCCGCGCTGGCGCGCGGAGCGCTGCGGCCGAAAAGCCGCTACGGAGGGCTGCTCGAGCCGTTTGTCGAGGGCGAGGTCACCCTCTACACGAAGGATGGCCGAGATCTCCACACCCTCTCGGACTTTGAGCTGATTCGGGAATGGCGAGGGCTCGGATCCGCGCTGGACCTGTTTACGGTCGCGTCGGCGCTTTGCGAGTTGGTGATGCGCCTGGCCCCCGAGCACCGCGATGACGAGCTCTACGGTGCGCTCACCACGGGGCTCGCCCAGCTACATGCACAAGCCGAGGCAGGACGGGTCACGGGCGGCCTGGAACACGTGTGGGCACTCGTCAATACGCTCGGTTTTCGTCCCGAACTCGATCAATGCGTGGCCTGCGGGCGGGCCGTGGGATCCGAGCGCGCGCGGTTCGACTACGCCGCGGGAGGGCTCCAGTGTGAGCATTGTGCCCCGTCGCGCGACGGGTTGGATGCCCAGGATATCCGCGACTTGAGGGCGCTGGTCGATGGGCAAGCGCTGACCGGCGGCAGTGGACGGCAAGCGCGTTGGCTGGCCGATTTTATTCGGTACCATCTCTCCGAGGGCGCCGTGTTGAAATCCTTGCCGTTTCTCCGCGAACTCCAGTGACGACGCCGTGAGCGAACGGCGGGGGATCGTCATCGGCACGGCTGGGCACGTCGATCACGGAAAGACTTCGCTCGTGCGCGCATTGACCGGCGTCGAAACGGACCGGTGGCGAGAAGAGCGCGAGCGCGGTCTGACGATCGATATCGGCTTTGCCCCGTTGGCCCTGGACGACTCGCACGAGGTCGGCATGGTCGACGTGCCAGGTCACGAGGATTTTCTCAAGAACATGTTGGCGGGCGCGACCGGGATCGACGTGCTTCTCCTGGTCGTCGCGGCAGATGAAGGCCCAATGCCGCAGACGCGCGAGCACCTCGCGATCGCGGAGATGCTAAACGTAAGGCTTGGCGTTGTCGCGCTGACCAAGACCGACAACGTCGACGAGGAGTGGCTCGAACTCGCACAGGACACGACGCGCGAACTTCTCGACGCGACACCTGGCAGGAAGACCTGGCCCATCGTTCCCGTGTCCGCCAAGACCGGTGAAGGGATGGAAGAATTGAGAGCGGTCCTCCGCGAGTCGTTGACTCGAGTCGACGCTCGTCGTGGCGACGATGTATTCCGGCTTCCGGTGGACCGAGTGTTCTCCATCCACGGGACCGGTACGGTCGTAACGGGCACGGTCTGGAGTGGGGCCGTCGAAGTCGGAGAAACCCTTCGAGTGTTTCCGGGTGAGTCCTCGGTGCGCATCCGCGGCCTCCAGGTGCATGACGAGACCCGGTCGAAAGTCACGGCGGGTCGGCGGTGTGCTTTTGCGCTTGTCGGCGTCAGCCCGTCCGACGTGGCGCGTGGCAGCGTCCTGGTTTCGGACCCCGCGTGGCGAGAGTCGCACAGGTTGGGCGTTCGTCTGTCGTCACTCGGTGCGTCCGCGCGTTCCATCGAACACGGTCAACGTGTGCGGGTCTATCTCGGGACCCGCGAAGTGATGGCGCGGGTGCTTACGCCTCGACGAACGGACCACGCCCCCGGCGAGGTCGGATGGGCGGTGTTGGATCTCGAAGCGCCCTTGGTCGCTCGAGCCAAGGATCGCGCGATCCTCCGCTTCTACTCGCCGGTCCACACGATCGGCGGCATCGAGGTCGCAGAACACGATCCGCCGAGGTTTTGGGACGACCGTACCCCGAGATGGGGGGAGATTCTCGATGGAAGTGCCGCGGACGCGTTTCGGGCCGCAACCGAGCTTGCGGGACTCAGCGGCCTCCCAGCCGATGTCGTTCCGCTAGCGTTGGGTCGCCCTGCGAGCGAGATCGACGCGTCGGCAGGAGAGGCTGGGGTACGGCGGATCGGCTCGCGCTGGTTCTCGGTCGCGGCGGGTGACGACGCGGTTACCGCTGTCGAGGCCGCCATGTCCCGGCTCCATCTGGCGGATCGACGAGCCGCGGCGATCTCGAAAGAAGCGGTTCGGTCGGCCCTCGATGGGGTGTGTGCCCTCGAACTCGTCGAACTGGCCATCGAAAGTCTTCTCGCACGTGGTGTCCTGGTGGAGGATGGTCCACGGCTTGCCCGAGCGGACCATGCGCCCGAGCTGACGAAAGGGGAGCTCGAAGCACAGAGCCGACTCGAGGCGGCGATCGTCGACGGGGGGCTGCAGCCGCCGACGGTCGGAGATCTCGCAAAGACGTTGGGGCTGGCGCGGCCCGTGCTCGATGACTTGCTGCGCTTGCTTCAGGAGGGGGGCGTGACCCGAGCTGTAACACCGGAGATTCACGTGAGCGCTCGCGCCCTGGATGACATGACCGAGCAAGTGCGGGAATTGCTTGCCGATCAATCGGCCGCACCTCCCACGGTGTTCAAGACCGCGTTTCGGCTGTCGAGGAAATACCTCATTCCTCTTTTGGAGTATCTTGATCGGGAGGGAGTCACGAGGCGCACGGCGGAAGGCCGGGTGCTGGTCGGCTAGCGCGGTCGGCTAGCGTTGTCCTGAGAATTGGCCGGGGCTAGTCGAGGTGGTACAAGAAGCGTCCGCAGTGGTCGCAGGACTCCACACGCCGGTTCCTACCGGTCTCGGATGCCCGTGCCGTCGAGATCGCCACGAAGCACCCATAGCAGATGCCATTGATCACAGGTGCCACCACGCGCGGGCCCTTGCCGGTCACGAGTTGATAGCGCTTTCGCACGCCCTCTTCGAGTCGCCCCTCCAGTTCCAGGACCTTCTCGTCGAGGCTGCTGATCGCGTCCTCCACTTTGATGTCGAAGACGTCGGACTCCATGTCGCCCAGCGTGCCATCAGCTAGGCCGCCGCGCTGCATCTGCAGATCTTGGATTTCGAGCAGAAGCTCGAGCTGGGGGTGCATCAGATCCCTTTGCTTTCGAGCAGTTCGATCAACTCTTGGGGATTGCTGAGAGCGGCGAGGGCGTCCGGTACGTCGGCCTCCTTGCTAAATTGGGCGATCTTGCCGAGGACAGGCAGATACTGATTCGAGACCTCCAGCGGAGGGGCCACGATCAGGAACACGTATCGTGCCGGTTTCTCATCAATGGCCTTGAAGTCGAGCCCGGAGATCTTTCGACCAAACGCAATGCGGAGTCGTGTCACCACCAATGACCGACAATGGGGAATCGCGATGCCCCGGCCGATGCCCGTCGAGCCCAGGTTCTCGCGACGCTTGAGCATCTTGAAGAGAATTCCGTCAGACTTTTCGTCGAGTCCGAAACACGCCACTAGCTCCTTCAGGGCGTCGTCTTTGGTTTCCGCCTCGAGGTCGAGCTTTATGGCTTCCGTGGAAAAGAAGTCGCGCAACTTCATATCTATTATCTCCTCCCCCGACCGTCCCGGGGGGATGTCGTTCGCGGGGGCTTCGCGTCGGTGGTCCCGACCCGGAGCGTACCCGAGTATAGGGGGTCCGGAACTTGCGCGGAACCAGGCTCACACCGACCGTGTATATGTAGCCACGTAGGGAGACCTGCGTGGTTTCGGCTGATTGAAAATTGGGGGCGACATGGCTTCGACGTGTTCACTTGAAGCCGCGGTAGCGTGTCGAGGTACTCGGATCCTCGTTAAACCCTGGGAAAACTCTTAATTGCCAACGACGGTATGGCTCTGGCCGCGTAAACTTACGTAGCCCGTCCCTTGGAAGGTCCCGGCCCGAGGACCTCCCTGTGGGCGACGATAAATCGGGCTGGTCACTGAAGCGGGTCGCGCGCGGATGTGACGAGATTGCGGGGGTACCCGCATTGCGACTGGTCGACGAGGGGTCGTTCGTGAACCTCACGTAGGCAAGATCTAATCGCGAACTACGCACGAAGAGACCGTGGTAGATGGGCTCGCGGACGCGGGTTCGATTCCCGCCGCCTCCACTTTTTTTCCCGAGGCGTCTTCACGGGCGCCTCGGGTTTTTTATTTCTGATAACCGGGGCTTCCCCGGCTCGAGAGAACCGATGTTGGAAGAGCTGAAGCAGAAGCTGTCGGATGAGGTGTCGGGGTTGATCCACGAATTGAACGTGGTTCTCCCCAAGCAGATCGAGACGGCGGTGGGGCACGGAGACCTCAAAGAGAACTCCGAGTATCACGCGGCGCTCGAACGGCAGGGGTTTGTCCGCGCGCGAATCGACTATCTGGGTCGACGGATGTCGCAGCTCAATGACATCGACGTCGAGCACGTCGCCACCGATCGCGTGGGTTTCGGGTCGGAGGTCAAAGTCAGAGATCTGGAGGACGACGAGATCGAAGTGTTCAAGGTGACCCTGGGCGAGAATCTCGATTTCGACAAGAACGAAATCTCGATGGACTCCCCGCTCGGGCAGGCGCTGCTCGGGAAATATGTTGGCGACACGGCGACGGCCGCCCTTCCTGGCGGAGAGCGCGAATTCGAAGTGCTGGAACTCGCCACGATCCACGATCAACCCGAAGTCTAGTCGGCGTCTAGTCGGCCGAGGGTCTGTCGACCTTGGTCTAGAACACTTTGATCGGCGGGATAAACTTCTTCGGGTTGGCCCGAATGTCGGCGAGCAACGCATTGAGATCGACCACGACTTTGAGGAACTCCTCATAGAGCTGGTCGTCGGTGACGAGCCGACCGACCGAACCCTCTCCGCTCGTCACGGCGGCCAATAGGGAATCCGCGCGCAGCGCCGAAGACGCCAACGCGACATACAAAGAGTCCGATCGGATGAGTCGACCGAGGCTTCCCTCACCGTCGACGACGGCCGCGGTCACCGAATCCATTCGGGCGGTCGCCGACACGAGTCGATCGTAGAGGTCGTCGTCCTGTAGAAGTCGCCCGAGGACCCCCTCGCCGGCGGCCACCGGTCCGACGAGTGCGTTCAGGCTGGAGTTGAGGTCGACGAGCCCCCCGTAGAGCGCGTCATCGACCAACAGTTGGCCGAGGCTGCCCTCACCCGCAGCCACGCGACCCAGCGTCTGCGTGAGGTCGTCCGAAAGCGTGGTCAGGCTCTGGACGGCATCGGCGGCCTGACCGAGAAGCTCCTCGTAGCTCAGGGCCGGCGCCGCCCCGAGCGTGTCACCGTCGGCGAGCACCGCAAAATCGAGCGAACCCGGCTGGATATCGATCACCTTGTCGCCGAGCAGGCCTTCGGTCCGCACGCGCGCACGCGAATCGCCTCTGATCTGATCCCGCACCTCGATATTGATCCCGAGCGACACGGTCACGGCCTCACCTGTCGGCGGCCGATCCTCGGGGCGGATGAACTCGACCCGGTCCACCTGTCCTACGCTCTGTCCGGCTACCTGTACTTGTGCCCCCCGCACCAATCCGGAAGCGGATTCCATCAGAGTGACAAGACGGTAGCGAGAGCCGAATACGTCGCCGATTTGACCTATGAAGAACACCCCGACCGCGAGAATCGCAAGCGACAAAAGGATGACGAAACCGACTCGTACTTGATCCCAGGTGATGGGATTGGATCGTCGCATGGTCTTAGGTGCGCCTTGTCATTCTGAGTGCGGTCGGTCCCGGAATGCGTCCAAATCTCTCCCCTAGCTCAAGAACGAGCGAACGTAGGGGTCCTCGCACGCGAACATCTCTTCGGGCGACCCGTTGAAGATAATCTGTCCGTCCTTGATGAGCGCGGTCTCAGTCGCGATCCGTGCGGCGGAGCGCACGTTATGCGTAACGACCACTGCACATACCGACAATTCGCTCCGGAGTTTCAAGATCAGCTCATCGATCGTCCGGGTGGTAATCGGATCCAGTCCGCTCGTCGGTTCATCGAAGAGCAATATTGGAGGTTCGTGAACGATAGCGCGCGCGATCGCGACCCGTTTTCGCATCCCGCCGGAAAGCTCCGCCGGGAGGAGCGATAACACATCTTCGGGCACGAGGTCGACGAAGCTCAGAACTTCGCGCACTCGATCGAAGATGGCGTCGTCGGGCATGTCGGTGTGTTCGACGAGGGGGAAGGCGACATTGTCGTGAACGTTGAGCGAGTCAAACAGAGCCGAGCCTTGAAATACCATTCCCATGCGCTCGCGGAGCTGAAGAACGTCCACGTAGGACACCGCGCTGATATCGCGTCCTTCGACCATGACTTCGCCTTGATCAGGCAAGAGCAGCCGTAGAATCAACCGAAGAACCGTGGACTTCCCGACCCCCGAGCCCCCGAGGATGCACACCGTCTCCCCCCGTGCCACTCCGAGCGTGATGCCGTTGAGCACCTGGTGCGCCCCAAACGACAACCAGACGTCGCGGAGCTCCACGATCTCCGACTTCTTGGGTTCCGCCGGCTCTGCCTCGAGGGAGCGCCGAAGTTCGGCCCGCACTTCATCGGCAAGAGCCTCGTCTGGAGCGTTCGGCTCCACAGGTTCGCCTGACCCGATCGGCTGGTCGTTCATTGCACGAACATCACGATCAAGATCTGCGTTAGAAAGTAATCGACCGCCAGAACGAGGATGGACGTCGTCACCACCGCTTGAGTCGTGGCGCGCCCCACACCCTCGGTCCCCCCGCTGGTTCGTAAGCCGTAGAAGCAGCTGGTGGCGGCCATGATGGCGCCGAACGCCAGCGGTTTGGCGAGCCCCTGGATGAGATCGATCGGGATGAACTTGAGGATGAACCCTGATTGCGCGAGCGTCTCGTAGACCGAGCGCATATAGAGCTCGGTCGTGAGGTCCAGCTTGACGACGGCAATCAACAGCCCGCCGAAAATCGCGACCAAGTCGGCGACGATCGTCAATACGGGCAGCATGATAATCGCGGCCAGGAAGCGGGGGACGACGAGTCTGCGGACCGGATCGACCCCCATAGTGCGCAGCGCGTCGACCTGTTCCGTGACCTTCATGGCGCCGATGGCGGCGGCCATCCCAGCGCCGGCGCGACCGGTCACCATCAGTGCCGTCAGCACCGGGCCGAGTTCGCGGACCGTGCTCGCGCCGACCAGTCGGCCGATGTAAATGGTGGCCCCGAACCGCTCCATCTCCACGGCGGACTGGAGCGCGAGCACCATGCCCGTGAACAGGCCGGTCAAGACAACGATGAACAGCGATTGGACGCCGATGGTGTCCATTTGCTGCACAATGTCGCGTCGATAGAACGGTCTTGAAACGCACGATTTGAGTAGCCGCGCCACGAGCGCGAAGTACTCTTGGACCGAGAGCGCGATGCCAAAAAACGCGTTCCTCGTGAGTCGGGCCGCGGACCGGCGGGCGGAAGCCACGTTTCTTGGCGCTCTCCGAGGGTTCGACGTATGTTCGCGCCCGATCGCCAGCGTGCGCTCGGCGCGGACATCATGCCTCATTAGCGAGGCAGAGGGGCGAGGTTACCGGCTCCCACCGAGTCGATGCAAGACACCCGTGCGCCACCGTTTCTCTCGTACGAAAGGAGCCCGCGTTGACTGGAAGTAGATCGGTACACACAGATCGCGCGCCTGCGGCCGTTGGTCCGTATTCGCAAGGGTATTGGGCCGGGGAAATTTTCTTCTCTGCTGGACAGGTCGGGTTGGACCCTGCGTCGGGCGAGATGGTAGGAGAAGACGTCGAAACGCAGGCCCGCCGGGTGATGAAGAACCTGGACGCCGTCCTGACGGAGGCCGGCCTTTCTTTCGGAGACGTCGTAAAGACGACGATCTTTCTCGCGGACATGGGAGACTTCAGCGCGGTCAACGAGATTTACGCCGAGCGGTTCGATCCGCCATATCCGGCCAGATCTACCGTGGCCGTGCGAACGCTCCCGAAGAACGCGTTGGTCGAGATCGACGTGGTTGCCCGAAAGGCCGGCTAGCCAGAACGGACACCGGACTCTGGGGGAGCGGATGGTGACTGGTGTTGCCTGCGGTCTTCAAAACCGTTGCGGGGCGTTCACGCGTCTTGGGTGGGTTCGATTCCCACACGTTCCCGCCATATTCATGCTTGCCTTTGCGTTGCTTCCTCATCGAACTCGAGCCCAGGATCCGCCGGTCCCTCCGATCGTGCCGGACTCTGTAACCGAAATCGCCCAACCCTCGGTCACACCCGAATCCGCGGCCATCGGGGCCACAGCGACCGGCGCCACGGTGGGTGGAGTCGCGGTCATCGATACCGTGCCGCCCGTGAGTCCGCTGGGTGCGTTCGGACGCTCGATGATCCTGCCCGGATGGGGGCAACTCGCGGTTGGCCGGCCCTCTCGAGGCGCGATCTATTTCGGCGCCGAGTCCGTGTTCCTCTACATGGTCTTCAAGTCGAGCCAGAAGCTCAATGTCGCCAAACGTGCAGAAAATGTAGGGCTCATCGAATCACGCACGAGACAGCGCGAGAACTGGATCGTGCTCGCTGGCTTCGTTGCGTTCATGAGTGGCATCGACGCCTGGGTGTCGACGCACTTCTGGGATTACGAGCCGTCGATCAGCGCGCCACCGGATGGGTCGATCGGGGTGAGCCTCGGATTCAAGGTCAACCTCCCCTGAGCGACTCCGCCCCGATCGGCGTGTTCGACTCCGGAGTCGGGGGACTCACCGTTCTGCGAGCGATCCACGAGCGGCTTCCGTCAGAATCAACGGTGTATCTAGGTGATACTGCGCGGGTGCCCTATGGTCCCAAATCGCCTGAGACCGTCCTGCGTTACGCACGCGAGGCCTCTCGGTTTTTGGTCGCCCAAGACGTCAAAGCCATCGTCGTGGCCTGCAATACTGCGACGGCTCACGCGCGAAGGGTGCTGTCGGAGGAAATCGACGTCCCAGTGATCGGCGTCGTCGACCCGGGCGCGCAAGCGGCCGTCGCCGCGACGAAGACGGGGATGATCGGGGTGATCGGCACGCGCGGCACGATCGAGAGCGGGACGTACGAGCGAGCGATTCTCCGAGTTCGACGCGATGCCGAGGTGTTTTCGGTCGCCTGTCCTCTGTTTGTATCCCTGGCGGAGGAAGGCTGGGTCGATGGGCCGATCGCTCAACTCACGGCGCAGGAGTACCTGACGCCTTTGATCGAAAAGGAGATCGACACGCTCCTTCTGGGGTGCACACACTATCCGCTGCTCGCACCGCTGATCGGCCGGGTGGCGGGCTTGGGCGTGACGTTGGTCGATTCGGCTTCCGCCACAGCCGCAGAAACCGGGAGTCAGCTCGACCGGGCCGGGTTGAACTCGACCGCGACCTCGCCGCCGGAGCGCCGCTACTTCGTTACCGACGATGAAGCCCGTTTCACCGAGCTGGCGGAGGGGTTTCTCGGCGCTCCTGCCCGCGTGGTTGACCGCGCGGTCCTGGACGACGAATCGTCCGACTGATCGTTGGCTAGGGCTCGAAACGCTCGAGTCGGATCTCATCGGGTGTGACGATGGCGAAGCTGTTGTGGTGGATCCAATCGCCGGAATTGAGATAAAACCGGCCGGGCGCCACCTCTTCGAGAATGGGTCGGTGCGCGTGCCCGAACACGACCAGATCCAGGTCGGTCTGCTCCGCCAAGATCTCGGCGGCGTGCGCGGCCAATTGCTCTGATCGAGACCCGTCGGCTTCAGGCCCCAAGGCATGGGCGTCTTTTGTCCGGCTCGCGTTGATCGCCAGCGGGATGCCCAAGTCCGGGTGGATCCAGCGAAAGAGGCCGCGTCCAACAGCGCTCCGGGTGGCCCACTTCAACACCCGGTAGCCCCAATCGGCGCCCCCCAGCCCATCGCCGTGAGCGAGGTATGTATGGCGCCCGCCTACGTCGGTCACGATCGGTCCATCCAGCACTTGGACGCCGATTTCATCTTCGAGAAAACTTCCCGCCCAGGCGTCGTGGTTCCCGCCGACGAACCGAACTCCGATCCCATTGTCTACGAGATCTCGCAGTCGCGTCAGAACACCCATCTGTCCTCTCGGAACGACCCGCTTGTACTCAAACCAGAAGTCGAACAGGTCCCCGTTGATCACGAGATCATCTCCCCACCGCGGAGCCTCGGCGAGAAACGCGAAGAATGCGCGCTCGTTTTCGAGCGGCACGGCGCCCAGGTGGATATCGGAAACAACGACGGTTCGACGTGACATCCGCAGAAGCTCGGGAGGAGGCCTAGCTCCTGGCAACCGGACGGCCCCTCGCGGGCCGTCGCGGGTATGGGATCGCGCGGGGTTTGACACGAAGTAGCGCGAAACGTACCACGTACCACCCACCTCGCCACCACGCACCTCGAACCGACTCAGCGACGATGCAAGGGATGCCACAGTGACTGGAATCGTAGACTTTCGGGTACGATACGCTGAGACCGATCAAATGGGACGCGCCCACCACCGCCACTACTTGGTTTGGTGCGAGCTTGGGCGCACCGGTCTGATGAGAGACGAGGGTGCGCCCTATGACGAGTTGGAAAAGAGTGGCGTGATGCTTCCCGTGTCCCGTGTGGAGGTCGAGTATCGGGCTCCTTTGAGCTACGACGAAGAGGTGCGGCTGTACACGCGCGTCGAGCGGGTGAGAAGCCGGGAAGTCGTTTTCGGCTATCGGTTCGCCCGCCCCGCGGATGACGTGACCGTTGCCCTGGCCCGAACCGCCTTGATCAGCACCGATACCGAGGGGCGCCCGGTTCGGTTGCCGGAGGACGTGCGAGAGATCCTTCGGCGCTTGGCCGCCGATCCCTCGGTCTCGTAGTTTCCGCGCGTGACACGCTTCGGTTGGAGGGGAACGGTTTGGCCGCTGTTGATGCTCCTGGCGGCTTGCGGCGGCGGGTTCCAGCGGGGGACTCCACTCGTTGACCCGGGGCAGATTGCGGTCGACGCCCAAGCGGCCACGCGCGTCGAGACCTCCATGCGGGTGCTGTTTGCCTGGGACTACGTCGACGAGCGGGGAACGCTCCGCGGCGAAGGTGCTGCGCGCGCCAACGCTCCAGATCTTTTTCGACTCGACCTGTTCACCACGGCCGAAGGCTCGATGGCGGCCGCGTTGGTCGAAGACGAGCTCAACTACAGCGGGGATCTGGAGGGGGTAGAGCTTCCGCCCGCCGCGTTCCTATACGCGATGGCTGGCGTGTTTAGGCCCGGACCCTCTAGTCCGTCCGGCGGGTCGGCGATCGAGGGCTATCAAGTGCTCGAGTATCCAGCCGAATCCGGCGGTTCCCGGTTTTTCTATCTGTTGAACGGTCGACTCTCGCGAGTCGAAGAGCGGCGCGCGGACCGGCTCGTCCGACGCATCGAACTCGTCTGGGGCAGCAACCCCGACTGGCCGCAGGAAGCGACCTACCGTGACGACGTCGAACCCCGCACCCGCGTCCGCTGGGAGCTCACGGAAGTCTTGCCACAAGCGAACCCTTATCGCGATGAGATCTATGTCCTACCGCCGACCCCTTAGCTTCGCGGCGCTTGCGTTTTCAGTCGGATGCTACAGCTTCTCGGGCGGTGGCGGTTTGCCGAGCCATATTCGAACGGCGTACGTCGCCCCGATCGACAACCAGAGCACGCAGTTCGGGCTCTCAGAGTCCCTGAGCGAGGAACTGCTCCAGGCGGCTCGACAGCGTCTGGGCCTGCGGTTAGCCTCCGAGACGGAAGCGGATGCGATCATCACGGCGACGATTCGGCGCTATTCGGACGACGCCGTAAACTTTGACGCTGTTCGTGGGGCCGGAGCGGACGTATTTCAACGCCGAATCTCGATTAGCGCGTCCGTCGAGATTCTGGACCGAGCGAACAACGAGATTATCTGGAGCAGCCAAGCCCTCACGGGAGCCGGCGAGTACGAACCGAGTTCGGAAACGGAAGAGCAGGGATCGATCGTGGCACTCGAAAACCTCGTCCAGCAAATCGTCGACGGCGCACAGTCGCAGTGGTAGCCCCATTGAATGATCGGGGCGCAAGCCGCGCCGGGTGCCTGGTTGGCGTCGTAGTGCTGATTCTGGCCGGATATACAGCGGTCGGGTTCGTAGGAGCGGAGATCGACTACCGCGCGTTGTCGAGCCAGGTCCAGCGCTCCGCGCTGGCGGCCCGAGAGACGCCGGATGCCGGCGTCGCTGCCCAGATTCGAGAGAAGGCGGCTGAACTCGCCTTGCCGCCCTCGGCCGGAGCCCCGTCGATCGCCCGCCCGGCCCCGAATCGCGTGACAATCTCGCTCGCCTACCCCGACAGTATTTCGTTTTTTGGTCGCTGGCATTGGGTCATCGATCGGAGAATCGACGTTGATCAGACGTATTGAGTCGGTTACAGGTGCCTAGGCGCGGACCATGAAGTATCTGATCGGTCTCATGATCGCCTTGACGGGCACGTGGGTGCTTTGGTCATGGCACTTCACCACGGCGTTGCTCTCGTACGGCTTGGCGTCGTGTGTGGTGGTTTTGTTGATTGCGCGACGGATGCGTGTGGTGGACCGTGAGGGGGCACCGATCGACTTGCTACCGGTTCTCGTGACGTATCTCCCATGGTTGTTTTGGGAGATCGCCAAAGCGAATGTGGATGTCGCGCGGATCGTCCTCCACCCGCGCATGCCGATCAGTCCAAGGCTGATCGAGGTCCGGGCGACCCAGAAGCACGACCTGGGTCGTGTGATCTACGCCAATTCGATCACCCTTACGCCAGGTACCGTGACCATTGACACGGAGGGAGATTTGATCACCGTGCACGCCCTCACTCAGGGAGCCGCCGATGGCGTGCTGAGCGGCGAAATGGATCGGCGCGTATCCCGGCTCGGGAGCCAGAGTTGATTTTTGCCGTCGCGATGGGCGCCGTGCTGGTGACGATGGGCCTCGCACTCGTTCGTGCGGCCAAAGGGCCGACCATTTTCGATCGAATCTTGGCCCTGAACATGTTTGGGACCAAGACGGTGTTGCTGATCGCCGTGATGGGGTTCCTCACCGGGCGTCCCGATTACCTCGACCTCGCACTCGTTTATGCGCTCATGAATTTCATCGGCGTCATTGGCGTGCTGCGATTCTCCAAGTATGGTCATTTCGCTGATCCGGACCGCAAAGATGTGGCCTAGATGGATCTCCTAGTTGACGTCGTGGGGGGCGGTCTTCTGTTGTTCGGCGCGGCGTTCGCGTTGATCGGCGGGATCGGTCTCATCCGCCTGCCGGACTTCTATACCCGCATCCACGGGGCGGGAATCACGGATACGCTGGGGGCGGGTCTCATCCTGTCCGGTCTGATGTTCGAAGCGGGAGTTTCGATCGTCACGATAAAGCTCTTGCTGATTCTTCTGTTCCTGTGGCTCACGAGTCCGACCGCGACACACGCGCTCGCCAACTCGGCGCTGGAAACGGGACTCAAGCCGCGGCTGGCGGATGGAGAGGAGGCAGCATCGACTCCATAGTCGAGGTACAAGTCCAAATCGTCACGGCACTGCTCCTGACGCTGCTCTGCTTTACGGCGATCGCCGTGGTCCGGATGCGAAACCTCTGGGCCGCCGTGATGCTCATGGGCATCTACAGTTTCTTGGGCGCGTCGTGGATGCTTTTGCTGGACGCGCCGGACGTCGCGTTCACTGAAGCCGCGGTCGGAGCGGGCATCTCGACGATCCTGGCCCTCGCGACCTTGGCCCTCACGACCACGCGGGCGAAGCAGCGCGAGCACAGACCGATCGTGCCGTTGTTGATCGTGACCGTTACCGGCGGGGCGCTGGCGTACGGCACCCTCGACATGCCCCTCTTCGGCGATCCGGACTCTCCCGCCAATAGTTATCCGGTCCCCTCCTATGTAGAGCGGGCGGAGCACGACATTCACGTCCCGAATGTCGTGACCGCGGTACTGGCCAGTTATCGA
>JAJCZV010000023.1 GCA_029262175.1 Gemmatimonadota bacterium
TTCTGATAGTTCAGGTAGTACGCGTGCTCCCAGACATCGACGCCGAGGATCGGCGTATCGCCCTTCATGTACGGGCTGTCCTGATTCGCGGTCGAATAGACGGCGAGTTTGCCTCCGCTGACCACGAGCCAAGCCCAGCCACTGCCAAACCGGGTCCCGCCGGCTTTCTGGAAGGACTCTTGGAAGGCATCGAAGGAGCCGAACGTCGAGGCGATGGCGTCTCCGAGATCTCCGGAAGGGGCCCCGCCGCCGTCGGGCGACATCGAGGTCCAGAACATCGAATGATTTGCGTGTCCGCCCCCGTTGTTCTGCACTGTACCGCGGATCACTTCCGGGACCTTGGAGATCCCCCGCAACAGCTCTTCGATCGACTGGGAGGCAAAATCCTCGTGCTCCTCCAGCGCCGCATTGAGATTGTTGACGTAGGCTTGATGGTGCTTCTCGTGGTGGATCTCCATCGTCCGCGCATCGATGGTCGGCTCCAACGCCTCGTGGGCGTATGGAAGTTCGGGCAACAGGTGCATGCTTCCTCCTCGGAAGTCCTTGAAATCGAGTTAGATCGAGAAGATATCCACCGGACCGGGACGGGGACCAGCGGGGTCGGGCGTGACGCTCGCGCTACGTGACTCGTCTAAACCTTGGAGCGCCGGTCCGCCGATACCCTGAGAGATGGGGTCTAATCTGATGGATCGCCGACATCACCGTCGTCTGGAGTTGAGCATGTCGAGTACACGGTTTGAACTGAAACGCCGACGAAGGCTTATGGGACGTGCGTCACGGCTGGGTGGCTTCGCGATTTTCGCGGCGCTGATCGCCGGATGCACAAGTGAGCCAAACCGCCTCGGACCGCCGATCGACGTGGCTTTCGACGCCGAAAACGTCGCGAACTCGATCTTCTCGCTGCGGTTCGCGCCGGACAACGCCGTCGTCGTTCAGGTCCACACGATCGCGCTGGCGCTCGGGCTGAGCGTACAGGCGAACGCCGTCCCGACGCCGGGCGAAACCGTGAATCGCTTGAGCATCCCCGTCCGTCGAGATCGGGTCCAGGCCCGGCCCACGCGCGGCGGCCAAGACCGAGTCGAACTGATGCGATACGTACGCCGCTCGCCGCTGGAAGGGCTGGTCGCGAGCCGGGCTCGCAACCTTTCTTCCGGACGCGCGGTACCGATCTTCCCGATCAACTTCTTGGGGAAAGAATTCATCTTCGATGAGGGGATCGACGCGTACGTAGAGCTCGGAAACGGCGGTCCCGAGAACGGTGTGCGTTTCGAACTCTACGTAGTGGATCTGCAATCCGGTCTGCCGGCGCTCCCGCTCGATCCGGTCGGGTTTGTCGATCTGACCGACATCAGCGATGCGACGTCGACTCGACTTCGGGTGCGCGCATTCGATACGACCGGTAACAACACCATCGAACTCGCCAACTACATCATCGATGGCGCGTTCGCGACATCTTCGGTCGGCGTCACGGTGAGCTTGCTCGGCGAAGGTTTCGTGGTCGATCAGAACGGCCGCTTCGACTTCAACTATGACGAGCTGTTGGAATCGGACGATCTTGCCGGTGTTACTGCGGTGTCGTCGATCCATCGGACCGTGTCCGATGAGGGGACCGACGTGCGATTGGAAGTCACCGGGGACATCGCGACCGATGGATCGCAATCGGATCTCTCGTTCGAGATGGACATCGACGGAGCCGCCGGACTCACGCTTGTCGACCTTCGGGTGATCAATGGGCAACAGGACGGTGAGATCCGGCACGGCTCGCGGCTCGAAGCGGTCGTTTCGGGGACGGTACAGGCCCCGAACTTTATCGCGGCGGGCGCGTTCGACTTTACGCTTGCCGAACTATCGGCCTTGGATGAGATCCTGTTTGGAATCGACGACGTGCTGCTGTTCGTGAGCGAGCTTTACGTGCCGCTCGCGGATCTGTTCGGCGTGGGTTGAGCGCGACCGTAACGCCGACGCTGGGGTTTCTCAGCTGCCCCTAGGCTGCAGCGATCTCGCTTAGGGCGCGTCGCACCAGCACCGGCACCATTGCGCGACGCCATTCTTTGTCCACCGTGATGCTCTCGAGCGGGTGGCACTGACGAAACGCCTGTTCCGCCACTGCCTCGATCACGCTTGGGCCGAGTTCGTTCCCGAGCGCCGCCTCCTCGACCTTCCCGACCTTGCGCGGATACGAACCCATCGCCGAGGCCACGACACGAAGGTCGGAGATCCGTCCCTGTCCATCGCGACCGACTCGCACCGCCAGGTTGGCGAGCGGAAAGTCGATCGCCTTTCGCGAACGCAGCTTCTGAAAAGCTATGTGCGTCCCAGCCGGCGTGAGCGGGATGCGGACCGCGACCACCAACTCGTTCCTTTCCGTCGATCGGTTCCAAATGCCATCGGACGTAAAGAACTCGCCGATGGGTATGTCGCGTCGCCCCGCAGGACCCGCCACTTCGAGGATCGCATCGAGCACCATCAAAACGGGTGGAGTATCCGCGGAATGCGCGGCCACACATCGGGTGCCGCCTTTGATGACGTGGCACGCGTCTCCGTCTTTTTTGAGGCAATACCCTAGGGCTTTGCGCCAAAACAACGTCTGGTTGTAGTACGTGCACCGCGTGTCGAGGCAGATGTTACCGCCGATCGTCCCGACCCGACGCAGCTGCGGACCCGATACGAGCAGCGCGGCTTGGGCCAGCGCCGGAAACGCGCCGAGAACCGTCGCGTCGGTGGCGATGTCATCCAGCGATTCACCCGCACCGATTCGAACCTCATCCCCGTCCGCGCGAATCCCCCGCATCTCCTCGACTCCCCGGAGCGCCACCAGGTGCCCGGGCGTGAACAAGCGGTGCTTCATATTGGGGACGAGGTCGGTTCCGCCCGCGATGGGCATGACGTCGCCGTCGTGCGCCTCGAGGAGCGCGAGTGCGTCCGCCAAGCGAGTCGGCTGGTGGTATCGGTAGGGGTGGAGCCTGAGCATGGCCAGCAACCTATCCTGTACCCCGGACGAGCCCAAAGGCCCGCCTTTCGTGGGCGCGTGCTCGAGATCCTGAACGGAGAACGATGATTTCTCGAATGTCTAGCAGATTTGTGTGGGGCGCCTGCCTGGTCGTCCTCGTCGCCAGCGCAACCGCATGCGCGGGCCCCGGGCCGTTGGTCGTGACCGGCGCCACGATCATCGACGGGACGGGACAGCCCCCGCTTTCCGGCGCACGGCTCGTCGTGATCGACGGACTCATCTCGTGCGTCGGCGACGCGACGGCGTGCGCGGCACCGGCGGGAGCCGATGTGCTCGACGCACAAGGATTCTGGGTCATTCCGGGGCTTGTCGACACGAACATCGGTCGCGAAGTGACCCCGATCGATGAGCAAAGAGGAGTTCTTCGCTTCCTCCTCGGCGTAACGACCGCTGGGGTTCCCGAGCCTGCCGGCGGGCTAAACTTCGGGCAGGAGTGGGTCATGCCCGGTCCCCCTGCCTCACCCCGATCGGTTCCGCTCCTGGCCCCCATCGAGATCACCTCCCTCGAAGGCGTCCTGGATCTCGCAAACGATGCGGGGCTCGTCCGGGGAGATGTCGCCGACCGCGCGGCGCGCACGGCGGGACAGACTATGTGGCTCGCGATCGATCCGGGCACGCTCGACAGCCTGGCCGTCGCGCTTGCGGGGCGCGTCGTGATCGAACCGCAGCTTCTTGCGCGCGAGCTGTGGGCCGGACCGTACCGGCTACCGCATGGTCTCTACCAGCTGCTTCAACTTCCGCTTGTCACGCTGGCCATCCAGGACGAGACGCTCCCGGATCGAACCGAAGCCGAAAAGCGCGAGCTCGACGCGTCGCTGGAACTGGTCCGAAGGTTTCTGCGGACGTTTCACGCGAATGGCGGCTCGTTGGTGACGGGCTCGGGTGGCGTTCTGGCTCCAGGTCTCTCGCTACACGAAGAGATGCGCGCGTTGGTCGACGTCGGCCTCTCCCCTGACGAGGCGCTACTCGCCGCCACGCGCGAAGCCGCCGTGGCCCTCGGTGTGGGGGACACGCGAGGGACGCTCGAGGTCGGGAAGATGGGAGATTTCCTCATCGTCGAAGCCGACCCGCGGCTCGACATCGCGAACGTTCAAACGGTATCGCGAGTCGTGAAAGGCGGGGTGATGTATGACCCGCCGACGCTGTTCGACGCGCTGCTCGACCAGCCGGGCGTGCGAATCACCAAGAGCCGCACGCGCGTCTATATCGGACTATTCGCCGTACTGTTCACCGTGTTCATCACGTGGCGCGCAACCGTGCAACACCGAAGAAAACACGGCCGGAACTGGCACGGATCACCAAGCTGATTTAGGCGGGGACGGCCGCGCCCAATTCCTCCAATAATTCGGAACAGCGGTCCAACGCATCGCCAAGCTCGGTCGCCGGGTTACCAAACCCGATCCTGAGATAGCGATCCATTCCAAAATGATCTCCCGGCACCACGAGCACGCTCTTCTCTGTTCGCAGACGCTCCGCCAGCTCCGTCGAGTTGATATCGAAGTGATATTTGACGTAGCAGATGGCCCCCGCATCGGGCCGGTGATAGGAGAACAGCCCCGGTCGTTCATCGAGCCACGCGGTCACCTTCGGGAGGTTGGTCCGAATGATCCCGCGCGTACGCTCCAGCAGTTTGGGGCGAACCTCGGGTCCGAGCGCTCGCGTCGCGGCCATGTCCGACAACGTCGCGGGGGTGATCGTCGTGTAGTCCTTCCGACTCCACAATTCCTCGTGCAAGTCTGCCGGGGCTGCCACCCAGCCGAGCCGCAGACCGGGAAGTCCATAAGCTTTCGAGAGAGACCCGGTGCAGATCACCCGCTCCGTGCGACCCCAGAAACTCGGGGTCTCCGGGCCCTCGACCTCGGCCCCCATGTACACCTCATCGGACAGGATCCACGCCCCGGCAGCCTCCGCGGCCGCGACGATTTCGTCCATCGCAGCCTCGCTGAGAGCGACGCCCGTGGGGTTGTTGGGGTTGGTGACCATGACGAGTCGGGTGCCCGGCGTGATGAACTCGGCCGCCGCGCCCGGGGGCGGCTGCCAGCCAAGCTCCTCTTCCAGGGGAAACGAGACGACCTCTGCCCCGAGCCCCAACGCGATGCCCGGCGTCTGACCGTACGTGGGCTCGACCGCGACGACTCGATCCCCGGCCGACACCGAACTCCACAGCACGACATAGTTGGCTTCAGCGCCGCCCGTGGTCGCGACGATATTGCCCGGAGTGGCCCCGTCGTACAGCGCTGCAATCCGCGCCTTGAGCTCGTCGGAGCCGTCGCTTTGCCCGTACTCGAGGTGAACGTCCGCGGGGTCCAAGTCGATCAGCTCGAGCAGCTCCGCGAGGGTCAGCGGGTGGACGCCGCTCTCGGAGATGTTGAAGTCCACGCGGTGCTCAAAGGTGGACTGCCAACGTTCCATGGCGAACGGGGGGACGCGCATACTGCCTCCTGATTTTTAGAGCCACCAAGGCGGACGACCGATCTACCGCCGGACCCGCTCCGACACCGGACAGTTTACGCGAACCGACCGGGTTGAGCGAAGCGGGATCTATCGGGGGGGCGGGTTCTCGTACACTTCCTGCACGAAGGGTGGAGCCTCCGGCTCGCCCGCGAAAAAGGCCCCGCGCCTACCCTCCGTCAGAGCCCAGCGGTGCAGCCAGGTGATCCCGCTCGGCCCCACGTACTCATCGGCAGTCTCGTAGGCGTCATCTTCGAGCGCCTCCTCTAGCGTCACGAACTCGTATCCGCGCGCGCGGATGGCCGTTACCAAATCATCGATGACATCGGCATTGAGTTGGTTCGCGTGCAGCAGCAACACCTGCGGCAGTTCGTACCCGAGCAGGGCTTGGGACTGAGCTTCGTAGTACCCGAAGACGCTATCCATGTACGTGAGGTAGGACTCCGCGATTCGAGCCGCGAGAACGCGATCGCCACGGACTTCCGCATGATCGTACGCGCGCGCAAAGATCCACTCTTGATTGTCGATCGTCACCGGGGCGACCCGATACCCGTGCTCGGCGAGGAAGGACTCGAACGCTTCGCGTTTCTCCAGACTTCTCCCGGTGCGGAGGTAGGGGTGTCGAAAGAAGCGGGGCGTCGCGCCGGCGTCTGCCATCAACCGGCCCGTCACCTCGTCACCCGCCAACACATCGGCCTCGAACGCCTCGAGAGGGGTCGTGTTCAGATCCGGGTGGGAGTACGAATGATTTCCGAGTTCAAAGCCTGCGGCGACCCATCTTCGCAACAGCTCGACGCGGACGGGGTCGAGTTGTCCGTCCGGATACAGCTTGGTTTCGTTGACGAACCCAATGATCGGGAGTTCGTTTTCGATGAGGCCGGCGAGCAGGGGGTCCGTGACCCGCACGAACGCGTCGGTGGTCGCCAGGTAGCTGTTTGCCGGCAGGTCGTCGAACGTGACTGCGACCCTGCGGCCGGGCGCGGACGCCGACTCCAGCTCGGCGCCGCACCCCGCGACACCCAGTGCCATCAGCGCGATGGCCGCCCACATACGCGGGGTTTCAAGCGGGTCTTTCACTCCTATACCGTCCCCATCTTCGACGTCTTCTTTGCGTCCAAGGTCATGGAATCTTCGTCGATGAGACCCCACAAGGCGAGCGCCGCAGCAGCGATGATCAAGGAGGGGTAAAACAACGCGCTCGTCCCCTCGAACACCCAACCCCACGGGTCGAGAATCGACTCCCGCACGCCGATGGCCGTACCGACCGAAATGACCAGAAGGGCCGGATAGGCCAACCGTCGCCAGAGTCCGACCACCACCAATACGCCGAGGAGAATCTGGAGCACACCAAAAGCCTTGAGAAACAGCTCTTGGCCGCCGATGCCAAAGTAGAACCCCTCGGCGACGGCCACGGAGTGCGCCACGTTCACGAGCTTATCGACCCCCCAGATGACCATGAGCCAGCCCATGCTGATTCGCAGAAGAGAAAGACCCCATCGTTTCATGTCGACCCCCGTGGTTGGCGTGGTTTGGCGCGACCCAGCGCCCGCAATTGTCCCGGCGTTCAGGTGCGGGCGTCAATAGAACGGCGGCCCTGGAAACCGACGCGGTCCTTCGCGGGTTCCAGCAGTGTGCTATTTTGCCGTGAGCGTGTGAATACCGTCGTGAGCGTGTGAATACCGTGGACGACCCCGGTAGACCACTAGTGGGAGATGCATCGATGCTGTGGAGGGCGCCGATAGCGCTTAAGCCAAGACGCACCTGGGTTTTGCCGGTTTTGGCAGGACTGGTGGCGTGGTGTGCGCCCGGGATTCTCGTCGCGCAGGAGTTCCCGCGCGCACTGCCGGACATCGACAAGGGCCTGGTCACGCTCGCGGTGGATCGAACGTCCTATGCACCGGGCGAGACCGCGGGTCTCGGCGTTCGCCTCGTCATCGAGGAGGAGTGGCACACCAACAGTGCCGAGCCCACGTATGACTATCTGATCGCAACCCAGGCGGTGTTCGAGCCGCCGACCGGATGGAGCGACGCGGGGCCTACGTCCTATCCACCGGGCGCTCTCAAGAATTTCAGCTTCACCGATGGCGCCGCCATTTCGGTTTACGAGGGCGAGGTTCTTTTTCGGAGCAGCCTCGAAGTGCCGGCCGAGGTCGAAGCCGGCACCTATCCGGTCATCGCGCTGGTCACCTACCAGGCGTGCAACGACACGATGTGCCTCGCTCCGATTACCAACGAACAGACGTTGGGCATCACGGTGGGCACGACCGGCGTCGAGGCCAACGCTGCCTTCTTCGCGGCGACTCCGGCGAGTCCTGGCAACGGCGCGCTCGGGTTTCAGCAAGCGGGGCGCGGCTTCTGGTGGTTTATCGTTCTCGGATTTTTCGGTGGGCTCATCCTCAACGCCATGCCCTGCGTACTTCCGATCCTGTCGCTCAAGGTCTTCGGGCTCGTAAAGAGCGCCGAAGGCGGGCGCGGTTCGGTCGCCGCCGGCAGCCTCGCGACCGCGATCGGGATCATACTCTCGTTTCTCCTCCTCGCGACCGCAGCGATCATCGCGCGCTCGGCCGGTGTCGCGGTCGGCTGGGGCATCCAGTTCCAGGAGCCTGCGTTTGTCGCCGGGCTGGCGATCGTGATGGTGCTGTTCGCGCTGAATCTGTGGGGGTTGTTTGAAATCCCGCTCCCGCAGTTCTTGGCTCGAGTGGGCGCTTCCGGTCCCTCGGAGGGGGTCGCCGGACACCTCACCACGGGCTTCTTCGCCACGTTGATGGCCACACCCTGCTCGGCGCCGTTTCTCGGCACAGCGCTCGGGTTTGCGCTCACCCAGAGCACGGCGACGACGCTGGCGATGTTCAGCGCGATCGGGATCGGGATGGCGTCCCCTTACTTGCTGCTCGCGGCCTTCCCGGCGCTGGGAGCGGTCATGCCAAAGCCCGGCGAATGGATGACCACGTTCAAGGTGGTCATGGGCTTTCTGATGGCGGCGACGGTCGTTTGGCTGCTCTTTGTCCTCTCCGGGCAAGTGGCTTCCACGCGCGTCGCCTTCTTTGAGTTCGCGCTTCTCGGCTTGGCCCTCATGGTCTGGCTGGCCACTCGCGTCGGCGGCAAGCCGGCCGTCAAAAGAGTCGCTTCAGTCGCGGCGATCCTCGTGGCGGTGCTCAGCGTGGCGATGGTCGGCCGCGGTCGCGGCGAAGCGGTCTCGGCGGCGCTTGGTGTGGCGCCGGAGGATCGGCTGATCGCATGGCAGCCATTTGATCGCGAGGCCGCCGAGCGTGCGGCCGCGGAAGGGCGTTACGTGTTCGTCGACGTGACGGCGGACTGGTGTCTCACGTGCAAGGTCAATGAGGGACTGTTCCTCGAGACCGAAGAGGTGGCCGGTGCGTTCGAAGCGCACGACGTCATCGCCATGCGCGCGGACTGGACTCGTCGAGACGAGGCTATCGGTCAATTTCTGGCCGACTTTGGCCGCTACGGTATTCCCTTCTACGTCATGTATCAGCCCGGAGGCGAGCCCCACGTGTACTCGGAGATCCTCTCCAAATCCGCGATCCTGAGGGTGTTCGGCGGCTAGCGACCGATCGCGTCGAGAAAGTCCGCCACGTCGAGCAGCTCGACGTCCGTCCGCTTCCTCAGTTCGCGGAGAAACGGACCTTTGTGACCGGCGCCGTAGGTGATCAGGAGCCGAACCCCTTCCCCGCTGTGCGCTTCGAGCGCCCGTTCGATGTTCCCCCAATGCGATGCATTGATGGCATCCCAACCGCCGGGCCCGATTTCGGCGCCGAACAAATCCTGGTAGGGCTTCATCCGGATGTCGTACGCCTCGTCATAGGCGTCCGTGTGGATCCAACGCGGATCATCGCCGGGCCGCACAGCCAATGCCGCGGCGGACGCAGCACTGGCCGCCGTGTACTGGGCCCATGTGTCCGCTCGCGCCGGATCCTCGGCGTACGCGTTGAGGTATTGGGCGCGGAAGTCGGACATCGGCTCGGTCCAGCCAGCGGTCGGCACCACCACGAAGTCGAGCTCTCGCGATAACGGAAACAACACCTCCATATACTCCGGGAAGCGAGACACCCGCGGCTCCTCGACGACGCCGTTCGCTTGGAACTCGCCCCACGCGCGCTCCCACCGATTCGGCGGAATCTCGGTCAGCCAATAGTCGGGATTGATCTCGCGAACCAAATCCCGAACCACGTCGAGACTAAAGGCCTCGCTGGTTTCGTGGCCGCCGTGGATCATCCCGAGCATGACCACCTGATTCGTGAGTTGAGGGCCGCGGTCGAGCGAGCCCGGATCGGACATGGAGACGGTGGGCGCCAACTCGACGAGCGTTCCAGAGACCTCGTTTGCCGCAAAGATGCGACGTCCATCCGGGTGGGCTCGGACGACGATGGGCTGTTCGCCGACTTCGATACGCTGCGCGACCGCCCCCGCTCGAAGATCCACCACGGAGATGGTGTTGCCCCCGGCATTGATCACGAGGGCGTGCAGACCGTCCGCGGTGGGGACGATCGAGAACGGACGCTCGCCCAGACCATCGGAGATGCGGTGGGTCACCTCGAAGGAGGCGGTGTTGATGAACACGACCTCGTTCGAGCCGCCGCACGCCACCATATAACTCACGTCATCGATGGTCAGCGCACCGCCCGCCGGCCCGTCGCACACTTGGACCGTCGCGTCGGTCTCGGCATTGAGGAGGTCTACCACGGTGACCGTGCCGTCCTCGAGATTTGGCACGAACGCGTAGGAGCCGTCCCACATGACATCGGCCGGATAGGGCCGATCCCCGGTCGGGTGCCAGTCGTTCACGACGCCGGTCGCCAGGTCGACGTCCCACAGCTGGTCGGAGAATTCTGAAGTAATCCAGGCGTGACCGCGGACGCCCGAGGGTGTGAAGAGCGAAGGCCCCGCCCCCACACCCCAGACATTGTCGGGCACGATGGCTCCGCTTCGGTCGAGCGTGATGAGCGTCGAATCTCGGAACTGACTCACAAGCCAGCCATCGCGGGTCTGAATCAGGTCCAGAGGTGTCGTGCCGGCCGGCCATTTTGCCGCGACGCTTCGCGCCGCCACATCGACGACGGCGATCCGCCCCTCGCCGCTGAGCGCGACATAGGCCGTGTCCCCGCCCGCACTAAACCGGATCCCGTGAGGAGCCTCGCCCACCTCCAGGGTGGAAACGATGCGGTACACCCCGTCGCTGGTCGCGTCGTCCGAGGCTTCACCGCAAGCGGCGAACGCACCCCACACGGCGACCAGAAGAACGACGTCTGCCTGCTTGGTCCAGAAGGGACTAGGCACGAAACCGACACTCCTCGCTAGATTTGCCTGATGATCCAGCTAATGAAGATGGCGCTCGAGCCGTCCGACGACGAGCGCTTCCCGTTCAACGTCGCTTCGCTCAAGCATCTCGACCTCGAGCTGACCGCCCCGGCCACGTTCTTGGTAGGAGAAAACGGGAGCGGAAAAAGTACGCTCCTAGAGGGGCTCGCATGCGCCGCCCAGATGATCGGAGTTGGCAGCCGTCCGGTCGACCGCGACCCGACGCTCGAATCGGTGCGTCCGTTCGCCGATGCGCTCCGCCTGACCTGGAGTGCGCGAACACACCGAGGCTTCTTCATGCGGGCCGAAGACTTTTTTGGATTCGTCAATCACATCAAACGGGAACAGTCGGAGTATCGACGGGAGGCGGAGCGCCTCCGACGCGAGAACGCCGACATGGGGGCGCCGGATCTCGCGCGACTCGTCGGGGCTCATGAAGGATCGGCCCAGCAGCTCGAGGATCGCTATGGCGAAGACATGGATGCCCACTCGCACGGCGAGCAGTTCCTCACCTTCTTCAATACTCGAATCGTCCCGAAGGGCTTGTACGTCCTCGACGAGCCCGAGGTCGCGCTCTCGCCGACCAGCCAACTCGCCTTTCTGTCGATTCTCATGCGAGCGACGACCGAGATGGATTGCCAGTTTCTGATTGCCACGCATTCGCCGATGCTGATGGCGTTACCCGATGCCGCCATCCTCAACTTCGACGCGCAGCCCGCGGAGTATGTGTCGTACGATGAAGTGGAGCACGTGCGATTGGTGCGAGATTTTCTGGCGAGTCCGGAGCGATTTCTGAGGCACCTATAGGGTGCCCACAAGGCACCTATAAGGTGCCCACAAGGCACCTATAGGGTGCCCAGCTCGGCGGCCACGTCTTCGGCTGCCCGCAGAATTCGCAGCGTGTTGCCACCCCACAGCTTTCTGATGTCTTCTTCCGAATAGCCGCGTTCGACCAGCTCCCGCGTGACGTTGAACGTCTCGGACGCATCGTTCCAGCCCACGATTCCCCCGCCGCCATCGAAGTCCGAGCTGATTCCCACATGATCGACGCCGATCAATGCGACGACGTGGTCGATGTGATCTACGAAATCGGACACATCGGCTTCGACGGCGTCGGGCTTGACGAATCCACTCAGCGCCACGGCCTGAATGACGCCGCCGTTCTCCTTCAGGGCCCGCAGCTGCTCATCATCCATGTTGCGCGCGTGCTTGCCGACCGCATGGGCGCCGGAGTGCGATGCGATGACCGGTGCGCGAGAGAGTCTCATCGCGTCGAGGCTCGCCTCCTTCGAGATGTGAGACACGTCGACCAGGATACCCAGTCGATTCATCTCGGCGATCACCTGTTCGCCGAACTCGCTGATTCCGCCGTTTTCTCCGGCGACGTCTCCGAACCTCGAACTTGGCTGCGCGGAGTCCGCGATGTCGTTGTTGCCGTTGTGAGCGAGCGTGATGTACCGCGCTCCGAGATCGCGGTAGACCTCCAGCATCGACAGGTCCTTACCGATGACGTATCCGTTCTCGATCCCGATCACCGC
>JAJCZV010000024.1 GCA_029262175.1 Gemmatimonadota bacterium
TTCGACGAAAGCCTGCGTACTTGGAGGGGACGGTGGCTACAGGTTATCGGTCGCCTAAAAGACGACGTCTCCGTCGAGCAGGCCCAAGCCGAATTGGCCACGGTGGCCTCAAGACTCGAACGGGAGTTCCCCGACGGTCAGACGGGTTGGACCGTCAACGTCGTACCGCTTCATCGGCAGGTGGTCGGCGAGGCCCGAACAGCTCTTCTCGTGTTGTTTGGTGCGGTCACGCTCGTGCTACTCATTGCATGCGGCAACGTCGCCAACCTCCTGCTCTCGAGATCCACGGCACGTAGCCAGGAGATCGCGGTGCGGACCGCGCTCGGAGCGAATCGGCTTCGAGTCGTCCGCCAGCTTCTCACGGAAAGCGGATTACTCGCGCTGGCCGGAGGGGGTCTGGGACTTCTGCTGGCGTTCGGACTCGTCCGAGCGCTCGTCGCCCTTGGACCCGATATCCCCCGACTGGCCGAGGTGGGACTCGACGGGAGGGCAGTGGCGTTTACGGTCGTTGTGTCTGCGATCACGGGCCTCTTGTTCGGATTGGTCCCCGCGATGCGCGCCTCGCGCCCTGATCTCGTGGGCGCCCTCAAGGACGGGAGTGCGCGGGCCGGTAGGGGTTCGGGTGTCCTGCGCGCCCGGAATGCGCTCGTGGTATCTGAGATCGCGCTGGCACTCGTGCTCCTCGTTGGGAGCGGGCTCCTCATGCGAAGTTTCGCGACGCTCACGGATCAAGGTGTCGGGTTTGACGAGGACGGCGTGATGACCACGGAGGTCGCGCTTTCCTCGCGAGACTATCCGGAGGCAGAGCAGAGGCTCCAGTTTTTCGAGGACCTCGTCGACCGCGTGGCGGCCGCGCCAGGAGTCACCGCTGCGAGCGCGATTACCAACCTTCCGCTATCCGGCTCCCAAACTGGGACCACCTTCTGGCTCAACGATCGCGAGCTGCCGCAGGACGGTGAGTTTCCCGCGGCCGACATCCGTTGGGTCCATCGCGATTATCACCGCGCTATGGGAATCCCCATCACGAAGGGTCGCTCCTTTGACGCGACCGATACGCGCGAAGCGCCACTCCGCGTAGTAATCAACGACTTCATGGCGGCGCGGTACTGGCCGAACAGCGACCCGGTTGGTCGCATGATCTCTATGCCATGGGGCGATACGCTTGTCGCCGAGGTCATCGGAGTGGCTGGAAACGTCCGTCACGACGGCCCCGACACCGAGTCGCGCGAGAAACTCTATTGGCACCATCTGCAGTGGCAGGATCGCAGCAACATGACCATCGTCGCCCGAACGGACGGGGACCCGACCGTTCAAGCAGCGACGATCCGGGCGGCGGTTCGCGAACTGGATCCGACCCTCGCCGTATACAACGTGCATTCGATGAGCTATTGGATGTCGGAGGCGATGGCATCCCGACGTTTCATCATGCTGGCGCTCGGTCTGTTCGCGCTGGTGGCCTTGATCCTCGCAAGCATCGGCGTCTACGGCGTGATGGCCTACAACGTGAGCCAACGGACGCAGGAGTTCGGCGTCCGGCTGGCGCTTGGCGCCAACAAGCGAGATGTGACGCTGGGCGTCGTGGCGGCCGGACTCAAGCTCGTGTTGACCGCAATCGTCGTGGGAACCCTGGGCGCTCTCGTGCTTTCGCGGCTGCTCCAGGGCCTCCTCTACGGCGTGGGTGCGACGGACCTGGTCAGCTTCGCGGCCGCCGGTTTGTTCCTGAGCCTCGTCGCAGTCGCGGCCTGTTATTGGCCCGCGCACCGAGCAGGCAAGGTGGATCCGATCGAGGCGTTGCGTTGGGAATAGCTGACTTGGCGATCCTCGCTCGACTCTTCGCGCGATCTTGGGCGATTCTCTTCGCTTTCGGCGCGACGGCCGGCCCGGCGCTGGCCCTCGAGCAAGAGGTAGGGTTCCGGGAGGTCGCAGCTGCCCTCGATCGAGGCTTGGGCGATCCAGATCCACACGTGCGTCGCTCGTCGCTGAACTCGATCAGAGACCTCGATCTGGTTTCCCGTATGCTGGAATCGGTCGAATCACTCTTGACCGATGCGGACTCCGCAGTTCGTAGGGTCGCGGCAGAAACGCTTGGCCGCAGGCCCCGAACACCCAACCTCGTTCTCGACGCGTCGACGACGGTTGGCTTGCGAGATGCCAACGCGACTCGTCGAGCGATCAAGGCTCTTCGTGCACCCAGCGCCGAGGAGCGATGGAGAGCGGCCAACAAGCTAGGAAACCTGAGAGACCCGCGGGCCGTCGAGGCACTGATCCTCGCGCTGAGCGACGGAGATCCCGCGGTACGAAGGGGCGCCGTGTCCGCGTTGGGAAACATCCGTAGTCCGGCCGCTGCTGACCGTTTGGTCTATCTGTTGACGGACCCCGACCCGGAGACGCGGTATCTCGTCGCGAATGCGCTCGGGAATATCGCCGTCCCGTCAAGCGTTTCTGGGTTGCTCGAGGCCTACCCTGACACGAACTCCGACGTCAGATCCGCGATTGCATCCGCCCTTGGAAGTATCGGGGACCCGACGGGAGGATTCGCCCTGATCCGGGCCTTGGCCGACGAGAATGTGGACGTCCGGCGGGCGGCTGCGGAGGCGTTAGGCCGGCTCCGCATTCCGTGAGAGGTCGCTTCGAGTGCGCGCAGCATCCGAGCGCGCGACCCTAGGTCGGCCGGCCACTCACCGCTCGTACACGACGCGACCGTCGACGACTGTGAAATCGACCAACATCGTCTCGAGACAGGGATCCTCGCACGCCAAGACGTCGGCCGCCGTTACGACCAGGTCCGCGCGCATTCCAACCTCGAGGGTGCCCTTCTCGGCTTCCTCGAACGTGAGGTGAGCGTAGCCCCGGGTCATGGCCGATATCGCTTCCTCGCGCGTGATGCGTTGCGACTCGCCGACGGCCCCCGCAGTGATCGTACCTCGCGTCGTGAAATGATGCAGCACCGCCCAGGGATCCCAAGGGACGACGGGTGAATCGGTTCCCAGCGAGGTCGGGATCCCTTCGTCCAGATAGGCGCGGACGGGCGTGGTCCACGCCGCTCGTTCTTCGCCCCAGTATTCGATCAGACTAGGCGCCGCGATGTAGAGGTGATCCTGCGCGGACACCTCGAGCCCGAGCGCGCGGATTCGCGGGAAGTGGTCCTGGCGAGGGATAAAGCCGTGCTCGATGACCCAGCGAAGACCGTCGAGGGGAGCCTCCTCGTTCGCGGCTTCGTACGCATCGAGCACGAGATCGATCGCGGCGTCGCCCACCGCGTGGGTGGCCACTCGCCAGCCGCGTCGACGGAGCTCGAGAACCGTTTCGATAAACGTTTCGCGAGGCACCGTTTGAACACCGAAAAAGGTGCCGCCCTCGCCCCAAGGCTCCTCATAGGGCTGTCGCATGAGCCCCCCTTCGAACCCCCCGTCGACCCCGAGCTTGATGCCGCCCACCCGCAGCCACTCGTCGCCCTCGCCCATCGCGGGCCACGTCTCGAGTGCTTCGGCGAGCGAACCGGGCAGACCGTCTCCTGGGGGCCGGAAGACATAGTTCACGCGCACCGTCAATCGACCCTCGGCCTCGAGCCGTTCGATCGCCCGATATTGTGCGAGCGGCCCGCCGGGGTAGCGAATACTCGTCAGGCCGCGTGCGTTGAGGGCGGCGTGTTCTGCAACCAGTGCATCGAGAACGGTTTCGGGGTGGGGCGGTGCCGGAGGAGGCAGCGTGACGAGACTCTTCGCCCGATCGATCAACTCACCGTTGAGCCGTCCGTCCGGGTATCTACCGATTCGGCCACCCGGAATTTCGGGCGTCGACTCGTCGATCTCCCACCGGGCCAGCGCCGCGCTATTGAGCACGTATTCATGACCGCCGCGCACGACCACGACGGGGTGTGCCGAGGTCGCCTGATCCAAGTCGTCGCGGTATGGAAGACGTTGCTCTTCGAGCTGGCCTTCGTGCCAATCCCAGTTGGTGACGACGATCTCGCTCGGCCCCGTCTCGAGTGCAAACGCGGAGATCGCATCGAGCACATCCTGGATGCTGCGAGCCCCCGTGAGGTCGACACCATCACCGCCGCCAATCCCGTGATAGTGGTTGTCCGTGAGGCCAGGTAGCGCGGTCCGACCCGCCAGGTCGACCACACGCGTGTAGGGTCCTATGAACCGCCCCACATCATCCGAGCTCCCGACGGCGACGACGAGGCCGTCCGCCAGAGCGATCGCGTCCGCGACTCCCGAAGCGCCTTGAGTGAGAACGTCTCCGTCGAGCAGGACTAGGTCGGCCGGTTCAACGAGAGGTTGGGCGCAGCCGCCTGCGACGAACGCCAACACGAGGAGATAGCGGGAGCCGACGGCATGGATAGTCATGTCGCTACAGTAGCATCGCCGAGCCCGCCCACAACACCTCGTCGCACGGGAATACCTACCGACGAGCGGGCCGACCCGCACGACAACGTCGGAGGGGGCGCCCGCACCGTTGTGAACATTCGTTCTAGCACCTTCTTTTCGTTCAAGACGCCCGCCGCTGGCCGACACACCTTGCTTTGGGATGACGACTCGTCTTGGAACGAGAACCTGTAGCACAGGAGAACAGAATGAATCTGCGACGTACAATCACTACGCTCGGAGTGGTGGGCGCTTTGGCTGGATGTGATTTGCCGGCCCCGACGGCGCCTGACGCGGTCGATGAATCGGAGGTCACGCTCACCGACCTGAACGAAAGCAGAGTCCGGCGGGATCAAGCCAGAGGTCGAGGACTACTCGACTTCGGTGGCGGACTGATGGTGGAGTTCGATTTTCGCTCCATTCAGAAGCGGTCGAGTCTCGGAGCGCGGGGCCATCTTCGGTTCGAAGTCGTGCTGGGCGGCGAGCTCGTCGAGTTCCGCGGGCGGGTCACGTGTATGGCTGTCGACGAAACTGAAGGACGCGCTTGGATCGGCGGCGTCGTCACTCGGAACAACTCGACCCACCCCAGCTTTACCACACCGGTGCATGAGGTGGGCAAGGACATCTGGTTTCGCGTCCTGGACACCGGAAAAGGCAGCGACGAACCAGACCGCTCTACGTTCGTCGGGTTCGAGGGCGGAGGCGGCATCATCACGTCCGAGGAATACTGCCAATCCCAGATCTGGCCGGACGACAACGCCCGGACGCAGCCCCAGTCCCAAGGGAAGATCGTCGTGAAGGGATAAGGGTCGCACAGACAAGAGCCAGGCGGGCAGAGGCGATCGTATGGTTGGGATCCTCGGTCAATTCGTAAGTCCCGTCTTTCTTCTGTTCTAGCACACCACCGACAGCTCTACCTCGCTCGGCTCTACGCACGGCGCTAGGGAAGTTGGTCGAGAAAGGCCATGATCGGGGTGAAGACGTCCGCCGTCGCCGGGCCCTGCTCACAAATCTCGCCGTTGTCGATCAGGTCGTGATTCGCGTCGGGTAGCGTGACGATCGTCCAATCCTTCGGAAACGATGCCGTGATCGCTCCCAGCAGCTCCGTCGAGAACTCCGCCGGGTGACTCCAGTCCATGCCACCGTACAACCAGAGCGTCGGTTGCGTCAGCGTTTCGAGCGAAGGGCGTGGATCGAACCCGGAAGGGCCCGCGTCTCGCATGGCCTGGTTGATGTCGGCAATCGATGTCGCGGTTCGCTGGCAAACGCTGTATCCGGTTAGATCGTCGTAGAGGGCCTCTTGGCCTGTACTCAGCGCGCCACCCACCGCGATGATGAGAAAGCTGACGAGATCCGAAGCGATCGATGCCGCTATCGGGGCGGTCCAACCGCCCTGGCTCATCGCGAAGAAGCCAACTGAGTTCGGATCCACCTCATCGAAAACGGTCATCGCCTCGGCGGCCGCCGCGAGGTCTTCTGCTAGCAACTGATACAGGGCGTCTTCGTCCGAACTCGGACAGCAGGCGCCTCCGGACGCCCCGAAACTTCGTCGATCGTAGTCGAACACCGGTCCCAAAACGGGGACCGCGAATGAAACCTGTTCCCACGTGGCCCGAGTCGTCCACGAACTCCCACCCTGGAGAACGACCGTCGAATACAACCCGCTCGCTGCTGGCAGATAGAGCGTGCCCTCCAGCTCCGCACCTTCGGCGCCCTCAAAACGGATGTCGACTTCGCGGTGATCCGGCAACGTCCGCTCCGCGGTTACTCGGGGTAACGGTTGGGGTGGCGGAGGCGGGGGGAGAGGAGCCGTCTGACTGGAGCACGCTGCCCCCACCACACCGAACGAAAGGACAAGACTCAAACTCGAGAGGCGGTTCTTGTACATTTTGGTCCCTCCTGCCTCGATTCTTGACGTCAGCCAACCACAAAACGAATCGAGGCGCGCGCTTCTGTCGTATGCGATGCAGGCTCGATGCATCCGACCGGCCTTCGTGGCCTGGCAGAAAGACTGGCACCCGATCGTTAAAACACCGGACGTGTCGGTGGCAACCTCGGCGTGGGAGGCTCCATGAGATCGACTACGATCCACACCCCTGTTTCCGTCGCGGTGGGCCTGTTCGCGTGGGGGCTGCTGGCTCCGACGTTGGTCGCTGCGCAGGTCGGCATCCCGGCCGGTGGCGGAGAAGTCGCGGGTCATGTGATCGAATCGGGGTCTCGGGCGCCGATTGGCGGGGCCCTGGTCGTGTTGTCACCCGACCCGGCCGGCGTGTTCGTCTCTCCCGACGCTGGAGGGCAGACGTCTGCGCTCCGCACGCAGACGGACGCGTCAGGCGCGTATCGATTCTCGAACATCCCACCGGGGGACTACGCGCTACGCGTCACGCACATCGGCTACGCCTCCGCCGAACTCCTCATCGCTCTGGAGCGTGGCGCTGGCCCCCGTGTCACGATTGGGCTCGTCATCGAACCCGTCGAACTCGAGCCCCTGCACGTCGTTGAGGAGGGCGCCCAACCGTTGGCACTGCCCCCCGGACAACGACCTGATTCGATCTCGGTCTCGACGGTTCGACTCCGGCAGCGACGGTATCTTGAAACGGATGTACGGGCGCTGACGACGGCGTCGGTCGACGCGTCGATCGCCTTCCTCGAGCCCGACTTGTTCCGGACCTTGCAACGTTTGCCAGGCGTTTCTGCTCGAGACGAGTATCTCGCCGAGCCGTGGGTGCGGGCGGCTCCTTGGGGACGGACTCGAACGTACCTGGACGGTGTCCCATTGTTCGACCCCCTCCACTTGGGAGGCGTTCTTACATCGATTCCGCCGGATGCGGTTGGAGCGGGGTTCCTACACATGGGCGTCCGCCCAACCGAGCTCGGCGAGGGCTCCGCCGGCGTGATCAACTTCGCTTCTCGCAAGGCGCGGGAGCGACCGGGCATTCCTCTCCAGACCGAAGTCACGTTCACCGGGATCCGAGCGGTCACCGAGCGGCGATTTCTCGGAGGCCGCGCCGGGGTGGTTGCCGGCGCTCGACGGTCCTTGATCGACAAGGCCGTGGCGATCGGAGGCGGAGACGATCCGGAAGGTCCTTTCGACTACGCGCTCTCGAGTTGGTTCGTCCACGGTGATGCCCGGCTGTCCGACGACGCGGACATTTCGTTCACTAGACTCAGCGCGTCCGATCGAGTCGCTGGAAACGTCATGTCCCTGATCCAAGACACCGACGCGAGCTGGGGAAGCGACATCTCGAAGCTCTCGCTTCGCACGAAGGTAGGCGACCGCGTCCGCGCGACCCTCACCGTCGCGGGAAGCGACTTCGGTTCACAGGTGAGTTCGGCCCCTGACCCATCGATTACGCCCGTCGATCCCGATGTAGTCGCACTCACCCCCAGTGCGAGCCAGGTGCGGTATCGAGCCGTACAGACCTCGATCGCCGATGCGCGTCATGGTGGAAGTAGAGGGAGGTGGGCGGCGGGTCTAGATCTTATTCGACAGAGCTTCTCGCAATCCGGCGGCGCCGCCGTGGTGACGTCCGTCGATGACGTTCCGAGCTCTGAAGGAGGCCGACTCGAGTACGTATCGGCGTGGGGGCGAGCCACCTTCGCGATCGGCCCGGCTTGGGAGCTCGAGGGCGGTCTGCGAGCGGATTTCTATCGCGATCCAGTCATAGGCCAGGGTGACGCGTCGCTGGCGCCAAGTGTCACCGCGCGGGGCCGCGTCGGAGCGGGCTGGACGCTCAGCGCGTCGGCCGGACGGAGTTATCTCTACGCCCAGCAAGTCGGCTCGGCCGGTACGTCGTTTGGCCCGGCATTCCACATCGGACACAGATGGCTCCTGGCCGGCACGTCTGCGCCAGCTCAACAGACGGACATTCTCAGCCTGGGCGCGGAACGTTGGCTGTCGCCGTCATGGCTGCTCTCCGTCACGGGATTCGGTCGGCGTTCCACGGGCGTGGCCACAGATTTTTTCACCGACTTCACGGCGACGACGTTCCCGGCCGACCTCGCGCGCGAGCGAGCGTTCGGGATCGAGGGTTTGGTTCGAAAGTTGGCGGGACCGGTAACCCTCTCGGTGGGATACTCCTCCGCATGGTCACGCGTCTACGCCGGCCGAGAGACGCAGACTCCGGGGTCGCATCGCGCCCACCAGATCGACGCCACGGTTCTCCGAAGCTTGGGACGAGGGTTTCGATTGGGAGGCGCGTTCTCCGCCTACTCGGGCGCTCCCTTCCATCGAGTCATCATCGAGTGCCCTTCTGATCGAGACCAAACCGCGACCGGCTGTTTGGCGGATGCGAGAACCGTCGTGACAAGATCTCCTGAGCAGGCTGAACGGGGCCCGGCCTATGCGAGCCTCGACCTTCTGCTCGATTGGCAGCGACCTTACGACACCTGGAGTTGGGGGTTTTATCTGCAGGTTAGAAACCTAACGGCGACAAACAATCGAGGCGTGTATCGAGGGACGTTTTGCAATACAGGTGCCCCGGCCGGCTCCGGGTGCGGGCCTGTAGGAGGGCGCGACGTGTTCGAGCCGTTGCTTTCGATTCCGCTTCCGACCGTCGGCGTCCGATTGATGTTCTGACCCTATGAACGTCGAGCGTCTGTTTCGCGCGCACTACGCGGAGTTGTTCCGCTATTCAAACTTCATGTCGGGGGATCCCGACGTCGCGCACGACATCGTTCAAGACGCATTCATGCGGCTTCAGGAACGTCCGCCAAAGCACCAAGAGAACGTGCGGTCGTGGCTGTTCACGGTTGCGACAAACCTCGTCCGTGATCGCACGAAGCTCGAGAGCAGACGCCGCGCGCTCCTTGAGGAACGCCGCGGTCTCGACGCTTCCGGCACCGATTCCGATCCGCTCGCCTCTCTCGAGCGGGCCGAGATTCGAGATCTGGTAAGAAAAGCGCTGGGGTCTCTCCGCCCGAAAGAACGGACCGCGTTGCTCATGCGGTCGCATGGGTTCGCTCACCGTGAGATTGCCGATGCCTTGGGTACGACGACCGCTTCGGTTGGAACGCTCATCGCCCGGTCGCTGGATAAACTTTCGCTCGCCATGCCGAGCCTTCGGGAGCACCGAGAATGAACCAGCCATCACATGCCGCCTCGGACGCCGACCTAGTGCGACTTCTTGACGAGGAGTTCGAGCCGGAGCGCCGCACTGAGGTCTTGCTGCACATCCAGGAGTGCGAGGCGTGCTCCACCCGTTTGATCGCCCTGCGAGAGATCGGTGAACGGGTCCAACGGGCACTGGATCTCGCCGCGATCGACCCGAAACCGTCGGTTGGACCCGGGGCCCGTCCGCTGCCACCGGTTCTCGACCTCGACCACCCATCTTCGGACGCCAATCCGGCCCAGCCGTCTCGCGCGTGGGGTCGGGCTGCGGCGATTCTGGCGGCGGTCGCGGCGCTGGGCTTGGCGCTGAGTCCGGTTCGGGCCTTCGTTGCCGACCTGATGTCCGTGGGCGACCGTGCGATCCGGGGCGCGCCCGCCGAACCCGACCTCACCCGGAACTCCCGCGTGAGCTTCGCAGCAGCAGGTGGGGAACTGACCATTCGAGTGCGTTCGATTCAACGAGCGGGCTCGCTATTCGTCCGCCTCACGGAAGCCGAACGTGCGAGTGCCAGGATCGTGTCTTCGCAGGGATCGGAGGAGTTGGTCGTGCTCCCCTCCGCGCTGGAGATCGTGAGCGGAGAGGCCTCCACCGCTTCGTATCTCGTCGAGGTGCCGCGATCGTTGAATCGCCTGGTCGTCGAGCTCCAATCGGGAATTGATACGACCCTGTGGCTAGGCGCCGGCCCGCCACCGGGCACCGAGTATCAGTTCTCGCTGGGACCAGTCCTCGAAGGAGCGATCGCGGACGAACGTTAGCGAGCGCGAGCGATTTCGAGCAGCTTCGGGGCGAGCTCGAAGTGGTCGGCGTCGCGCCCTTGGTTCATCAATACGGCTACCGTAATCCCCGACTGGGCGTCGTACAGGAGCAGGCTACTCCCCAGCGGTGAGCCCCCGCTGTGCCCCCACTGCTGACCGCCCAAATATGCGTAGGTTCGGATCCCTAGACCTGCGCCCGCCTCGCCCGGGATGTTCCCGGCGGCAGGCACGATCTCGAGCATTTCCGACCGCATCGCACTGCCGAAGACCTGCCCGGTGAACAAGGCCCTGCCCCACCGTGCGACGGTTCTCGCATTGGAAAACAATCCAAATGCAGAGTTGCCGATGGTGAGCAGTGAAATCTCCTCGAGCGGCGTCACTTGTTCGTCGGCGGGACTACCGCGCCATGCGGTCGCCACCGGCCCCGGCGCGGACTCGTGACCTGGAAGAAAGATCTCGGTCAACCCCAGCGGACTCCAAAGGCGATCATGGTAGAGGTCGGTGATGGATTCGCCTGTGGCGGCCTCCGCCACGAGGCCCAGAAGCAGGAACGAGGTGTTGGTGTACTGCGTACGCGTACCCGGGTCAAAAGCCTTCGGATCGATGAACCCGACCAGCTCGGCGGCGGTGAACACGTGGGTCGGGTCCGCGTCGATCTGAGTGCTCAGGTTGGGGTGCGACGTGTAGTTCGCGAGCCCGTTCGTATGGTTGAGGAGCTGCCGAAGCGTAATGTTCGCGTCAACGTTGGGGATCACGCCCAGCCACTTGGAAACGGGATCGTCGAGGCCGAGCGCCCCCTCCTCGGCGAGCTGGAGAATGACGGCGCCGGTCATCGTCTTGGTGATGCTGGCAATCCAGGTCAGATGGTCACGCATAAGACCCGCTCCCGAGGCCGCAACGCCGGAGGTTTCGATCCACTCCTCACCGTCGGCAAAGATGACCGCGGCGCTCACGCCCCGGTGACTCGACCCCCGTGCCCACAGATCGACCTCGGCTTCGAGCAGACTCTCGATCGAAGCGGCCGGTGGAGGCGGCGGCGTGACGCCCTGTGGAGACAGGTCTTTTCCGCAGGCTCCGAGGAAAACAACCATACCCGCCGCGGCCACGACACCAACTTGGATCTTCTGTCTCATCATCCTCTCAGGCTTCACAAGATTCGGCGAGCAACCGACGTTGCGCGGGGGACGGGATGGGGGCCGCCGGCTCGTGGTATGCAGATGCGACGTCCCGGTTCCTTCGCCGCCGGCGGAGGGGTGGCTGACCCGGGGAAAGCCGACAGTCGACCCGCCGTTGTCGCTCCCCTGACAGGCGTGGGCTACTCGACCCTGAGCGCGGTCACAGGATCGATCCGCGTAGCGCGGTGTGCGGGGACCCAACTCGCGAGAACCGCGACTCCCAACAACACCGCCACGACGCCGAACAGGGTCGTCGCATCTTGTGCCGACACGCCGAACAGGAGCGCCGCCAGCGCGCGGCCGGCGAGCATCGCAACCCCCAATCCGACGACGAGGCCAACCGCGGTCAGGGCCAAGGCGCGAAGGAGCACGCTCCTGAGCACGGAACCGCGAGCGGCACCCAGCGCAATCCGAATCCCGATCTCCGATGTCCGCCGCGCGACGGCTTGAGTCAAGACACCGTACAAGCCCAACGAGGCGAGAAGTAGGGCCAGACCCGCGGCCACGGCGAGGACGGTGGCGGCGAGTCGTTCTTGTGCGACCCCTTCACCCAGGACGGCGTCGAGCGAGCGTACCGACATGAGCGGTACCGTAGCATCGACGTCCGTGACCGCGCTTCGGACCGCGCCGGCGAGGTTGGCCGGCTCGCCGCTTCCGAGAACGACGAGCGCCATGTTGGCGAACCCTTGTCCGCCCGGAACCTGTTCAAAACTCCAATACATGTGTGGACGGGGCTCCTGTCGCGGCGGTCCGGAGCGCACGTCTGCCACGACGCCGACCACCTCCATGAAGGGGCCTCCCGGGCCTTGCACGCTAATGCCGGCCTCCAACGCCTCGCTCCCGGTCAGGTCTTGAATGAACCTCGCCCCGGTTTCATTCAGGACCACGACCGGCGAGCCGCCCTCGATGTCATCTCCTCCGAAACGCCGGCCGCGTCGCACGGGAATCCCCAACGTTTCGAAGTAGTCGTAGGAGACCGTCGAGAACTGCATCGACAACCGTTCTCCCTCCGCCGGGACGTGTCCCGCGATACGGATCGATGTGCCATCTGCGTCTGGGCCGGGGAGCCGGCTGGAAAGCGCAACGCCTCGGACGCCGGGCACCGCCGCCACAGCCGCAAGCGTATTCTGATAGAAGAGCTTGACCCGATCCCCCCCGTATCCCTGAAGACTAGGGTCGAGGTGAGCGGTGAGTACGCCGCTCGAGTCGAAGCCTGGATCCAGCATTCTCAAGTTGAGCAGCGTTCTGCCAAACAGTCCCGCTGCGGCGAGCACCGCGACCGAAAGGGCGACCTGGAGGACGACGAGGGCTTCTGAAGCCGAGACCCGTTTCTTATGCCGCCGACCGGTCACGATGTCCCGTAGTCCGGAGGCAACCTCGCGCTTCGCGGCAATGATCGCCGGCGCCAAGCCGAAGGCGAGTCCGGTTAGCAGCGTGGCCGCCCCGCCGAATCCCAAGACGTTGCGGTCCATGACGAACCGCGCCTCGAGTGGAAGCGGAATCGCGCCCAAGAGTCGGTTGGCCCAAAAGGCGAGCAACACGCCCGTCGCGCCCCCGGCAACGGCCAGGAGTGCCGTCTCGGTCAGGAGCTGTCTGAAGAGACGTCCCTTCGTCGCACCGAGTGACTGGCGCACCGCGACCTCCCGCTGGCGGGCGTGCGCGCGTGTGAGCAGCAAGTTGGCCACGTTCACGCAAGCGATGAACAAGACCAGCATGACGAGGACGATCAGGATCCAACCGAACCCGAGGATACCCGAGCGAATCCCGACGGGCATCGTCGCATCTCGGAACGTGCCGAGTTCATATGTGCGCGTGCCGTTGGTCGCGGGATAGGCCTCGCGCAGACGCGCACTGATGAGTTCTACCTCGGCGGCAGCCTGATCGACGGTGGCGCCTTCGGCGAGACGTCCCAACACGTCGATTCCGCCCCACCCCCTTCGGTCGAGTAGCAGGCCCGACGACGGCATCATCCGAGGCTGCATCGCCATGGGAACGAAGATCTCGGGTGCATCGATGAGGTTGGTCCCCCGGAACTTCTCCGGGGTCACGCCTACGATGGTGAACGCACTCCGATTCAAGGTCAGCGACTCGCCAATGGCGTCGACTCGGCCGCCGAAGTTTGATTGCCACAACCCATGGGATAGGACGACAACGGCCTCTGCCCCGGGAACCTGATCTTCTTCCGGCGTAAAGAACCGTCCCGCGGCTGGACCGACACCGAGCGTCCGGAAGTAGTTGTCGCTCACCATCGCGCCGCGAAGCCGGACCGTCCCGCTATTGGTCGAGATGTCCACATCACGCGTCTTGAAGGCGGCCAACTCGCTGAACGCCGCGGCCTGATCCACGAAGTCCTTGTAGTCCATGTACGAGGCGGTTCCGGGCCCGCGGCCCTCATCGGCATACATGGCCACGAGACGCGCGGGATCCTCGACGCCGGGCAAAGGACTGAAGAGAAGAGCGTTGACGAGGCTGAACACCGATGTGGTAAGACCGATACTCACGGCAATCGTCGTGACGGCGACGGCCGCGAACCCTGGGCTTCGTCTAAACTGACGTGTCGCGAAGACGACGTCCTGAGTCAGCCCATCGAACCACAGGCCGCCCCAGATCCGTCTCGTGACTTCCTTGACCTCACCGACGCTGCCGAACTCCCGGCGGACCGCCCGTTTTGCTTCGGTCCGATCCTCCCCGTGAGCGACACGGTCCTCGATCGCCATGCGGATATGCGTGCGGATCTCCTCATCCAACTCCGCGTCACGCCGTCGCCGAAAAAGCCACGGAATCATGCTTCACTCCCTCCCGGAGGAGCGAGAATAAGCGCCATCGCTTCCGATAATCGCTCCCATCTCGAGCGCTCGACCGCCAATTGTGTGCGGCCGGCCGCGGTCAACTGGTACTCGCGCACCCGCTGCCCCTTATCCGAGACGACCCATGTTGCCTTGACCCAGCGCTTGCGAGCGAGTCGTTGGAGAGCGGGATACAGCGAGCCGGTGTTCGCCCGAAACACGTCTTTAGATGTCGAACTGATTCTCTGCGCGATGCCGTATCCGTGACACGGTCCCCAGCGCAGCGTTTGTAGAATGATGAGGTCCAAGGTCCCCTGCAGCAGTTCGATCCGTTCGAGTGGTTTTTGTCGCTTGTGCATGCGTTCGTCCTAGGTGTAGAGCGTCTACTGCCTAGGCAGTAGAATGCCTACCTCCCGGGTCGAGAGTCAAGCCCGGAGGCTCGGAGGTCGGCGAGCTGGTCAGTCTTGCGCTGTGCTGAGCGTGCCTAGCGACTCGACCACTTCCTGCATCCAACGGACGCGCGCTTCGGCATCATAGACGGCACCCAACGCTGCGAGTCGACCGAACGGATCGCCGGTCGCTGTGTACCGGTCGACGTGTTTCCGTGCCGCGACCAAGTAGGCTTCGAGCGCCTCGAGCGAACGCGCGGCGAACTGCTCGCGCTGCCGGGGCGTGAGAGCCCGAGCGAAGAAAGCGCGCGCGCGCACGGCGTCGAAAACGGAGGCGGCCACGTCGGGGTCCGATCCGCTCAAGACCCAGGCCCGCAACGCCGCGCGTCCGGCCGAAGTGACGCGCAGCAACCGGCGTCCGCGACCGTCCTCGTCGTCGAGGGCGGACGCGACCAAGCCCGCCGACTCCAGCCGTTCGAGCAGTGGATAGACAGACCCCGCAGACGCCGTCCAATGCGTGGAAGGAGATGCCGTCAACTCCTTACGGACCGCGTACGTCGTACAGGGCTGGGCCTCATGGACGATCCCCAGAACGACGCCTTCCAGTTCGCTGATCATTGGGGCGTGGCGCAGTCGCAGAGATCGAGAAACAGGCGGTTGATCGCCGGCAGGATCCGATCGAGTGCGGGCCGTTGACCCACGAACCCACGATTGAAGAAGAAAGAGATCGTCACGTCGCAACGTGGCACATACCAGAGCCCGGTGGTATGACCCGTGAATAGTCCGCCGTGCCCGACGAGCGTAAACCCGGGTCGCTCCATGCGAACGAGTCCCAGACCATAGCCGTCCGATCGACTCGCCTCCGAGGCACTCGATGGCGACGCTCCCAATCGGGCCGTCGTACGGAACGTCGTCATGTTCTCGTGCATCGACTGGCCGAGCAGTTGGCCCGTCATCAATCCATGCATGAAGGTCAGCGCGTCCGTCGCCGATGCGGCCAACCCCCCTGCTCCCCACTCGACCGGAGAGCGATCGAGGATCGTCGTGGGCCCGAGTTCGCCGAACATATCGCTGTGATCCCAACCCTCGACAGGACCCATGTAGCCGGTGACCTCTAGTGGGAGCGCGGCTGGTTCGTGCCAGGTGAGCCAGGTTTTTTTTAGCTCGAGGGGTTCATAGATGTAGGATCGATAGGCGTCCGCCAGCGTCATGCCGGTGACACGTTCGATGATCAGGCCGAGTAGGTAGTAGTTCGTGTTGCTGTAGGACCAATCAGTGCCGGGATCGAACCCGTATCCGAAGCGTTCCGTGAGCCCGAGCAGATCCTCTTGCTCCCAGTCCTTCGTCACCAGCTCGATCATCTCGGCTCGTTCAGGTCGGTAATACAGATAGCTGTAGAAATCGCGGAGGCCGCTCGTATGCGAGAGCAAGTGCCGAAGGGTGACCTCGTTCGAGCGCGATAGCGAAGGCACGTACGCTGATAGCGGCTCCTCCAGCGTCAGTCGTCCTTCTTCCACGAGCCGGAGCGTGACCGTCGCCGTGTAGACCTTGGACACACTGCCGAGAAAATATGCGTCCGCCTCGCCAATCGCGCGTCCCGACTCGAGGTCGGACACACCGCTCGCGACGGTGATGGTTCGTCCGTCAGGAAGACGCAAGCCGAGAATCGCCCCAGGGGCCTGGAGATCGCCGCGGAGTTGGTCGAGCAGCCCTTGGAGTTCGAGCTCCTGCGCCTGTCCTGTCGGCGGCGACGCAGCTCCCCAAACACCCAGCGCAAAGCAGACGCTCGATATCCTCATGGCCCTCCGCCTCATCTCCGCTCGCCCTCCCCCGGTGCGCCTGATCTTCCCAGCAGACTCGGCCTGGACCTTAAAGGCGGAACCGTCTGAGAGGAACATGGCGATGCAAAGAACGCTCCCAGCGTTATCGGGCGAGCGGATCCATGGAAGCCATCGCGGCCCGGAGTTGGTCGTCCGATAGCAGGTCCAGCTGCGGGAGGAGTGGACGCGAAGGATCCAACCCTGGAATCTGATCGCCGCGCTCTGACAGCCAGGTAACGAGCCCCCGCATGATGCGTAGGTTGGCTTGGCCATGGGGCGTCGAGTCGCCGATGTTGCCACCGATGATCCCGCCGAAGGCGATTCTGGGGTGTGGAGCGAAGACGACCTCGGAGAGCTTGGCTCGGAATTCGAGATCGGCCGAAGAGAACGGAGTGCTCAACGTCCCATCGATCGCGTGACGACCCTCGTGGGCCTCGATGCTGCTGGCGAAGACCGCGGCTTGTAACTCGACCAAGAAGCGGCGCTGAAGCTCGTCGCCCGTGGCTCCCTCAGCGCGGAGCTGCTCCAACAACTGACCCGCTCCTTGTAGCCGCAGTCGGCCAGCAAGCCCGGGGAGGAACGCATGAGGGTCCTCTGCTGCCCGGTCCCAGTCGGTCGCCGACTCGCGCTCTGTTTCTTCGCGCACGCGTTGAAGGGCGATCGAGTCGTTGAGCGTTCGCCATATCTCCTGCGCCTCTCCTGCGTACGCCGGGCGCACTTGCGTGATTCCGCCCGAGCTTGCCCACCCCCCGTGCTGCGCGCGGAAGTCCCAGGCCCAACTCTGAAACCCGTTGGAAACCATCCCGTCCAGAACGACAAACCTCAGCACGGCCTCGTGACCGTATTGAGAAACCGATATCTCCTCGTCGATCACCCTGTGCCCGAAATGAAGATCGTCATAGCCCGCCGTTTTCCCTCCGCGCAGCTGGGCGTTGAATCGACGACTGGTTTCCTGGATGAGATTCTGCAGCGTCAGGGAAGGCCGCTGATCATCCCACCGGATCGCTTCCCACAGGGGCTCGGCCGTCTCCAGGAACGCGGCGCGGTATTGTTTGGTATCTCCCTCGCCGATCGCCACACGACGGTAGTGCTCGTCCGTGACGGAGGACCCTTCCTGGACGAAACGGGCGTAGGTGAGCGTCTCGAGTGTCTCGGGGTCGGAGGCCTCGACTCCTTGCGTCCAACCCGGGGTCCGGGCCGCGAGCCAAGCTTCCCGATACAAGCCCGAGGCGGCGAGTGCGACGACGACCCGCGCCACCTCCGCAGCGCTCGGTTCTCGATCGCGCCACTGCGGAAGCAGAGCATCGAGTGTCTCGCGTGACGGATTGAGTACACCTGCGTCCGGTTTTCCGACGATCGTCAGGTAATAGGAGCGCCATGCGGCAAGCAGCCCTTCCCCGTCGCCGAGGAAAATCGATGTGCGCAGAAGCGGCCCGGCGATCGCGACATCGCCCGGTGCTTCGGCCACAGCGATCGTCAAACGATCGTGGGCCTCGCGTAGCCACTCGATGGTGAGGGAATCCGGCCGGGCGTGAGGCGTCCGGTCGAAGGTCAGCTCCGCCTTGCCGATCGCGACGCGCGCCAGCGAAATCGTGCCCTCAATCGCTTCCTGCTCGGTCTCGGCGGTGGCGATGGCCTCCAGCGCTGCCTCGCGGGCCGCATCAAACTGATCGCGCGCCGTCTCGAGCCTGGCGAGGCCCGCCCAACTTTTGGAGGTCAAGGCCTCGACGCCGAGCGCCTCGCGCAAGAGGGCTTCGCCTTCGTCGAAGGCGCGCCGATAACGCCAGGCGAACAGCGCCCGTGTCTGCAGCGCCGTCGCCCGGTCTCGAGAGGAGGCGTCTGCCGGCAGCGACGCAAACGCCGCGTCGGCCCCATCGATGTCGTGCTGCATGAACAGCTGCATCCCCGTGCTGAGACCGCCCGACGGATCCGGGCTCTGCGCGGCACAACCGCTCGCGGCCAGCCACGCCACTAGAATTCCCAACCGGGCGGCGGGCACGACCACGGCTCGGCGCGAACGGCTCATGTGAGTCATCTCATCGCTCCGGAAACGGGCTGCGCTTCTGGGGGCTCGACCAGCTCCCGGGCCAGGCCCTCGAGATCTCTCTCATCGATCAGGTAACGGACCTCGATCGCACGAGGATCCTGACGTTCGGCCTCGCTGAGATCGCCCCAGACCCGAGGGGCAAACAGTCGTGGCGCGTGCGTTGGCGGACCGGCCAGGAATGCGGCGACATCCCGGCTAGTCAGTGTGTCCAGGCGGGCGATGGTTTCGAGCGCCGGCGCGAGATCGGCCGCGACGTTCGCGGCCATCGCGGCACCGCGCTCGCACACGAGCGCGATACCCTCGCCAGGGCCGACCTGATCGCGCACACGCTCGCGCACCGAAGGATCGGGACGAATCGCCACGAACTTCACCTCGCTCAGGCGATCTGGCCAACGACGTTGGACGTCGCCGTAGTGAAAGTGCGTGGCGACGATTTGGCCGGGTGGCACGTCCCCTGGGTTCTCGAGGCTCCAGCCCCGCGCGTCGGCCCCCGTCCTGAGCCGCACTTGTTGAGCGAGGTCGCGCGCCTGGATCTCACTGCACTCCAAAACCCACACGGGCTCCGCGGCGGCGCGCGCCCGCACCAGCCGACCCAATTCGGTTGGAGTGACGCCCCAGCGCTCGTGTCCCTCTCGCACCATGAGATCGACGAAATCGTGGATGGAGCCATCTAAGGACCAGTCGCGTGTCGCGCCCGCACTCGAACGGGTCTCGTCCGCCGGCGCACGCCCGACCACGACGGTGCCGGCCCCGACCCGCGTCTCCACGGAACCGCGCTTGGCCAGCGTCACGTAGCCCTTCCGCACGGTGTGCAGATTGATCCCCCAGGCGTCGGCCGCATCCCTCAGCGACGGCAGGCGATCCCCGGCCCGCAGGTCCCCCGTCGCAATCCGGTACTCGATCGCGCTGACGATCTGGTGGTAGAGCGGGACGGCGCTGTTATGGTCGAGCCGAGTACGCATCACTCAAACACTCCGCTTAACTGTTATAAATTACTATAACAATCAAGCTACACCCGCCCGGCTGGCGCCGGCAAGCGAGTTGGCTGTTCTTGTCCCAAAAGGCGGTGCTTCGCGCTTGCGGAACCCGGGCGTTAGAGTTGAATGGAGAGACCCTTCTTCCAATCCGATTGTGCGAGGTACTGATGAGAACTCCCTCCGCCCTGGCCCTGTTGATTCCCGCCGCACTCGTCTGGCCGTCCGTGGGTGCAGCTCAAACGGGGCCATCCACGGGTCCCGTGATCGAGTCGGCGGGGGCGGTCTTCGGGATTCCCGAACCCGAGTTCACAACACCCTTGGATCGGCAGTACAAGCTGGCCTTCGAGATGGCGCGCGCGTCGGATTCTCCCGACGAGGTCAACGTCGTCCTCAACACCGTGGCTCGATACCTCAACATGCATGGCCAAGCGGGACTCCCGGCTGACCAGATAGACGCAGCTGTCGTGGTCCATGGCACGGCTGGTTGGGAGATGTTGGACGACGAGGCGTACCGAGAACGACACGGTGTCGACAATCCGAATACCACCCTTATCAAGGAGCTCGTCGACGCGGGGGTACAAGTGATCCTGTGCGGTCAGACCGCCGCAGCCCGCGGTATTCCGAGAGAGGGCGTCATGGAAGAGGTGAGCGTGGCGTTGTCGGCCATGACGGCGTTCTTGGTGTTGCAGGATCAAGGCTTCAAGGTGAACCCCTGGTAGCGGCACACCCGCCCAACGTGCCGAGCGACCTCCGATCCAGTGAATCACCGCGCCGAGTTCGATGACGAGCGTGTGTCCTCTCGTTCGACAACGGGTACACCCGCCTCAGACAGGACCGCCCGCAAGTCCGGCCCGATTGAAGCGTTCGTGAGCAACGTGCCCGGCCGAAACAGTTCGCACGCACCGCGCGAGGAGGACCCGAATCCGGCGACGTCCAGCACGGACCCCGATTCCTTGACCAAGAGGACCAAGACGCTCTCGCGGAGATTGACCGCGGACCCCGCGCGGCCCATGGCCATCATCGCCGCGCTGAACGTCGGATTCCCGCCGTGCGAATCCCGCTGGTCGAGGGCCGCGCCAGCCACCTTCTTGTCGGGCGTCACCACTCCGGCACCATAAGTCTCGAGCTCGGGTAAGGCGGCTGCGACCGCATCTATCAGCGCTGCTTGGAGCGCGACGTCTTTTGGAAGCGCCTGCACGAGCCTCATGTCAGAGGGCGGGATCAGGCCGATGTCCGCACTCCAATCCCACGGATAGGTGCGAGCGAACGTCGTCATCCACTCGGCATCGATCGGGTTATCGAGCTCAACGACGGTCATCCCTTCGAGCGCCTTGAGCGTGTCCACCGTGCCTTCGAATGTGCTGACGTCTGCAACGACGATTTTGTTGAGACCCAACGTCCAAAGGTGCGTCAACGTTCGGTTGCACATGATGCACGGGTTCAGGCTCGTGGTGAACACGACCCGATTCCAATCGACGGCGGCAACGTCGGTGATCTGGCGGATCGTCGCCGTCTCGCCGTGATCGGTAGGGTATCCTTTGCCGTCGGGGTCCGGGCTCTCGCACTGGCCGGGCGGCGCTGGAATTCGCCCGTTGTTTCCCACCGCCAGTGTCGTGAGCTCGCCGGCGGGCGCCATGTAGACCGCCGCCCCAGCGATCGGTACGCGAGACTGTCCGTAGGAAAGCCCGGCCCGCTCCAGTGCCGCGGTCGTCGCGGCCAGGCCGGCGGCGGCGAACTCGCCGAACGCGGCGAAGTCCGAGAGTTGGAGACCAAAAGAGCTGTCGGCCAGAGGTCGCTCGACGGAGTCGGAGTTGCTGGGGTTTGAGGCGTCTAGGGTCGTCGTACGAACCTCACCTTCCGAACGCGACCATTGGACCATGTGAATCCCGACACCGCACCGCTGGACCCTCGCTCAAAAGTGAACCAGTCGCCCCCCGCACGAAATCCGTCGGCAAAGGTTGGTTCGAGCTCTCTGGTATCCCGCTTTCGGTGGCTAAGCGCGAGCACGGCATCTCCTTCGCCCGGTTGCACGTGATACTCGGTCCCCAGCTCCTCCGACCAATACGTGCCGACATAGGAGTTCGGGTCGATCCGACCGACGCCCGGGCCGAGATACGGGTAGCGGACCCCATCGATCTCCAGGTCGGGCGGGCCGGCGGACCGTGTGATCAGCCTCATGCGGTCGGGACCCGGCCAGAGCGCAAACCTGTCCGCCCCCTCCGGGACCACCAAAACGCCCGCCTCGCCGCGACCGACGCCGCGCTGGGCCCGCGCCCTGCCCTCGTGCAGCCAAATGTGGAGCGGTACGTCGTGACGTGGATCTCGGTAGAAACCCACCAAGCTTGCGAGGGTCGTGGCCCACTGATCCAGGTCGACCTCGGGTGGAGCCTCGTCATCGTCATCCATCGACACGTCCTCGAGCTCCTCCTCGAGAAGGATGTCGGCCACCTGACGGACGTACAGCCCCGGGTTGGCGCGAGCGAAGTTGCAGAAGCTCACGATTCCGACATCCAGCTCCGGAAACCGCGTGTAGTTGCTACGGTAGCCCGCATCCGCGCCACCGTGGCCGACCGTTGTCGCCCCCCGGTACGGAGTGACCACGATGCCGTGGGCGTAGCTCAGCGTGTCGCCGCTGGTCAGCACGCCTCGATCAAAGAAACGCCTGTAGAGATCGTCATCGCCAAGCGTCTGATCGCGGAGATTCCGATCCCACTTGGCCATATCCTCGACGGTGGTAAAGAGGCTCGAGGCGCCTACGATCGCGAAATCAGGAATCGATATCTTCCAACCCTCTTCATCCCAGTGGCGATACCCGTAGGCCCGGTCCGGAACGATGGTCTCGTGATCGTCATGGAAATGTGTGTCCTTCATGCCCAACGGACCGAAGATCCGACGCTCGGCAAACTGCTTTAGCGTCTGGCCCGTCACGCGCTCCACGACCGCGGCGAGCAGCGTGAACCCGCTGTTGGAGTACAGGTACTCATCACCTGGATCGAAATTGAGTGCGGTCTGTCGCGACATGATCTCGATCGCGTTTGCCTGCGTCACGAGATCGGCTTCCCACCGCCAGCCTGCCATGATGAGTAGGCTCCACTGGTCGCGGATCCCACTGGTGTGGTGGACGAGATGGCGCAGCGTGATCGGTCGGTCGTATTCCGGGATCTCCGGGACGTGCTTCTGGATCACATCATCCCAAGAAACGCGTCCCTCCGAGACGAGCAGTTCGACCGCGTAGGCGGTGAACTGCTTCGAGATCGAGGCGACGTGAAACACCGACCGAGGCTGGAGCGAGATTCCGTACTCCAAGTTGGCCATGCCGTAGCCCTTGGCGTACGTGATCTCGCCAGCCTGGAAGACGGCAACCGTACAACCCGGTCCATCCATCCGATTGAAGGCTTGGAAAACCGAATCGATGCGGGCGATCGGAACCGACTGAGCGATGGCCGCCCCGGCATAGGTCATCACCAAGACGACGGCCGATGCGATCCGGCAAACCGACACAGACACGGCGCGGAATATCATCAATGCAAAAGAATAGCTGAGTGACCGATCGGCCATGGTGGAGCGATCGAGGGTCCCTGCGGCTCGCGCCGGCCGGACGCCGGGGACATTGTGACCAGCATCAACGGAGAGTTGGAGGACTTCTACTAGCCGGCGCACCGAGACGGTGGAATCCATCGCCGGGCGACTCTAGCTTGGGGACATGCCTCCCGCCCGTGGTGATCGCGATGCCCTGGAGCTGTTTCAGGGCGCACTAGAAATACCGGAGCCTGAGCGAGCCGCCTGGCTGCGCGAGTCTACCGGTGGGGATGATGATCTCATCAGCGAGGTGGAGGCGCTCCTTTCGGCGCACGCCCGCACATCCGGCATTCTCGATCGCCGCCCCTTCAACGACGATGTCGGCGTGCTCCGCGAAGACCAGATCGAGCCGGTCCTTCGCGAGGCCCTCGCCGATCGTTACGAAATCCGTGAGGAGCTTGGGCGCGGAGGCATGGCGCTCGTTTTTCTCGCCCGTGAGCGAAAGCACGATCGCACGGTCGTGATCAAAGCGCTCAAGCCGGGCGTCGCTTATCTGTATGGGGCAGAGCGGTTCGAGCGTGAGGTGCAGATCGCCGCTCAACTCTCACACCCTCATATCCTCGGCCTCATCGATTCGGGCTCCGATGGGGGGGTTCTCTATTACGTCATGCCCCACGTCGCGGGCGAGACGCTCCGCGACCGTCTCAAACGCGAGGGCGCACTCGCGTTCGAGGCCGCCGAGCCGCTGCTCGAAGACATCGCCAACGCGCTCGCCTACGCACACGCGCACGGCGTGGTTCACCGCGACCTCAAGCCCGGCAACGTGCTGTGCGCCGGTACGCACGCGTACCTCATGGATTTCGGGATCGCCAAGACGCTCGACGAAGACCGCGAACAGCTCACCGGTCTCGGGCACGCGGTCGGCACCCCCAGCTATATGGCCCCGGAGCAGGCAGGGGCGGACCCCGAGATCGATGAGCGAGCGGACTTGTACGCATGGGGATTGCTCGCCTACGAGATGCTTACAGGCAGTCGCGTCGAAAAGACGAAGGGGGCCGTTGGCGTAGAGATTCGTGAGCGCCTTCGGGAGGCATCGCCCAGCCTCTCCGACGGGTGGATCGAACTGATCGCGAGATGCCTCGAACCCGAGCCCTCGGCGCGCGTCGCCAGCGCCGACGAGATACTGCTGCATTTTCAAACGGCCGACCGAATGAGCGCCCGGCGGAGCCAACGATCAAGACCGGCGATCTGGCGTAGATGGTGGGTCCCGACCGCGGCTGTGGTCATCCTGGCTGCCGGCACCATCCTCGCATGGCCCCGCGGACCGAGCTTTCCCGATGGCGGCGCGCCGGTGGCCGTCGCTCCGTTCGTCAACGAAACCGGCGACGCCTCTCTCGATCCTCTAGGCAACCTCGCCGCCGACTGGATCGCCCAGGGCGTTCAACAACTCGGGACGCTGCCCGTGCTTCCTTGGCCCACGGTGCTCGATGCCTCGAGAGCGGCGGCTGAAGATGGACTACCGACCGATATGGTTTCATACCTCGCACGGGAGATCGGGGCGGGAATCGTGATCACCGGCTCCTTCTACGATCTGGGTGATGAGATCCAGTTCGGCGCCGCCGTCACGGACGCAGCGACCGGCGAACGGCTGATGTCACCCTCGCCGATCTCGGCTCCGAGGGACCGGGCCGAGACGGCGATCCGCGAGTTGAGAGATCGCATAATGGGGAGTTTCGCCGTCGCGTCCGACGAACGGCTCGCCGCCGTACCGCTGTCACGCGAGCCACCCAAGCTCGAGGCCTATCGCACGTTCGATCGGGGCATTCGACTCTATAACGAGCAAGACTACTCTGCGGCGTCGCGAGAGTTCGCGAACGCATTTCATCAAGACACGACGTTTATCGTCGCGCTTCTGTACCAGGCCACGACTCTCTACAACACGGGTCGGCACGCGGAAGTCGACTCTGTCCTACGCCTGATCGAACCGAGTCGAGAGAGGCTCACCCAATACCAAGACAACCGATGGGAGTTTCTCCGATCCACCCTCGACGGGGACGGCGAGCGAGCGCTCCGCATAGCTCGGCGTGCGGTCGAGATGGGACCTGGGAGTCGCGCCGCCTACAACTACGGTCTCACAGCCATCCACCTGAATCGGCCGGCCGAGGCATTCGAAGCCTTGACGAGTGTGGATCCAGAGGGCGGAGCCATGAGAGGCTGGGCCCAGTATTGGACGCAGCTCAGCCACGCGACACACCTACTTGGCCTCTTCGATCAAGAGTTGGCGGCGGCCACGGCGATGCGCGAGGGGTTTCCAGAGCGACGTGTCGCCTCGGTCCTGCAAGCGCGTGCGCTCGCGGCCGCCGGCAACCAGGACTCCCTGGGTCGATTGCTCGACGGCATCGCAGCGCTCAGTCCTCGCACCTATTGGTCGTTTGCGGGAGCGCTGGTCATCTCGGGCGAAGAGCTTTCCGCTCACGGGTACGCCGAAGATGCCGGCCCGTACTTCGAGCGGGCCATCGACTGGCTCGGAAGTCAGCTGGCCGCCGAGCCGAGCGATCGTCCCCATCGCTACTGGCTCGCGAGCGCCTACTACGATTTGGGCCGGTGGCCGGAAGCACGTCAGGTCTTCGAGGGGTTGGTCGCCGACTACCCCGAGCGCAGGGACTATCGAGGTCTTGCCGCGCTCGCGATCGCGCAGATGGGGGAGCCCGACTCGGCGCTGACCATATTGGGAGATCCTCCCCGCTTCGACTCCGGCGACCACGTCCTCACTCGAGCCCGCCTGGAATCGATCTTCGGAAACGCGGACCGTGCGCTGGACCTGTTCAGCGAGGCGCTCGATCGAGGCACCGGCGCGGTACCGTGGTTACACGCCTCGGCGCTGCGAGATCTGTGGCAGTTGAGCGACCGGCCTCGCTTTCAACAACTCCTCGCGCGTTCGATGGAGCGTCCCTAGCCTCTGAGCGAGTTGGGTGGGCGCTTTGCTCAACGCGCGAAAACGATAACCCCGTCCTTGACTACCAGGTCGATGTTGCGAAGCTGCGACATATCGGCGAGCGGATCTCCATCTACCAGAATCATGTGAGCGCGCATCCCCGCCTGAATAGTCCCGAAGTCGTCCTCCTCGCCAAACCACCGCGCGCCGTTGACCGTCGCGGCCCGCAAGATCTCCGCGTTCGGGACACCCGCCTTTTCGTAGGCTTCAAGCTCGTTGAAGAGCCCGACGTTGTCGGTTCCGGCTAGGAGAGGGACTCCGGCCTCGACTGCCCGTCGAACAAAGGTCCCCATCTGCTCGTAGGCCTGAGTCGCGAGGGCGTATTGCTCGAGCGATAGCTGCGAACGGGCGCTTTCATCGAAATACTGGACGTAGAGCGTGGGATCGATTGCGGTGCCGGTGGCGGCCAGTTTGTCGATCAACGCTGACGCTTCGGGGCCTTCGGGATCGACGAGCCGCCAATCCAGCTGCATTCTTCCGATGAGATTGACTCCCGAGTCGAGCGACTCGTTCCGGCCGTCGACCTGCAACTCTTCCGGCAGGAAATCTTTCCAAATCCGGATATGATTGAAGCCGGCGATCCCGGCGTCCATCGCTTCCCTCCAACTGGTCCGCACGCCGATGTGACCGGTGACCGGCAAACCCTGGACCCTTGCCTCCGCAACGACGGCGGCCAGCACGTCGGGGTCGAGTTGAAAATACGCCTTGAGAAAATCCACACCCTGAGCCTTCATCGCGCGCACGAGTGGAGCGGCGGCCGCCGGATCTTCGATGCTGATATCCACCAGGGGGTGATACCCGCCTGGCCCGTCGATCAGGGGGCCGGCCGCAAAGACGGTCGGACCCGCCAAAATGCCGAGGCGAATCGCGTCCTTGTAGTCCAAGACATCCGACATCGCCGATCCGGGATCGCGAATGGTGGTGACACCAGCCGCCAATAGATCTGCGCCGGCGGAAGGTCCCCAGAAGTGCAGGTGGTTGTCGAAGAGACCCGGCAACAAGGTGCGCCCGCGGCCGTCGATGCTCGGCGTGCCCGGCGGAAGGTCACCACCGTCTGCGGAACCTCCCGTCAGCACTCGAAGGATTCGGCCATCGCGGACCAGCACCGTCGCGTTGGGGATCACGTCGTCGCTTGTCGCGGCGAACAGGCGAACGTTCGTGATCGCGAGATCGTCGGGCGGGTCGGCTGCGACGACGAAACGGGCCTCGAACGGGATGGGTGACATCTCCCCGCTCTCTAGCCTGAGCTTGTGGAGTCGCCGACCGGCTGTGACGACAAGCACGTTCTGTTTGGGGTGGAAGGCCAGCTGTTTCTGATCGAACGGACTGGTGTGGACGCGCCGAGGCGGCCCACCGTCCGTCGCCACCACGATGTGGTCTACCCCGTCGTGCGTCTCGACATGCGCTCTACTGCGTCCATCCTGGCTCAAAGCGACGCTCATCTCCCGCGCCGCTGTTTCCGTCAACCGCGTGACGGATCCGCTCTCGAGCTCGAGCTCGTACAAGTCGGCCCCGCCATAGCGACCGGACTCGAGCAGCAGGCGCGCTTCATCCGGCGCGATCGCGAACGACCATTCGTGCCAGTTCTGGGTCGCCGTCAACTGCTCGGCCTCACCACCCTGGACCGGCAATCGCCAGACGTGGGCATCGTACTGCGAGCGTTCATCAACGAAGTACACGCGGTCGCCATCCGGACTAAATGCGGTATGTCCGATCGACCCGTTCGTTCGATGGAGATACCTGGTACCGCCGGTCGCGAGGTTGAGGACGATGAGGTCCGTCCCCGAAGCACCGCGCGATGCGTAAGCGACAAAGCGCCCGTCAGGCGACCACGCAGGACGGGTGTCCCAGCTCGGGCCCCGCGTGATCTGCGTGGCTACGCCGCCCTCGAACGGCAACGTCCAAATCTTGCCCAGAATCGAGAGCGCAACCGTCGAGCCGTCGGGGGAGATCGCGGGGTCGCGAGCGCCCACCTCTACTGGAACCTGCGCCTGAGCCGACACACCGTCGGCAGCTGCCCCGGCGATCAGCAGAGCAAACGCGACTGCGACGCTTCGTCTCCCGAGCACTACTCACCTCCAGGCGTAGATGCGATGTTCAATTCCTGGCAGACGAATGTCGCACGAGCGTTGGCCGAGAACCACCATTGCTTAGATTCGGTTGCCGACCCGGGTGCGGGGGATCAGCTTCAGCGCTCAGACCCGAATCCATGAGGCTGCATGCGACCTATGTCCCGCTTCGCCCGTTCATCGCTCGTTTTGATCGTCCTGTCCGCGGCGACTTCGGCCTGTCTGATGTCGGAAGACGGCCCTGCAGACCTTGTAGTCGTGGGAGGAGCGGTTCTCGATGGAACGGGCGCGGCAGCCATGGCTGCGAACGTCGCGATAAGAAACGGCGTGATCATCCATGTCGGACCGGGCGGGCCCTCCGCTCGGGACACGATCGATGCGACCGGACTCACCGTTGCCCCCGGCTTCATCGATGTGCACAGTCACACACCGCCCGCGCTGTCCGATCCCGATCGTCGGTGGAACGAGGGCGTGATTCGACAAGGCGTGACGACGGTCATTGGCGGCCCCGATGGCGGCATGTCGCCCCAGAACATCCGAGACTTGGCGGCCACCTTCGAGGAACAAGGCGTCGGCACCAACGTCGCGTTCTACGTAGGTCACAACGCAGTCCGACAAGAAGTGCTCGGTGGCGATCAACAACGTGCCCCCTCGATCGAAGAGATGGCGCAGATGCGGAGTCTCGTACGTGAGGGCATGGAGCTCGGCGCGCTCGGACTTTCTACCGGGCTCATGTATGAACCCGGGATGTTTTCCGTTACGTCCGAGGTGACGGCGCTCGCCGCCGAGGTCGCGCCCTTCGGGGGGATCTACGATTCACACACCCGAGACCCTGGTCACGACCTGATCGGCTCGGACCTCGAGGTGATCGAAATCGCCGAGGGAGCGGGCGTTCCCGGCAAAATCGGACACCTCAAAGCCGTCGGCCTCCACAACGAAGGCGTGATCGAAGACATCATCGCGCTCGTGGAGAATGCGCAGGCTCGTGGGGTCGAGATCGTCTCCGACCAGTACCCCTACGACGGGGCGGCCACCGCCGGTCTCACCGGGATCATCGTGGCCCCGCTGGATCAGGACGGACTGGAACGATTCAGAGCGATGGGGCGCCAAGGATGGGATGAGGAGGGCATCGCTCAGCTCAAGGAGGCACTCGCTTCTCCCGCGCGGAGGCGAGCGCTCAAAGAAGCAAGCGAAAACGGCGTCGACGGCGGCTTCGCCTGGCTCAAAGCCACGGGCTACACCAGCATGCGGATCGTCAGCTCGTCCGACTACCCCGAGTTGGTCGGCAAGTATCTATCAGAAGTTGCGTCGATGCGCGGGGCCGACCCCTTCGACGCGATCTCGGACCTGATCATCGGGTCCACGTCTCCCGTGAACGTCACGCTCGGCGCGATCAAGGAGCACGACGTCAGACGACTGATGGTTCAGCCGTGGAACATGATCGCCAGCGATGGTGCGTATGCCGACGGCTCCGATTCCCCCGTCGGTCACCCGCGGGCCGCCGGCACATTTCCACGTCTACTCGGCCACTACGTACGCGAGGAAGGCGTGCTTTCGTTGGAAGAAGCGGTGAGAAAGATCACCTCACTCCCTGCCGATTTTCACGGCCTCTCCGATAGAGGTCGCATCGCAGTGGGCGCAGCCGCCGACATCACCATCTTCGATCCGGAAGTCATCGTGGATCGTTCAGACTGGGACCACCCCAACCGATTCGCGGTCGGGGTGGAGCACGTGCTGGTCAATGGCGTGCCGGTTCTATCGGGCGCCGAGATGACGGGGTCTGCCCCCGGCCAAGTGTTGAGGGGCGGCGGAGCGGCCCCTCACTAGCCCGAGCGTGGAAGGACCCCAGATGCGCGAAAGCCCGCACTGGGCGGGCTCTCGCTGGCTCGGACACCGTACCCGACGGTCTAACGGATCTCGAACGTGAGCGTGGCCCAGTTCGACTCGTAGTCCACGTCTGGCTCGGCCGTCGTCTCAACCATGTGGATCGTACGGATAAACCATCGACCGCCCTCGCTGAGCGGAATGGTCGCCACACCCTGACCGTTCGTACGCGTGGTCACCGAGACGGTGTGTCCGCCCGCGTCGTCGTGACCGTGATAGCGCTCGCTGCTCGCATACACCAATTGGTTGGCCACCGGCTGGCCCGCACGAAGGAACTTCACCTCGAGATTATCTCCGACGCCCAAGTCGTACGGATTCTGAAGCGGAACAAACTCCGCAGGGTATCCCAACTCGTGCGAGAATTCGGCGCTTCGCGTCCCGCCCACCTGGACCAGAGCTTTCACATGCTTACTGTAACGTTCAGTGGCGTCATCACCCATCTTGCCATTGGCCTTGCGATCCTCGAGCACGTCAAGCACACCGTCGTGAACCAGGTAGGAATTGAACGCCGTGTCTTCCAGCGTGAACACGGTGGGGCTCGTCGACAAGGCGATCACGTAGGTGCCGGACCGGCCTGTGTCGAAGGGCAAGAGTGCCGTGTCAACGCTGTCCGGGTCCCAATGATGCGCGGCGGTGTCTCGCCAAACGGACATCGGTGGATGCCTCACGCCCTCGGGCGAGACGATGCTTACGTCCGTCATACGATCTCGCGTGATCGTGTTCTCGCTCAGGTCAAACGTTCCGTTGACAAGCGAGACGACGGCGGAAGAGTTGGGCTCGAGATAGAAGCTCTCGAGCTTCAAGAACATGTCGTGCGCCCGAGCGGTGGCTACGATGCCCACCGTGAGTAGCGCCAGCGTCAAGAGTGTGCGTCGCGTGAGTCTCATTCAGGGTCCCCTGTTGTAGTGTCGTGTGTGGCACTGACAATTGAATGGCTGGGTGCTGATTCTGCCATGGCGGGTACGAGACGGCCGTAGCGAAGGAAGAGGGCTGGAACGACCACCATGTTGAGCGCGGTGGCCGTAAGTAGGCCCCCGAGGACGACTACGGCAAGCGGGGCCTGGATTTCTTTCCCCGGCTCGCCCATCCCCGCTGCGAGCGGGATGAGGGCGAGCCCGGCGGTGAGCGCCGTCATCAGGATCGGGCTGAGCCGTTCCATCGACCCGAGTCGGATGCTCGCGGCCACCGGCATGCCAGTGGCCTGTAGATCCTGATAGCGACTGACCAGCAGAATCCCGTTCCGAACCGCGATCCCGAACAGTGTGATGAATCCGACCAGCGTTGCGACGTTGACGGTGCCGCCTATGAGCAAAACGGCGAAGACGCCCCCGGCCAACGACAAGGGAAGATTCACCATCAGGAGCGCCGCGGTACGGGCGCTACCGAACTGTCGGAACATGATGAGAAAGATCGCCGCGATCGAGAAGAACGAAAGGATCGTGATTCGTCGTGTAGCTTCTTGACCGCTCTCGAACTGACCTCCGTATTGCACATAATACCCCTGAGGAAGCGCGACGTCAGTCGCGACGCGCGCCTGAAGCTCTCCAACCGCACTCCCGATATCGCGATCCGCCACGTTCGCGCTAATGACGATCTTCCTCTGGACGTTCTCTCGGCTGATCGTGTTCGGGCCGCGACCCGTGCGTACCGAGGCCAACTGAGTGAGAGGCACCGCCGGACCGGCAGCCGTCGTGATGAGCGCGGCACCCACGGTCGCGGCGTCCCGGCGATGTTCATCGGCATAACGAACGACAAGATCAAAGGCGCGTTGTCCCTCGCGGATCAGCGACACCTCCTCGCCCTGGAAGGCGACATCGATGGCTTCTCCCAAGGCTTCAGGGGTGACGCCGTATCGAGCCATCGCGCGGCGGTCACCTCGGATTTGGAGCTGCGGCACGTCAGCCTGTTGCTCGACGGAGATGTCGACGAGCCCGTCGACGCTCTCTGCCACGGTCTCGATCTCGACCGCTAAATCGCGTAGCTCCTGAAGCTCCGGACCAAAAAGGTTGAGCGCGATCGCCGCGCGAGTTCCAGACAGCATGTGATCGATCCGATGACCGATCGGCTGCCCAACCGTGACATTGGTGCCCGGGAATCCGTCCAGCTCCGCGCGAATCTCGGCCATCACATCCGCTAGTTCGCGGTCCGTCAGGTCGAGACGCGCATCGATTTCAGATGCGTTTGTGCCCTGCGCATGCTCGTCGAGGTCCGCTCGCCCTGTCCTTCTCGAAGTCGACAAGACCGCCGGGTTGGCCAGTAACTGTCGTTCGACCCTGGCCCCGATCGCATCAGACTCTTCGAGCGCCGTGCCCGGAAGCGTCACAACGGATATCGTGAGCGTCCCTTCCTGAAACTCGGGCAGAAACCCGCTCCCCAAAGTGGGGATCACCGCGAGCGTGCCGATGAACAAGAGCGCGGCCGCCCCTAGCGTGATCCCCGAATGTCGAAGCACCCAATCCAGCGTTCCGCCGTAACTACGCTCCAAGCGGGACAGAAGCGCACCTTCGCTCTCACGGTTCAGTGCCGGGTCGTTTGGCAGAAACATGTGACAGAGGGCGGGCGTGACCGTTACCGCCACGAGCAGCGACGACAGGATACTCACGATGTATGCGAGGCCGAGAGGTCGCAGCATCCGTCCTTCGACGCCGGACAGAAAAAAGAGTGGCACGAAGACGATTGTAATGATCAGCGTCGCGTTGAGGATCGGCGCGCGAATCTCCCGAGCGGCATCATAGATGAGCGGCAGGGGCGCACGCCGCTCGAGTTCGGGCCGGAGGCGATTCTCGCGGAGGCGACGATACACGTTCTCGACGAAGATGATCGCGTCGTC
>JAJCZV010000025.1 GCA_029262175.1 Gemmatimonadota bacterium
CCCAACAACTGTTCGGACTCGTCACGACCTCAGGGGGAAACGGCGCCCTGGCTAACAATCGGTCTCGAGGACCCTAGACGGATCGGGCTACCGCTCCCGTTTACTGCAGAAAACTACCTACTTCTCGTCATACAAGACGGATTCGGCGTCCTGCTCGTTCTCGAAACTGTCGACGATCGATAGGAACGGCCGAGGTTGGCGATTCACCCGGAGGGAGAAAATGTCGGGACGCGCGTAGTGGCCAGCAACGTCTAACTGCCAGCGGGGGCCCACTAACTCGTGAGCGTCGCAGTCCGCGTAGAGGATGCCTTCCTGCCCGTCTAAGGGGCCCGCGACGATTTTCCCGTCCGGATCCGCGATAAGGCTGAGGCCCGGATTGATCCAGCCCTCGACCTCAGCGAGGTACGTCTCCTTGAACTTGAGATCATCGGGGATGTTGTCCTTGTGAAATGCTTGGCAGGCACTGATGACAAAACATCGCCCTTCCTTGGCCACGTGGCGCATGGTGGAGATCCACGGCTCTCCGCGATCCCAAGTGGGAGCCACGTGAATCTGCTCGCCCCACGCGGCGAGCGTGTAACGCGCAAGAGGCATGTAGTTCTCCCAACAGAGCAGCCCGCTCAACCGACCAAACGGCAGGTCGAACACCTCGAGATCAAAGGCCGCTCCCTGGCCCCATACTAGCCGCTCACCCGCCGTTGGAATGAGTTTTCGATGCTTACCAAGTACCTCACCGTCTGCCCCCAAATAAAGCAGAGTGTTGTACAGAGTCGAGTCGCTGGCCTCAGAGTTCTTCTCATTTACTCCGATGGCCACAGTGATCCCACAGTCCGCCGCCGCCTCTCCGAGCCGCTTGGTCTCCGGCCCTGGAATGGTTACCGAGTTCTGGTGCAGCCTTGTGTACACAGCTCGCAATGGGTGGGTGTGGGCGGGGGGAATGAACCAGACCCACAGGGGGTAGCCCGGAACAAACGCCTCCGGAAACACTGCCAGGGTGGCTCCGCCCTTAGCTGCCTCGTCGATTAGGCGGCAGGCCTTCTCGACGGTTGCGTCCAGATCCAGAAATTCGGGGGCAGCCTGCACAACAGCGAGCCTGAAAGAGTCTGAGGTCAATTCGTCGTCACCGTGTGGGGGGATCCGTCTAACGGTTCTGCGATTCTGCTGCGGACCAATGTGACGACTAAGCGCGAAGCGCGCACGACCAAGCCGCCTCCGTCAGCAGCAATTGCTTGTTAGGTCGCAACCCGCACTAGCTCGGCCCTGGTGGACGGTCCCAAAGCTTGAAGTCACGGCGTTGGTGAAGTATTCCGAGGATCTCGCAGGTAGAGTCGGTCACTCGACAGACGAGTCGAAACGGGTCTAGGAGCAGCTCGCGAATCTCTGGATTGCTCAACTCCCGTAGCATCCGTCCGCGTTCGCCGAGGTTCTCAAGGGACCCAGCTGCAGCTAGGAGCCGATCAAGCACGCCGAGCGCCGCATCCGGTGACTCCTGTGCGATGTACTCGATGGCCTGATCGAGATCGTCACGAGCGCCAAGGCTCCAGACTACCCGGCGGCGGCTTGTTGCCACTTCCGACGGAGCTCGCGGGAGACTTCGTCGTGCGGGATGGTGCGGCCCGCGGCCACGTCATCGAGCCCACGACCGACGGTCTGGATAACGTAGAGATGGTAAAGGACGTCATCGAGAGTGCAGTCATCGGGCAGCCGGTCAAGTACTTCGCGGACCGTGTCTTTGGTCTTCATGGGTTCTCCTCGTAGCGATGCCCACGGAATCTAACTCACTACCTGACGTTGCGACCTAGCGGATACGCAATTCTGCTGCGGACCAATGTGACGGAGGCGCGCGTAGCGCGCGACACCCAAACCGCCTCCGTCAGCAGCAATTGCTTGTTACGAGGCTTCGGTACGCTTCTTCGGTCTCCAGGCCATCCGAAGACGTCGGTTGCTGGCTGCACAGTCCCGTAGATAAAGGTTGATGAGAGTCTGATAGGGGATTTCGGTCTCCTCGGCGAGCGCCTTGAAGTAATCGATAGTGTTCTCGTCGAGCCGGATGGTAACGCGCTTCTTGAGAAGCTTGGCGTAGGGATTCCGGCGCGCGTTCTCGAAGTCGTAATGGTCTCTCATGGTCCCCACCTTCGCGCATAGACGGCGCGCTCCTTCTTGTTGGCTTTGCGTGCTGAGTTGAGGCGGATAACGGCGTCCGCCTCGCGGTAGCAGTGACAGACGACGAGGGTTCGAAGACTAGCACTGAGTCCGAGAAGAACGAAGCGATCTTCATCGTCGGAATGCTCGGGATCGTCCTCTAACAGAGCGCGCTCATCGGAGAAGACCGACGTCGCCTCATCGAAGCTGACCCCGTGAAGCGGCGGGTGGTTGGCTACTCGTCGATCTCTACCGCGAGCGCCGCTAGCAGCGCGTCGATCGACGTAACCGCGCTCTCGTGCGTAGGAAGGTCGGCGACCCTGAGTACCTGAAGCCGGTAATCGAGGAGGTTCAGGAACTCGACATCACGCTGGATGAACGAGTAGTCCAGCGGCGTCGCGCTGCTATTGAACTCCAGGTTTCGAAAATGGGTCAAGAAATAGGGCCGTAGGGCGCCGAGGATGACGCTTCGCTGGCCAACCTGGTTCTCGGTGAGCTGTGCGTAGGTAAGGTCATAGAGCCTAGCAATCTGCGCTCGGAGACGCGCATTCGAGATGAGTCCGAGTCCTCGAGACTTCAGAGACTCAAATGAAGCTGGGTTTACGGATACGATTCGAAGGCCGTACGCCGCACCGAAGTTTCGGTCGAGTGAATCGGCGTA
>JAJCZV010000026.1 GCA_029262175.1 Gemmatimonadota bacterium
CCGGCACGATGATGTTGTCCTGACACGCACTCGCCGCGAGAACGACCCCGCAAAACGCCAACGCGCGATAGATCGCCTTCATCTTCCAATCCTCTCCCGACCGGGCATTTCAGCCGTAGCCCTGGTCCTGTCCGATGATATAGTGCTTCGTAAGCTACCTAATTGACAGCCACTTACCGCAAAAAGAAAGCCGCAGCGTCACGTGGCGTCGGATTCAGGTCCAAGCCGAGCCTCATACCTGCTCGAAAAAAAAAGCCCCGCGGGACGCGGGGCTCTTTTTCCTGAGGCGGAGTACTGCTACTCCGTACTTCCGGGGAAGCTCGGAGAGCCCGAAGGCCCTCCACACTTCTCCGTTCTACCTCTAGTTCCAGGTAACCGTCACGAACGTCGAGAGCGAGCTCGAGTTACCCGTGTCCGTGCCGTCGATCAGCACGGCCTCGTCCTCAGCAGCGATCAGGAAGCAGTAGTCCTGCGTTCCGACGCCGCCCGCGATCTCCGTGACCGTGAACGAGTTGCTGAAGGTGATGGCGCTCGTGCCATCCGTGAGATCGACATCATTCACGTCGATCCGGTCTTGGGCTGTGCCGACCGTAAGCTTGACGTCGCCGCCGTCGCCGCAGATCGCGTTGCCCATGTCCGAGATCCACACGCTCAGCACCGCAGAGTCAATGATGTTGGCGTCTGAGATCGTGCCGCCGATGTTGAACACGATCGACGTGGCGTTCGTCGAACTTCCAGCCGGAGCCGGGTTCAGCGCGCCAAACGTCGGAGCCGTGTCATCAAGGTTGAGCCCGATGTCGAACGAATGCGAGTTCGGCGCCGTGGCGAGATCCTCGATATCCACCGTAACCGTGTGCGGGCCATCGCCGAGCGACGTGATGTCGACGGCAATCTCGTCGCCTGCGCCGAAGCCGGCGGTCGGGAGGGCATTACCGTCCTCGTCCTCGGCCGCTTCGGGCCCGATTCCGCTACCCGGATCGCCGGAAGCGAGATCCGGATCGGCCTGGTCGAACGTGACCTCACACTCGCCCGTGCCAGCAGCGAACACGCAGGTGTAGTCGTCCGTACCAGCAGACGGGTTCATGATCGTGACGTCTGCCGGATCCGGCATGACGCTCGACTCGGCTGGAGCCGTCGCATCGTAGCCGTAGTCCGTCACCTGGAGCGGTGCGGTCGACCCGAGCGTCGTGAGATCGAAGGCGTTGCCGAGATCGTCGGCCAGAGACGTGAGTTCCGCGCCATAGCAGTCCACGCCGCCGCCATCGGTACCTGCGAAGCCGTCCCCACCAACTTCCCAGTCGTCCTCGGTGTGATCCGAGACGCCGGGTGAGTTCGCGAAGAGCGGGGTGAACGATGTCGACGCGTCGACGTCGGTGAAGTCGGCGTCGGTGCACTCGACCACATCGACCACGGCACCACTGCCGAACGAGAAGCCTACACCCGCCTCTACGACGCCGGTCAGGCCGAAGTCGCCAGCGGAATACCACGTGAGAAGCGCACCTGGACCAGCGCCTGCGAGGGTGAGCGTCGCGGCCGTCGGATCCGGCGACGTGAAGTCATGGTGCATGTCCGTCAGCGAAGCGCTGGCGAATTGACCGGAAACGTCCAACCCCGAGCTATCGAGGATTTGGCCGGTCGTGTCGAGATCGTGGCCATTGGTCAGCCCGGGCAGATCCTCAACCGGATTGCCGGACGCGCGATCGTTGTCGTCAGGATCGACGTTCCAGACGAACGGCGCTGCGGAATCGAGATCCGCGACACCCGGGCCAGAACCCAGGTCGACGTCGTTACCCGAAGCGCTGGTGCCCACCAAGCTGAGCGAAGCAACCGTGGTTCCGGCGAACGAGACCGGGCAAACAGCATAGTCGACGGAGTTGTCGTCGGTGCCGTCGCCATCCACGTCGGTCGGGCCACCGTAGTAGGTGACACCACCAGAGACGACGCTCTGAGCACCCGGAAGCATGACGAGCGTCAGAAGGTCGGTGTTGACCAGCGTGACCTGCTGCGTGTTGCTCGCCGTACGTTTCGTACCGTCGCTGAGCGTAATCTGCGCGCCCAGCGTGTGTGTCCCGTTGGCGAACTGCGGAGGCAGGTTATTGCCGTCGCAGACACCCGCGAACGTGTCGGTGTTCCAGAAACACTCCACGACATCGGCACCGGCCGCGGTCGACAGGCTTACGCCTTGACCGGGTACGGCGTTCGTGTTGATCGTCGCGCAGCCGACTGGCGTGCCGTTGAAGAGCAGATCCACGGCCGTGACCGTGTTGTCACCCTCTTCGACGTTCAACGAAACGTTGATGTCCCCAGCGACTGCCGTCGGGTTCACCGATCCCGGCCCCGGAATCAAAGCCAAGCCCAGAATCGAGACCGTCGCGTCGACCACATTCGTAGGCGGCGGCGGCGGGGGGGCCGGCGGTGCCGGCACGATAATGTTGTCTTGACACGCGCCTGCGGCCAACGCCGCGACGCACACCGTCAAGAGCCTCTTCGTAACCTTCCTCATTCACTCCTCCTCAGGGATGAAGTCCTTCGGGTGATGTCTAACTCGCCGCCGACCTCTCGGTCGCCCTACGACCCTACATACGATGCACCACAGCTACAGCCGCAAAACGGGCTGAACCTACCGACGCGCCTGAAAAGGGTCAAGTGCGCCAGCACCCTAGTTAACTTCGTTGTCTCTCTTCGATTAGCCTCTTAAGCCGTGTCTGGCAAGGGCCTCGGTTTCCCGGCGATCCATTCGTGGATCGTCGAGCTGACCAAAAGCGTGATTTCAACCTCAATCACCCTCGGCCAAAACTCGGTGAGTTGCTACAGGTAGGCCCAACCCCACCCCTCCTCCCGAGTCCCGAGTATCGCACCCCTATTGATAAAGGTCAAGGTCGTGGTAAAAGTTTGTCGACCCCGAACTTCGTTTTGTCACACGGCCCCGGTTCCGCCCGCGCTCGCGAGCATTGGAGCCAGATGCTGACCCGTGTGACTGCCTTCCACAGAGGCAACTGCTTCCGGCGGTCCTTGAGCAACTACTGTGCCGCCTAAAAGCCCGCCCTCGGGGCCCATATCGACAATCCAGTCCGCGGTCTTCACGACGTCCATGTGGTGCTCGATCACGATGATCGTGTTTCCGCGATCGGCCAGCCGGTGGAGGACACCCAAAAGGAGGCGGATATCCTCGAAATGAAGGCCTGTCGTGGGCTCATCCAGGATATAGACCGTGCGTCCCGTGCTGGTCTTGGCGAGTTCGGAGGCGAGCTTCACCCGCTGCGCCTCGCCACCGGAAAGGGTCGTCGCGGGCTGCCCGAGCGTCACGTATCCCAGTCCGACGTCCGAAAGCGTCTGCAGCCGCCGATTTAGCGACGGAACCGCCGCGAAGAACCCCAAAGCCTCATCTACGCTCATTTCCAGGACATCCGCGATACTCTTGCCTTTGTACAGAACTTCGAGCGTTTCGCGATTGTAGCGTCTTCCCCGGCATACGTCGCAGGGGACGTAGACATCCGGCAGGAAGTGCATTTCGATCTTGACCAGCCCGTCGCCTCGACAGGCCTCGCACCGTCCTCCTTTGACATTGAAGCTAAACCGTCCGGGAGCGTAGCCCCGGATGTTGGACTCGGGCAGCCTGGAGAAGAGCTCGCGGATCGGGGTGAACACCCCGGTATATGTTGCCGGATTGGAGCGCGGCGTTCGCCCGATCGGGCTTTGATCCACATCGATGACCTTGTCGATGAGCTCGATTCCCTCGATCGCGGCATGCGCGCCGGGGACGACCTTGCTCCGGTAGATCTCCCGCGAAAGCCGTCGGTACAAGATGGACTCGACCAACGTCGACTTTCCGGAGCCTGAGACTCCCGTCACACAGATGAAGAGTCCGAGCGGAAATTCGACGTCGATATTCTTCAAATTGTTTTGGGTGGCTTCGCGAACGATGAGCGCGCCGTTGACCGGCTGTCGCTGTGTGGCCGGGATCGGGATCTGGCGCTCCCCGCGGAGATAGGCCGCCGTCAGCGAGCGTTTGCTCTTGAGCAGGTCGTCGATATCGCCCGATACCATCACCTCTCCGCCGTGGCGGCCTGCGCGCGGTCCCATGTCGACGATGTGGTCTGCGCTTCGAATCGTCTGCTCATCGTGCTCGACCACCAATACCGTGTTCCCGAGGTCACGGAGAGCCTTGAGTGTCTCGAGGAGGCGCTCGTTGTCGCGTGGGTGAAGCCCGATGCTGGGCTCATCGAGAACGTAAAGAACGCCGACGAGTCGACTCCCGATTTGGGTGGCGAGCCGAATCCGTTGCGCTTCTCCCCCCGAAAGCGTTTCGGCCGAACGCGACAGCGTGAGGTACGCCAGGCCTACCCGGTCGAGAAAGTCGAGACGCTCGACGACTTCTTTGAGGATGGGGACTCGAATCTCGGCGGTGGCGCCCCCGGCCTTTCGGGCCGATGCCATCCAATCGGACAGGAAGGGACGAAGATCCCCTATCGAGAGTTCGACGACCTCGGGCAAGCCAAGACCCTCGATCGTCACCGCCCGACTCTCGGGGCGCAGCCTGGCCCCCTCGCAGGACCGGCAGGTCGAAAGCGTCATGTACTCCTCGAGTGCCAAACGCACCTTCTCGCTGGGCGTCTCGTGGTATCGCCGCAAGGTCGAAGCGATGGCCCCTTCCCACCCGACGTCGGAGTCGCCGTAGAGAATCGCCTCGCGCTGGACGGGATTCAGGTCGCCCCACGCCGTGTTGAGATCGAAGTCGAGCTTCTTTGCCAGCCGCGGCAAGCTGTGCCGTCGAACCCTGCCGCTGGGCGGGCCCATCGGGAGCAGCACGCCTTCGAGAATCGAGATCTGGTCGCCCCCGATGATGAGCTGCTCGTTTGGCTCGCGCTGAACACCCAATCCGTCGCACTCGGGGCACGCGCCGTAAGGCGAGTTGAAGGAGAATTGCCGCGGCTCGAGCTCGGGAACGCTCAGCCCGCAGGTCGGACACCCGTAGCGCTCGCTGAACAAGTGCGCTTCCGGGGCCTCATCGTTTTTTCGCTTGGCCCCGTCCGCGCCTTTCTTGCCAAACAGGTCGACCTCCACGATCCCGTCCGCCATGCGAAGGGCGGTTTCGATCGAATCGGCAAGACGCTCGCGGTCCGACGCGCGCACCGTGAGGCGATCGACCACGATCGCCACGTCGTGGTTCCTGCGCCGGTCGAGCTTCGGTGGCTCCGCCAACTCGATCAGTTCACCGTTGACCCGGCCCCGAACGAAACCTTGGCTCAGCGCCCCCTCGAACAGATCTCTGAACTCGCCCTTCCGACCGCGCACGAGCGGAGCGAGCACCTCGATGCGGGCGTTCTTGGGCCACTCCAGGATCTGCCCGGCGATCTGCGAACTGGATTGCGCCTTCACCGGACGACCGCACGAGGGGCAATGGGGGGTTCCGGCTCGCGCCCAGAGGAGACGCAAGTAATCGTAAATCTCGGTGACGGTCCCGACGGTCGAGCGGGGATTCCCGCCAGCGGTCCGTTGCTCGATCGCGATCGCGGGGGACAACCCCTCGATGAGATCGACGTCCGGCTTCTCCATCACGCCGAGGAATTGGCGCGCATACGCCGAGAGAGACTCGACGTACCGACGCTGACCCTCGGCGTAGATCGTGTCGAAGGCGAGGGAGGATTTTCCGGACCCGGAAAGACCCGTCACGACGATGAGGCTGTCGCGCGGCAGCTCGACGTTCACATCGCGGAGGTTGTGCTCGCGGGCACCGCGGACAATAAGGGAGTTTCGATCTGTCATAGCCAGGGAGGGTAGGCGCGGACGGGCGCCGAGGGCAACTTCGTTTTAGCGCCGCAACCTCGTAACCAGAAGCCCGGTCGCGACCGTAATCGCGGTGCCGAGGAGCACGAACCACGGCCATGCGATCAACGAGCGCGCGAGCGCCCAGATGATCGTGACCGACCCGATCCCGAACAGGAGCCCGATCCGGGCAGACAACCCGCCGACCTGTGGAAAGAATCTGGCCAGCGCGAAGGTTCCCAACAGCCCGCCATACACCATGGACGCGATCCCGAGTGAGACCTCTACCGCGGCGCTCTCGCGACTCAACGGGATGAACGCCACCGCCGAGCCGACCAAAAGGACCGTCCACACGACGGTCCACATGCGGCCGATGCGAAGGACCTCGCCTTCATCGGCTGCGGGACGGGCCGCCGCCCAAAAGTCATAGGCCGTCGCTGAGGCCAACGCGTTGATCGAGCTCGATAAGGTCGACATGGCGGCCGCGAAGACGCCGGCGATGAGCAGTCCGCGAACCCCCGCCGGCAACGCTTCGATGATGAACGTGGCGAAGATCTCGTCGGAGCGGGGGAAGACGCGCCCTTCGTAGTAGACCCAAAGTCCGAGGCCTACGACGAGAAAGAGCGCGAACTGCCCGAAAACAGCCACCCCGCTACCGATGAGCGCGCGCCGGCTGGCCGCGAGATCTCGACACGCAAGCAGGCGTTGGACGATGAGCTGGTCGACACCGTGCGAACCCATGCTCAAGAACGCGCCCCCAATGAGGCCCGCCCACAGCGTGTAGGGACGGCCGAAGTCGAGGGCCGTATCGATCACGCCCAGCTTGCCCGCATCGCCGGCCTGCCGAAAGATCTCTGTCCATCCGCCGGGAACGGCTTGCCCCAATACGACGATCGCAATGACGCCGCCGATCAGATAAAGCGTCATCTGGACCGCATCGACCCACACGACCGCGCGGATTCCGCCCGCATAGGTATACACGAAGGTCACGGCCCCGATGACGATGACGGAGACGACCAGCGACCAGCCGGTGATTAACGAAAGCGGGATGGCCGTCGCAAAGAGACGCACGGAGTCCGCCAGGACGCGCGTAATCATGAAGATCGCCGAGGCCAGCCGTCGGCTCTCGATTCCGAACTGTCCCTCGAGAAGTTCGTACGCGGTCTTCAGCTGCCCCGCCCTGTATGCCGGAAGCAGCCAGACGGCGACCACGGTTCTGCCTACGACATAGCCGAACGCGATCTGCAGAAACCCGAGAGAACCGCCGTAGGCGACACCCGGGATCGAGAGAAACGTGAGGGTGCTGGTTTCGGTCGCGACGACCGAGAGGAGGACCGCCGTCCACGGGAGGTCACGGCCACCCAAGAAGTAGTCTTCTCCGGTGCGGGCTCCGCGGCCCAACCAAGCGCCCCACGCCGTTGTGGCTCCCAGATACCCGACGAGCACGAGGACATCGAGCGAAGTCAGGGGCGCGGCTCCACGACCATATCGGTAATCGAAGCAGCCACGGCATCGTGGACCGCCCGTCGAAACGGTATGTGACTCCGATTCGCACGCGTCGGGTTGACCCGGTTGGTGAGTAAGACGACGAAGACATCGAGCTCCGGGTCGACCCAGATGCTCGTGCCGGTAAACCCGGTATGACCAAACGCTCCGCTCCCGAAGAACCGACCCGCCGACGACCTGGCCGACGGGGTATCCCAACCCAACGCACGGCTCGAGCTGCGATCTACGCGTCGCGTGAATGCGGCCACCGTACCGGACGCGGGGAGAGACGACGGCGGGTCGAGGAGCGGGCCGGACCCCAAGCCCCGTCCCACGCGCGCTGCAGCCAGAATCCAAGTCCCGAAACGGGCGAGGTCTCGCGCCGACGAAAACAGCCCCGCGTGGCCCGCGACTCCACCCAGAGCGAAAGCGTTTTCATCGTGGACTTCCCCCACGACGTGTCGGTGCCGAAACGTGGTATCCATTTCGGTGGGGGCAATCCTGGACAGGGTCGAGGCCAAGGGGTTGAACCCGGTATCCTCCATTTGCAACGGACCGAACACGGTATATTCGAGGTGCTCATCCAACGTTCGTCCCGTGATCGTCTCGACCGTAAACGCGAGTGTCATCAGTCCGATGTCCGAGTACACGGTCTGACTGCCTGGCGGGTACTCGGCTTCGAGTTTGGCGATCGCAGCCCGGTAGGCCGCCCGCCCTTGCAGGCTTTCCCAGAAGGGACGGAAAGGTGGCAGCCCGCCTCGGTGAAGAAGTAGGTCACGAACGGTGACGTCGCGCTTCCAATCGTTGGCCCATTCGGGAAGGAATTCCGAGATGCGACTGTCGAGCGAGAGTCGGCCGGCTTCGACAAGCTGCATGACGGCGGTAGTCGTGCCCACGACCTTTGTGAGCGATGCCAGATCATAAAGACTGGACGGACTCACTTCGTCCGCCCCCGGCGCCCAATCCAGCCGACCGAATCCGCGCAGACGGACGAGCCGGCCTCGTCGGCCGACCGCGATGGCCATCCCGGGAGCGACCCCGTCTCTCACGCCCGCTTCGAGCAACCGGTCGAGCGCAGCCAAACCGACCGGGTCCATACCGACGTCGCCCGGGTCCACCTCATCTTCGTTGGAGTCCCGCGCGATGGCCACGGCCCGCACGGGGTCGGTCCGGCGGCCGAGACCGGCTCCCATCGCGTAGTGGGGAGGGATCGAGATCGGGAGCCGTCCCGACACCGCTGCTCTGCCCAAGAACGCATCCGCGGCTGCCCGCTGTGAGGCCGCTGCCCCGCCCCAGGCCAGCAAATACGTAGACGCCTCCATTAGTTCGCTAAAGAAGTAGGGGCTCCCGAACGAAACGAGCGCGGTCGGGATCCCGTCGGCGCCCGCACGCGCAACGAGCCCGCGCAGTCCATCCGGCAAGCCGTTGGTGGCTTCCGCGGATCGAGGAGACACGTAACCGGAGACGACGAGAAGGTCCCGCGTGGCGACCATCGCTTGGAGCGAATCCCATGCGGTGGGCGTGGTCAAGAAATCGGCCCGGAGGGAGGTCACCTGGAGGCCTTCAGAGAGACGAAGATCGAACACGCGGCCGGCGGGGAGATCGTCGCTTCGAGCAAAGGTGAGGGAAAGAACCGATCGCGTCTGCGCCCTGTCGACGGGGATCAACTCGGCGTCATCTCGAACGAGTGTAAGCGAGCGGCGGGCCACCGTGTCCGCCACCGACGTGTGCGCCTCGATCCCGACTCGTTCCGCGACAGCTTCGGCCGGGACGAACCGCTCACGATCGAGACCGGTCCTCGCCTTGAGCCGCAAGAGTCTTCGAACGGACGCGTCGATGCGCTCGGCATCGAGTCGACCGCCCTCGACGGCCGACACGACGGCCTCGATCGCGAGCGCGGGCTCCTCGGGCATGAGAAGAACGTCGGCACCCGCTTCCAGTGCGCGGATCGCGGTCTCACCCGCACCGTATCGTTCGACGATCGCGGCCATGTCGAGCGCGTCGGTGAAGAGCACCCCCTGAAAGCCGAGTTCGTCGCGAAGCAGTTCCGTCATGAAGTACGACGAGAGCGTAGCCGGAGGCGCGTCGGGTCCAAGGATCTGAGGTGCGGCGACGTGCGCGGTCATCACGGCGTCGACCCCGGCGTCGATCGCGCGTCGGAATGGCACGAGTTCGATCTGGTCTAGCCGAGCCCGGTCGCCCGGGATGATGGGGAGGGTGACGTGCGAATCGGTCCCGGTGTCGCCGTGTCCTGGGAAGTGCTTCGCCGTGGTGAGGAGGCCGGCGCTTCGGGCACCTCGTATGTACGCGGCACCCAGTGCGGCAACTCGCTCGGGGTCTTCGCCGAGCGAGCGCGTGTTGATGATGGGATTGTCCGGATTGTTGTTGACGTCCAGGACGGGTGCAAAGTTTAGGTGAACGCCGAGCGCGCGAGCTTCGACGCCGGTGATCCGACCGGCCTCGAAGGCCAGCTCTTCATCGTCGGCGGCACCGAAGGCCATGGCTGGAGGAAAGGCGGTGGCGCCGCCCATACTCATCATTTGAGGGAGCGCGTAGACGCCGCCGATCCGATAGCCGGGACCCGCTTCGAAATCCGCCGCCACGAGAAGAGGGATGTCGGCTGCGGCCTGGAGTCGATTCAAACGCGAGACATAGGCGTCCGGCATCCCCAACGAGATGACGATCCCCCCGATCCCAGACTCGCGCACGAGCCGTTCGACTCGGACGTGCTCTGGGTCGGACGCGGCGGCGTACCCGCCGGACGTCCACACCATGACGAGCTGGGCCACGCGCTCCCGAAGACCGAGACTCGCGAGCGTCTCCTCGACCCAGTCGGCTTCCGCAAGTCGCGACTCGACCGGCTCGGAGGCCGCGATCACGAGGACCACCGCGAGGAGCGCGAAGAGCGTTTGCTTTCCGCGACCGCTGCGTCCACCTAGTCTCTTTGCCATGCCCGTCACTCCGCTTTCCCACCCGCACTCTGGCCACTCCATGAGGTTGGCTCAACGTATCCGAGCCCCTCGAGGGCGACCAGCTTGGTACCCGCCCGCCACGCTGCTGTTTGTCGTCGTGTGCTTCGCCGCAAGCGCGTGCTCCGGACCCTCAAGCGAGCGGTCCCGCGAGGGCTCACGCGAGCTGGCCGGCGGTACGGGCCGTTCGGCCCTCCAACCCGGGATTGAAGTTCTGCTCCGCGACTCGTCGCACCTGATCCAAGGCCGCCGACTTGGGCTGATTACGAATCGCAGCGGGGTTTCGAGCGACGGGTCGAGTTCCATCGATCTGCTCAGCGCGGATCCCAACTCGGACCTGGTGGCGCTATTCGCTCCTGAGCACGGCATTCGGGCCACGGTAGGTGAGGGTGTGCTCGTGGCTGACGAAGTCGATGGTGAAACCGGCATCCGCATATACTCTCTCTATGGCGAGACTCGTGCCCCGACCCCGAGCATGCTGCGTGAGATCGATGTCCTCGCGTTCGACCTTCAGGACATCGGGGCGCGCTACTACACGTACGTCTCGACGATGGCCGTTTCGATGCGCGCGGCGGGTGAGGCGGGAATCCCCTTTTTGGTTCTCGATCGGCCGAACCCGATCGGGGAGTTGACTCAAGGACCGATGTTGGATCCTGAGTTCGCGACGTTCGTCGGGTTGTACCCCATCCCGGTCCGCCATGGCATGACCGCTGGAGAACTCGCCCGATTGTTTGTCGGAGAGTTCGGCATCGATGTCGAACTCCACGTGGTTCCGGTCGCCGGGCTGACGCGCGGCGTGTGGTTGGACCAAGGCGGCCTGCCCTGGGTGCCGCCGTCGCTCAACATGCCCACGATCGAAAGCGCGACACACTATCCCGGGACGTGTTTGTTCGAGGGCACGAACCTCTCCGTCGGCCGTGGCACTCCGCGCGCATTTCAAGTTCTGGGCGCGCCCTGGATCGATGGAGGAGCATGGGCCGCTCGGCTGACCGATCGGAATCTCCCTGGGGTTCGATTTCTTCCCGTCGCGTTTGCTCCCGACGCTCCGAGCGATGGAAAGTTCGATGGGGTGACGTTGTCCGGAATTCGGCTGATCGTGGTCGATCGCGAACGCTACGATCCGGTCGCGACCGCGACGGCGGCGTTACTCGATGGCTACGCGCTGGCCGGCGACGAATGGGTATGGAACACCCGACACTTCGACCGATTGGCGGGGAGCGCTCGACTGCGAGAGGCCATCGTACGAGGGGACGAGCTAGAAGAGATCGCGGAAAGTTGGGGCGGCGGCCTCGCCGAGTTCGAGGAATTACGGCGACCATACCTCATCTACTGATTGAACGCGCGGACTACGTCACCGCGGGACGAGGACGTTCCCGCTGAGCGGGTGGATCTCCGCCTCGATCGGCGTCTCGCCCCGAGGCTCTCCATCGATTTGGATCGCCACGGGCGGGTCGGATTCGATGCGAACTTTCTTTGCCTGCAGGAAGATCATCCGATCATCCCCGCCGAATTGACGACGCGCCACGCGCCACAGGATCCGAGCCACCTCGGGCAGGTTTCTGGGGGCATAGATGCAGACGTCCATGAGGCCGTCCTGGAACGAAGACTCGGGCGCGAGTTGGACTTCCACAGGCAGCGAGCCCGCACCCAGTTGGCCGGCGTTGGCAAGCAGAACCATCGAGGCATTGACCCGCACCTCGTGATCATCCGCGACGATGAGAAACTCGGCGGTCTTCGGCGTCATGACGTTCTTGAGACCGCTATAGAGGTAGGCGGCGAAGCCCAAGCGGTTTTTTAGCTCGCTGGTGGCGTCGGTCATGACCTCGGCGTCGAGACCCGCTCCTGCGATCAGCGCGAAATGCTCGCCGTTCGCACGACCCAGATCCACCTGTGCGACGCGACCCTCGACCGCGACGCGGACGCTGTCCTCGAGCGAGCTGGGGATCGAGAAGTTGAGGGCGAGTTGATTTCCGGTCCCGAACGGCACGATCGCGACTGGCACGTCGGTGCCCGCCGTACCGCGTAGTGCGATCCCGACGGTCCCGTCGCCGCCAACCGCCGCAACCGCCCGATATCCGCGGGCCGCCGCCGCCTGAACGGCGCGCAGACCCTCCTCCGGTGTGGCCGGCTCGACGATGTCGAACGGGACGCCGCGCGCCGCGAAGGCACCGCCTAAGCGGCGCCGGAGCGCTTCCGGCTGCCCTCCGCTGGCACCTGGGTTCAGCAATACGAGAAACCGCTCGGAGTCGGCGTACGGATACTCGCCGTGCGCTCCGCTACCATTCTGCTGCACTCAGCCTCCGCGACGGGGATATCGGCCAACCGAACTCGGGCAAGAAGTCACCTCAGCCGAGCGCCCAGACGTTCCGCGCAAAGAGACGCCAGCGCAACCTCGCCGCCGGTGCGGACCGAGAAAACGTCTTGTGCGCCCCGACGCTAGAAGTCCCAGTCCCGGAACAGGAACAACCCAAACGTCTGCTCGTTCGACAAGCTGCCCCCACCCGACAACCCGAATAGCCGTTCATCGAAACGGCTGTCGGCCCGGGCCTCGAACGTCCAGTTGTCGCGGAAGTTCCATTCGACCGTCGCCCGCGGCGGCCCCCCACCGAGAGACTGCGCAAAGGAGAGAAAAATATCTTGCGTCGCGTAGATACCGAACTCGACAGACGTGCGGTCGAACTCGTTCTGCGCGCCAAGAAGCGTATTCGAACCGACGCCGCCGTCGACCGATCTCAGATTGAAGTAGGACAGGCCGGTCGATCCCACGAGCGCCGAGCTGATTCCAGAGCTGACCGTGCCCAAGAACGTCTGCCGAAGCAGGCGCTGGCCGAGTTGCGCATCCGCCGACCGATAGCACGGCGTCCCGACAGCCAGGTAACACAGTCGATCGGTGTTGCTCATCGATGGCACGCTCGACAACTCCAGGGTGCTCTCTCGGAGCGTGCCCCCGATTCGCGCTTCGATCACGACGGGCCCGCGCTCGGTTCGATTACGATACTCCGCCGTGATGTCGAGGGTCGGATTGAAGTCTGGCCTCCCCAAAAACTGAATCGAGCCCTGCGTGATGCGAAGCGACTGCACGTAGGGAGGCAGGCGATCAAACCGATAGGTACCGCGCTGGAGATTCACCCCGCCGGTCACGGTCAAGGAATCCCGTGCACGATCCACGTGGACCGACAGCCCCTGGGCTGCCATCTCCATGTCGAGTTCGGGCGACCTGAGCCAAAGATTCGGACCGAGCCCCACGTCGGCGTCGACCATCAAGTTGTCCATGAAATCATTTCGAAAACGCTCCAGCAATCGACGGTCGCCGACCGATGCGGAATCGAGGAGCGCATAGACCGATGGGTCGCTCAGGTCGATGACTTGGCTCGCACGCAAGAACTCGTCGGGTCTCAAATCTCCCTCCGAGAGGCGGTAGCTGCCGGTGAGGCGCGGGCGAGTGTACCGTCCTCCCAGATGACCCCGGCCGCCGATCGCGAGCGACATATCGAGCCGCGACACGGCGTGGAAGTTCGTGGACACGAGCTGAAGATCGAACTCGGGGTCCGAGAGCGATGCGATATCGACGACGCCATCCACCTCCACGAACCCGCCGAGGTCGGACGCGACGCGGGCCCCGGTGATCCGAGCTTCCCGGCCCGAGAACTCGATCTCCCCCCTCACCCGAGTCATCCAGACGCCGAGATCCGGTACCCAGGCGCGGCCGTCATGCAGAACCAGGTCTCCTCCGTAGCGCAGCTCCCCCGGTGCTCCGCGGAGGCTGACATTCGCCCCAGCCGACCCCGAGATCTCTTCGAGCCCTTGCACTTTGAGCTCGACGAGTGCGAGCGGCACGCTGTCGCCTTGGATTCTGAAATCGATCGGGTCTTCGAGAAGACGACGCTCCACCTTGGTCATCGAGAGGTCGGCGCGGACCGACCCACTGAGCCGCGCCAACCGCGCTCGACCGCTGGTGAGGTCGATGGCCCCCTCGATTCGTCGATCCGAGTACTCCGCCGTCGCCTCGAGACCGGAAAACCGCTGGTTTCGAATCGAGGGATCGACGACACGCAACGTCGTGACGAGTCGAGGGCTCGCGAGGGTCCCGGTGAGACGCCCGGATCCTTGCAGCGTCCCGCCGACTTCTGGCGTTTCCGAAAATAGATAGCCGAGTTGATCGACACGGACTCCCACGATCGCCAGACGCATCTCACCCTCCCCGACGGCGGGGATGCGACCATCGGCTTCGAACCGGCCGAGCGCGCCGGTGATCGCCAAATCGTCGACGATCAGCACCGAGTCGGAGTAGGTGATCCGCGTGGGGCTGATGAGGGTCGATTCGAGCTTCCCTAGCCGAACCCGGAGGCGGTCCAGCCCCGTCGACCAGGTGTCGCCCGCTACGAGATCGCCGCTCGCCGAAAGCTCGAAGGTGGAGTCACGTCTCGCGTGAACATCCAACGTCACTGCGCCCGGCTCGGTGCGTTCGAACCGCACCGACAACGAGTCGAGGCGTCGTCCGTTCAGCTCTACACCGGATGCGACGACTTGCGTGATCGCGACGTCCGTACTCGGTGGATCGAGCAGCTGGACCCGCGCGGATAGCGTATCGGCTCGATAGCCCTTGTACCGAGCCTGAGAGCCCTCGACGAAGGCTTCGACCGTGAAGTCCTCCCAGCTTCCGACCGCGACACCACGCGCGGAGAGTCGACCCGCGAGCCCCTCGTTGGAGGATTCTTCCGGGTCGTCACGGAACACGGCCTCGAAGCTCTCGAACAACGCCTCACCGGCTTCGGCGACCTCACCACCCGGGATCTCATTTGCGAACCAACGGTTCCAGCGCGCGAGGTCTCGGACGTCGGCCTCGAACTCGAGTGTCCCGAGCTGACCTTCCGCGAGCCCGAACCTGCCTCGTCCCGACAAATTGCCTACGTCCGACGTGAGCGTCAGCGTGTCGATGGTGGCCAGGCCGTTTGCGACGCGAAAACGAAGGAAACTGTCAAAGATCTCCGCTCGGTCCAGTTCGGAGGGCAGAACCTCCAGGTCGAACGAAGCGTTCAGAGTCGCGAGGTCGACCCCGCGGCCGTTCACGCGACCTCGCACCGCCAAACGCGATGCGGGTGCGCCTTCGAGCCACTGATCCAGCGACAAGGTCGACGCCTCGATCTGCGCGTCGTACTCGGGCTCCTCTGCATCGAGAACGAAAGTGCCGTCGATCGTGAGCTGGCCCCGCTCGGTCTGAAGCGTGGCGCTGGCCGACAGCCCCGACATGTCGCCGCGGGCGCGGACGGGACCGGACACCTCTCCGGCCAGGTCGACGTCCGGGACCCACGGTCGCAACACGGTCAGCGCCAGGGGGGCCACGTCGAGGGCGACGTCGACGGAAGGGGCCTCGCCCAGGGTCAACGTTCCCGAACCCGAGACGCGTGACAGGTCCCCGCCGGGGGTGCGGTGAGACACGTCGGCGTCGAATGCGAGGTCGTCTCCGCCCGACCGGTCCAGCGTCATCGTGCCGTTGACCCGGCCGCTGAGCGACGGGTCCAAACCCAATAGCCCAGCCCACCGAGGCTCGAAGGTTCGGAGGCCGAGCGCGAGGCCGCGGAGCGGATAAGGCTCGACCAGTCCCACCCGGCCGCGGGCCCGGAGACCGGAGGGCGCGATTCCCGGCTCGAGGTCTTCGAACGTCACATCCGCGTCGATCGTCAGGCTGTTTGTCCGCCCCGAACCGCGGACCGCCCCGCGCAGCCAACCGTCCATCGCCGTCTCTCGGTCGAGCAGCTTGTCCAACCACTGGATCCGCACCGGATCGAGGACGAGGTCGATGTCTTGGAAACGGGGCGTCCCTTCGAGAGCCAGCGTGAAGCCGCCCCGGATCCGGGTGTCTTCGCTCCTCGCGTCGGCATCTGTGATCTGCACGATCAAGTCCTCGCCTCGCGAAGACAGATCGATCGCCATCGGTCCGCCCCCGGTCTCCGGCAAAGGAGTGGGCAACCAGGCCAGATCCCGAAAGTCGATCGGATCCGCGGTCAATCTGAACTCGTATTCGAGCGGACTGTTGCCGACCACCCAACCGCTTCCAAACAACACCGACCCCTCGGTCTCGAACCGCTCGACCTCAATCTGGATCGAATCGCCAAACGTGGCGGTGGCCGAAAGGCGCTGGATCTCTAGCGGCTGCCGGACCGCGTGTAGCGTCCCGCTCACCTCTTGCAGCTGAATCTGCAGCGGTCGAGGCGGATCGATGATCCGCAGCGTCGGGAAGCGTCCGAGGATGTTGTCGAGTCGAAACGACTTCTCGAACTCGCCTTCGGCGGTCTCATGCAGCGCCCACAGCGACTCGCCAGCGCGAGCTTCTCTCAGCGCGCGCTCCTTCTCTGGCCCCTCCATCGTCTCGGTCCACGGCATGCGGACCGCTATGGTGCCGGCTTCGATGCTCGCATCCCCAAAGAGTACGCGGAACCCGCTTGCGCGCCGCGACGTGTCTGGGGTGGGCAGCGCCGAGGCGGCGGAATCTCCAGCGGCTACGGCCAGCGCCGTCGAGTCGCGCGCTGTGTCCGGCGCGGCGCCGAACGAATTCTGGTCGAGTTCGCGCGAGCCCCCAAACACACGGTCGTAGTTCCACCGGCCGTTCGCCTCTTGAATGATGTGGATGTCCGCCGCCTTGGCGTGGAGACGCCGCACTCTTAGCTGTTTGCGGAACAGAGCGATCGGGTCGTACTCGATCGTCACCGTGTCGAGCGCCACAAAAATCTCGGAATCGGGATCACGGATTTCGAAACGACTGATCGTGATCCGGGTGAGGAGGTTTCCGTCGAGGACCGGTCCGATTCGAACCTCCCCGTTTATTTCGGCCGCGAGCACCCGTTGCAGAAGCGACACCGCCGCGTTTCGGCCGGTCTCGGTTTGCGTAAACTGATACAGCGCGAGCGCGATCCCGAGCGAGATCAAGCCGAGCACACGCGCCAAGAGTCGTGCGCGCTTGCGTCGCCGAATCGATCGACGGCTACGCCGTTCGGCGCGTGGATCGGCCTCCGACGTTGAAGACCGTTCGTCGGAGCCCGGCGCTTGCGGCGGAGGAACCTCGGGCTCGTCGGGGGTCAGAATGCTTCTCCGATCGAAATATGGAACTGAAATCGTCGCAGAATCTCACGAAGCAACGACGGGTTGTCGAACGTAAACGGATCGAAGAGCACTGGATTGTCGATCTCGATCAGGGTTCCGTTGTCGAGCGAGACGACCACAGGTAGTTGAGTCGATCCGGATGGATCATACCCCACGTCGAGCCGAATAGGGCCAATGGGGCTCCGGAAGCGAATCCCGGCGCCGGGGGTCCAGATGGGCGCTTCGATGTTGGAGAGATCTTTCCAGACGTTACCCGCGTCCAAGAACAGCACCATGCCCCAGCGCTGGCTCAATGTCTCGCGTAGTTCAAAGCTCACTTCGAAGGATGCGTTGCCGCCGGTGGGTCGTTGGGTAAACGCGCCCGGATCCTCCGCCGCTAGTCGGTCGACGCAGTTTCTGAGCGCCTCCATCGCGCAATCTTCCAACTGGTCGGCCAGAAGCACGCGTGGACCCAATAGGTTTTGGCCAAAGCCGCGCACGCTCTGGGAACCCCCGGCAAAAAACCGCTTCCCAGGGTGGACGATCTCCTGGGCGCGGGTGGGATCGGTCACCGAGAACGGACCCCGGGTCGGCTCGACGACACCCACGCGGGTTCGCCCGGCCAGAACCGACCCTGGAGCGAGCTGTGCGAAACCCGCCACTTGGAAGGTCCCCCGCACGTACCGGTAAGCCGAGCCGGTGATCGTGCTGGCGTTTTCCAGTTCGGCCGTCATGTAGAAGCCGTCGGTGGGTTGGATCGCGTCGTTCGTGCCCGTGAAGATCCAGTCAAACGACACGGGAGCCAACCAGCGAGCCTGCGACACGGTCGCGATGTCCTCAGGCGCGCAAAAACCGAAGTTCACGCAGAAGAAGATGTCGGCGGACTCTTCATCGAAGCCGGTGAACTCGGGTTGGTAACCAAACGTCGCCGTCATGCGTCGGTTGAGCCGGCGCGTAAACGCGAACTCAGCCCCCACGCCTTCCCGAATAAAGACGTCCGGCACGGTCTCTCGCTCCCCGAACAGGGTCGCCCGAAAGCTGTTCCGCCCGGAAAGGAACACGGGGACAAACAGCTCGGTCTGCAAAAGAAAGTTGAGCGTTCGAAAATCAGAGTCGGTCCCGACATCGGAACACGGAAACGCCCCACCGAGTTGCTGAGCGAAGATGTTTTTTAGCCGGGCAGTGACCGACAGACGCTTGGCCCCGCCGAACAAATTCCGGTGCGTAAGGGTGGCCTCCGTTTGCAGACACTCGTCCGTACTCCAACCGAACCCGCCGCGAGCCGCTCGAGTGATCGCCGGCGTCACGACGACATCGACGTCTACGATCGAGTCTCCCGCGGCACCGGGCGCACGGCTGTGGGTGATGGCCGCGAACCGAACGGCTTCGAGCGCGAAAAGATTGCGCTGGCTTTGTTCCCCGCGACTTTGACTAAAGAACTGCCCGGATTGAAAGCTAATGAGAGAGCGCACGACGCCCTCCCCGATCGTCTCCGCACCGGCGAGTCTGATCTCGCCGACGCGAAAGCGTCGACCGGGGCTCACGTCGAGCGTGACTTGAGCCGGACCGCCCGTCACGCGGCGAGCGTCCTGAAGGATGAGCGCTTCGATGTACCCCTGCTCACGCAGGGCCCGAACAAGGCTGTCCTTCCCGACCTCCAACCGAATCTGATCGAATCGGTCGCCGCTCCCCACTCCGAGCAGCCGACTTGCCGCGGTCTGCGACATCGTTCGCGGCAGGCCTGTGACCGTAAAGGAATCGATCGCCGTCGACTCGCCTTCCGATACCACGAAGGCCACCAGCGCGTTCGCACCTTCTGGACGGATGACGTGTTGCACGGAGGAATTGAAGAACCCGCGCAGGGTGTAGAATGTCCGCAGGCGAAGCGCATCGCCTGCGACGTCGAGCGAATCCAAGTAACCGCGACGATGCGCAAAGCCCCAATTCGTCAGCAGACAAAAAGGGCTAAGTAAGAGACTCGTGCACTCGGTGCGCTGAGTCTGGATTACCGCCCGAAGCTCGTTGTCGGAGAACTCTTCGTTGCCATTGAAGATGAGCTTCACGACTTCAGGTGGTCGGACCTGAGCGCTGAGCTGAGCGGGTGGTGCGAACGACCCAGTCAGCAAGACCGCGCCGACAAGCGCCGGCTTCGCGAAGCGGCTCAGACGTCCGAAGCCCACGAGAGTTTTCAGACGGGCAGACTCATGTCGCCGCCGCGGCCGAAGGTCGACGAAGACGAACGGCGAGCACGATGCCGATGACAATGATGCCGGCGGAGATGGCTTGAGCGACGGTAAACGCACCTAGGAAACGATCGTCCTTCGCGCGGAAGATTTCCACGAAAAGCCTTTCTGCGCCGGCAAGCACGAGCCACACGCCAAAGAGCCATCCCTGTTTGTGCGGGTGTTTTCTGATTCGCCACAGGACGAAGAAGAAAAGAAGCGAAAGGCCGGTTTCGTACAGCTGCGTCGGATGCACGGCCAACACTTCGGTATCCGGTATGGCTGGATCGACGTTGGCACCGAACCGGCGCAAGTTTGCCGCGGTCGTCGGCGGTTGACCCTGCGGGAAAGCGATGCCGAACCATGACTGCGTCGGCCGACCATAGTCGTCACCGACAAAAAAGCAGCCGAGTCGTCCGACGGCGTAGGCCAGCGCAAGGGCCGGGGCGACGGCGTCGGCGCCCAAGCCGATCGGAGTACTGCGGTGTCTCAAGGCCCAAACGACGCCGATGAACCCTCCGATAAACCCACCATACCACACGAGCCCACCTCGAGAAAACAGCATGCCGAACGGGTCGAGCGCGGTACGATCCCAATAGAGAAAGACGTAGTACAGCTTGGCGCCGACGATCCCGCCGATCAGCGCCCCGAGCAACATATCGGCGGCCAAGTCCGGGTCGGAATCAAAGCGCGACAACTCCGCGCGAACCACCATGTAGCCGGCCAGAAAAGCCATCGCCATCAGGAGCCCGAACGAGGTGATCGTCAGCTCGCCGATTACCGGCAGGTTCAGCGTGAATAGTTCTGGATACACGTGTCGCTATCTCCCTTGAACCAAGCCGGGAAACACAAGCCCGGGGTCTGCGTTTAGCGACCACGGACTCCGTTCGCCAGCGAGCAAACGAACCCGCGCTGCTTCGCCGATCATCGCGGCGTTGTCGGTCGCAAGTCGCGGTGAAGGGACAAACAGCTGTCCCGTACTACCCAACCGCTCGGCCAAACGTTGGCGCAGCCGCGAGTTCCGCGCTACACCGCCGCCCAGAACGACACGGCGCAGGCCGAGCGCCTCGACCGCCCGCATCGTCTTTTCTACGAGCACGTCCACGACCGCTTCTTGAAACTCGGCCGCGAGATCTGCCACGGCTTCGTCGAGTCGAGATCTCGACTCTACATCCGCCACCGCGATGGAAAGGGCTGTTTTCAAACCGCTAAAGGACATGTCGTAGTACGCGGCATCTTCGGGTCCCTGTCGCTTCGAGAGCATGGGCCGGGGCAACGAAAAACGCCCCGGAGTCCCGGTTTCCGCAGCGCGTTGGATCTCTGGACCCCCTGGGTACCCGAGCCCCAAACGTCGAGCCACCTTGTCGAAGGCCTCCCCAGCGGCGTCGTCTCGCGTGCGACCGAGGATCCTGTACTCACCCCATTCACGCACCTCCAAAAGCAGGGTGTGCCCGCCGGACACGAGCAGCCCGACGAACGGCGGCTGCGCCGACGGGTCCTCGAGGGCGGCCGCAAAAAGGTGTCCCTCCATGTGATGCACCCCTATCAGCGGAAGCCCGCGCGCCATCGCGTAAGCCTTTCCCCAATTCACGCCCACCAGCAGCGCGCCAACCAGTCCCGGACCGGCCGTAACGCCGACGCCTGCGATGGAGTCGGCCGTAGTCCCCGCCTGGGTCATCGCGTGATCCACCATGGCGTCCAGCGATCGCACGTGTTCGCGCGCGGCGATTTCCGGGACGACACCGCCGAAGGCCGCGTGCGCGTCCTGGGAGGCGATCGCGAGGCCCCGAATCCCCGTCTCATCCACGACCGCCGCCGATGTTTCGTCACATGATGTTTCGATGCCGAGGATGGGCCCGCCCGTGTATTCCGCGCGCACCCTTAGGAGGAACTCGCACCGGGAGAGACCGTGACTCGTGGCGTTAGGAGCGTCGCGTTCGCTTCCACATCGGCGGGTAGACGGACTTGGAGCTGCTGCGACCGGACCGTCAGGACAGGTTCGGTAATCTCGAGCGTCACGAGCACGTCGGAAGGACTCAGGGCATCGATCAACCGGGCGGGCCCCGTCACATCGACCGCCACCGACGGCGGATCGATGACGGAGGAACCGGCATACACACCCCCGGCCACCACCGGGACTTGAAACCGACGCGTTCGAAGCGAATCTACATGGACCGAGACCAGGACCGATGTCGGCGTGACGCGCAAGCCGCGCGACCCCGGTGGAAGCGCCACGACAAGCTGTCGGTCGATCTGATGGTCGACGGAGCCGACCTCGAGTTGGCGCGTGGACAGTTCGGAGATGGTTCGCAAATACGATGCGGGTCCCTGCACCAAGACACTTTCCGGGCTCACCTCATAGGCGCGGATGGCAAAACCATCGGAGGCCTCCGCGTCGGTTACGGCCCGCACCGACACCATCTTCTCGGAACGCCGCTCGAAACGGACGGTGACCTGGTTGGGTGTCACCGAGGTGGCGCGAACCGCGAGCGATCGGTTGAACAATACGTCGGAAGGCGACAGGGCGATGTTCATCACGCTGTCGTCCACCGTAGCGATGACTTTTCGGATCTGAGGTTGGTTCAACAGCGCCAGGATGTCTCCGCTGCGCCCCTGGAAGGTGGTAAACACCTGCGTAGGCGCCTCCAGCAAGCTCCAAGCGGAGTCGGTGACCTGGAAATCCAGGGTCGTCGCCACCTGCTGGTCCGTTCGCTCCTTGTCGGCGGACACGCTCAGCCACAAAAGGACCGACAGGACGATCGCGGCGACCTTGTAGGGCCAGTTCTTGGCCAGGAGCCCGAAGTCCACGGCTACCGGCCTCCCGGCACGGGACGATTCACGTCGGTCGAGTCTCGCCGGGGGGGGTCGGTGTCATCGGTCAAGTCGGCGTTGACGGAGTCCGGCGGGGCGCCAGCCACCACGATGGACACGAACCCGTCACCGCGAAGCGATCCGCGGGGTGCCGGACTCTGCGAGACCACGCGACCCGGACCTTCGGGGGCGTCGACCTGGTAGCGAACCGCGCCCATCCGCAGCCCGGCCCCCTCGAGCACGGCTTCCACATCGTCCACATGCCGACCGCGTAGATCTGGCACCGTGACAATCGCTGCGCCCTGCGCCACGACCACCTCGACGCTGCCCGGCAGAGTGATTCGGGTCCCGGCCGCGGGACGGGTCTCGATCACGCCGGCACGAGCGGATGCGGTCGAACGCACGACGTCCACGTCAAACCCCAGGCGGCGAAGTAGCGTGGCCGCCTCGTCACCGGCGAGACCCACGAGGTCGGGGACCAGGCGGGATTCGACGCCGGCGCTGAGCGCGACGTAGACGGTGTCCCCGGAACGCGCCACCTGACCGGCCAGTGGACTCTGCGCTACGACAGCGCCCGCGGCAATTTCGGGATGGTTCAGCTCACCGCGCGTCTTCACGAACAGATCGATATCCCCCAGGATGATCTCGGCTTCTCCGGCGGAGAGTCCGATGAGCGATGGCACCCCGGTAAAGTCCCGGTCGGTCGGGTCATCAGCCGACGGAAAGAGCCACCGCGCGGCGATCGTATATCCAAGGAAAAACGTGACGAAAGTGACGAGAAGCCCGCGCCCGACTCGTCCTTTCAAGAACGCCAGCAGTCCGTCGGACGCCGAGCTGACGTGCCGACGCTCGAAGCTCATGAGGACCGCCGTAGACGCGCCGCGTATGCCCCGTCGGTGCCCGTCAGCCATGGACGAATAAACAGATCGCCCTTCGAAGTGATGCAGTCCTCCGGCAACGACACACCCTGGACCGGCTCTCGTACGAAGTCCCTATGTCTCTCCAAGAACGCCTCCACCTGTCCTTCGTTCTCTTCTGACTCCAGAGAACACGTGCTATAGACCAACAGCCCCCCCTTTTGCACCATCTCCGCACACGCGTCGAGAATCTCGAACTGCAGCGCGACGAGTTCATCGAGACGAGCTTGATTCAGTCGCCATCGCGAATCCACTCGACGTCGCAACACGCCCGTGCCCGTGCACGGTACATCCGCCAACACCGTCGCCGCCGCTACGAACGGCGGCCTCCGGGCATCCGCCACCACGGGGACGACCGGCAGCCCCAATCGTCGGGCCGGCTCGCGAATCGTCCGCAAACGACTGGCCGACACGTCGGTCGCGAAGACCGAGGCGCCGCTCGACGCGGCGAGACCCACGGCCTTCGTGCCCGGCGCCGCACACACGTCCACCACGGGCGAGGAAGCACCCGCTCCTACATAGTCTACCACGGCAGAGGCTGCGGGGTCCTGTATCACGGCCCGTAGTTGACGGAGGGCCGCCACGGGCGTGCCCTTTACCAGCCGCCACGACCGTGCCCAACCCTCGATGGGACTCAATTCGACCTCGTCCGACGGAGCCGGCGGGTCGTCCGTCATCATGCGGAGGACCACATTCGGCGGGGTATTACCGTGGGTGACCAAGCGCGACGCATCGTAGATGCTCCAGCGATCCACCCAACGACGAACGACCCACTCCGGGTGCGACCCGTAGCTCGTGAGGTAGCCGATCGGATCCCGGTCACGGGATGGAAACGGATCTGACTTCGCTTCCGCAGTGAGTGCCCGCAGCACCGCATTGATGTACCCGGCGCGGCCGGGGTCCATGCTGCGGCGCGCGGCGCGCATCGTCTCGCCGACCGCAGCGTGATCGGGCGTTCTCAATTCCTTGAGCTGGTAGGTGCCGACGCGGAGCCAATCCAGGAGAACGGGGTCGACCTTGGCCAGCGGTCGATCGGTGTACGCCTGGATCCAAGTGTCCAGACGAGATTGAAGCCGGATACACCCGTAGCCGATTTCGAGCGCCAGACCGCGATCAGCCGCGGAGACATCGGTCAAAATCGCAGCAGCCGCACGATCGGCGAACGCCCCCGTCCGCACCTCCGAAACAATCCGGTGCGCGGCCTCGCGCGGACTCAACGTCTCAGCCAGGGATTCCGTCCACGGGGCTCGAAGGCACAGCCCACTCTCGTTTCGGCATTCGACCAGCGAGATACGCACGCCTTCCCGCGTCCACCGCCAGCCGCATCGCGGTCGCCATTTGCACCGGGTCGTCCGCCTGTGCCAGGGCCGTGTTCATGAGGATGCCGTCGACCCCCTGTTCCATCGTCGCGCACGCGTCGGAGGCCGTACCGACCCCCGCGTCCACGATCACCGGCACCGTTAGCCGAGACTTGATGATGCGGATGTTCAGGGGGTTCAGCAGACCCAAACCGCTCCCGATCGGAGACACCAGGGGCATGACCGCCGCGGCCCCCGCGTCCTCCAACCGTAGGGCCGTAACCAGGTCGTCGTTGGTATACGCCAGGACGACAAATCCTTCTGCGACGAGCGTTCGAGTCGCCACCAACAACCCCTCGGTATCCGGAAGCAGCGTTTCCTGGTCGCCGATCACCTCGAGCTTCACCCAATCGCTCATGCCGGAAGCCCGGCCGAGCCGCGCAAATCGAATGGCCTCTTCGGCGCTATAACAACCGGCCGTGTTTGGCAGCAGCGCGAATTCCTCGGGATCCAAAGTCCGCAGAATGTCATCGCGATCCGGGTTTTCGATGTCTACCCGTCGGACCGCGACGGTGACCATGTCGGCGCCAGAGGCGCGGATCGCATCGAGCATCGTGGTGGGGTCGGGGTATTTACCGGTACCCACGATGAGACGAGAAGCGAACGTCCTGTCGGCAATGATCAGCGGGTCCACTCAACCACCGCCGACGAAGTGCACCAACTCGATACGGTCGCCGCTCTCGATCACCATCGCTTCGATCTCCGTTCGCCGGATGATCTGCCGGTTGAGTTCGACGACGACGGTGCGCCCGCTGAGGTCGAGCTCCGCGAGCAACTCGGACACCGTCGAACCGACGGCCACTCGGCGAGCCTGCCCATTCACATGTATGTCGATCACGTGATCTTCATCGTCTCGTTTTCGTCGTCCGTTTCATCCATCGCCGACTGCAGCTCCGCTGCCGCAATCACGGGGTCCGGAGCATCCCATACGGCGCGGCCCACTACGACGCCGTGCGCGCCCGCCCGGACCGCTTCCCGAGCTCGATCTGGATTGAACCCGCCGATCGCCAGGATCGGTATGGGCGTCGTCTCCGCCAGGCGCTCGGCGGTCAACCTAACGGCTTGCGCGCCGCTCCCATCGATCCCTGGGTGAGACGGAGTCGAATGTATGGTGCCGAGCACGACATAGTCGGCGCCGTCCTGGGCCGCGCGTATCGCTTCCTCGACTCCGTGCACGGACGATCCGATCCGGGTCGACGACCCACGGCTGGTCACCCATTCCCTTACCGTGCGGGGGCTGAGCGCCCCGCGCCCAAGCTGCACCGCCTGTGTGGACACCGCTAGCGCGATGTCCGGCCTTCCGTTGACGACGACCCAGCCTCCGGTTCGGCCGGTGCGCCAAGTCAGTCGACTCGCGATGTCGAAGATGCGCCGAGCCGAGAGACGTGCCCGTAGGTGAATGGCGACTGGGCCCGCGCGCTCGAGCAGGCGCTCCAGCGTCCGGACGCCGGCGTCGTCGGCCAACTCTCGCTCTGAGGCAAGGACGTGGAGTCGCGGGATCCCCCGGTCAGGCCAGCCGGGCACCCTGCAACCCCTCCAGGCCGCGAATCCAATCGGCTGCAGTCATGCGTCGTCGTCCGGCCGGCTTGACCTCGCCAATCCGGATCGGGTCATCTCCCGTGGCCACGAGAAGACCGCGACGATCGTGCGCCTCCAGAATCGTCCCGGGGGGCACATCCGGGCTCGGCCCACCGGCGAAGATCGGGAGCCGCGGAGAGAAGCATTGCAGGCGAACGTCTCCGTGTTGTGTCCACGCGGCCGGCCACGGGTCGCAGCCTCGGATCCAGCGGTCGATCTCGACCGCTGGGCGGGCCCAGTCGATCCGAGCCGTGTCTCGGTCGAGCTTTGGCGCGTAGGTCGCCAGCTCGTCGTCTTGCGCGATCTCGTTCGCCTTCCCGGAGGCGAGCTTCGCCAGCGCCTCGACCAGGAGTGGGCCACCGATTTCGGACGTCTCCGCGTACAAACTGCCGGCCGTCGTTTTCTCGGTGATGGGGATCGCCGACTGCAAGATGATCGCGCCCGCATCGAGCGCGAGGACCATCCGCATGATCGTCGCTCCGCCGCGCTCATGACCTCGGATAATCGCCCAATTGATGGGCGCCGCGCCTCGTAAGGCCGGAAGCAAAGATGCGTGGACGTTGATCGAGCCGAGCGGGGGCAGCCCGAGAACCTCTTCGCGCAGAATCTGACCGTAGGCGGCGACGACCGAGATATCCGGCGCCAGAGCACGCAGTTCCTCCAAGAACGGCTCTCCCCTGGGAAGCTCGGGCTGCAGCACGGGCACGTCGGCCTCGATCGCCCAGGTCTTTATCGGGCTGGCGCGAAGCGATCGGCCGCGACCTGCGGGTCGATCGGGGTTGGTCACGACACCGACGAGTTCGTGACCCGCAGAACGGATCGCCTCGAGGGTCGGGATCCCGAACTCCGGTGTTCCCCAAAACAGGACCTTCACGGAGCCAAGCCGGTCAGTCGCGTTTTTGCCACTTCCGGACCAGCATCTTTCGCTTGAGCGGACTCACCCGATCGAGGAACAGCACGCCATCCAAGTGGTCGCTTTCATGCTGTATGCACCGACTCAACAGCCCTTCGGCCCGGAACTCGACGGGTTCGCCGTCGGCGTCCAGACCGCGGACCATGATCGTTTCATGGCGCTCGACGATCTCGGCGAGACCCGGGATGCTGAGACATCCCTCTTCTGTTTTGACCACCCCTTCGGAGTCGACGATCTCGGGATTGATGAGGGCGCCCGGCGGGATGTCATCGTCTCGGATGTCATAGACGAATACCCGAGTCGCGACGCCGACTTGCGGCGCTGCGAGACCGATGCCGTCCGCTTCGTACATCGTTTCTTGGAGATCTTCGATGAGGCGTCGAATCTCATCGTCCACCTGCTCGACGCGGGCGCACTCTTCGCGGAGCACAGGATCTCCGTACAAACGAATCTCACGAATCATGGGTCGCTACGCTGACTTCTCGGGGTTCTCCGAAACTCAACCGCCCGTGCGGACGCTGCCGATCTTCGAGCGTTCGATCTCGATCTTCGTCTCGCCGCTCTTGAGCGTGACCCGGTCGTCGGTGAGGTGGACGATCGTGCCAACGATCCCGCCGACCGACGTGATCTCGTCGCCCTTCTTTAGACCCTGGATCAGCGCTTGATGATCCTGCTGCTGTTTCCGCTGCGGTCGGAAGAAGAGAAAATAGAAGATGGCGATAAAGCCACCCATCATCATGATCGTGGCTGCCGGGTTCGCCTGACCACCATCGGGTGATCCGGCGAAGAGACTGAGCATCAACATGTCGGTGCCTTCCTATTCGACTTCTTGGGTGACGGCCGGCGCCCCGCCGCATCTGTAACGGGCGAGCCAATCATCTGCCCAAGTCTCAAAATCGCCTCGGAGGATCGCTGCACGCGCGAACGAAGTCAAACGCACCAAGAAGCGCACGTTGTGAAGGGAGAGGAGTCGCAAGCCGAGCAGTTCGTTGCAGCGGAACAGGTGTCTCAGGTAGGCTCGTGAGTACCCGATGCAGCACGGACAGTCGCAGCTGTCGTCGAGCGGACGGTCCTCCCTCGCGTGGCGCGCCGCCTTGATGTTGATCCTACCCTCGGCCGTGAAGGCCGTCCCGTTGCGACCGTTTCGAGTCGGGGCTACGCAGTCGAACATGTCCACGCCGCGGCGGATCGACTCCAAGAGGTCGTCGGGGTATCCCACCCCCATGAGGTACCGAGGACGATCCTTGGGGAGCATGGGCTCGAGGTCGTCCAAAACGCGGTTGGTGACCTCCTTCGTCTCCCCCACGGAGAGACCGCCGATTCCGATGCCGGGCCAATCCCCGGCGTCCAGCGTCCGTCTCAACGATTCCCGGCGCAGATCGGGATACGAGGCACCCTGACAGATGGGAAAAAGAAGGCCGGCGCCATCGCCTCGTTCCTCGGCGAGCGACGCGTGTCTCGTACGACACCGATCCAGCCACTGCAGCGAGCGCTCGACCGCTACACGGGCGACCTCCGGACTCGCGTCACCGGGCGGACACTCGTCGAACGCCATCCAGATGTCCGACCCGATGGCCGCCTGGATCTCCATGGATAGCTCAGGCGTAAAGCGGTGAAGGCTTCCATCGAGGTGACTGCGGAAAGTCACGCCTTCGTCGTCGATCTCGTTGATGCGCGCCAGCGAAAACACTTGGAATCCACCCGAGTCCGTGAGGATCGGCCGGTCCCAAGACATGAAACGGTGCAGCCCTCCCATCTCTTCGAGGAGGTCGGTTCCCGGACGCAGATAGAGGTGATACGCGTTTCCAAGCACGATCTCTACCCCGGCCGCTCGGAGGTCGTCGGGGGTGAGAGACTTCACGGTCCCCAGCGTGCCCACCGGCATGAACACCGGTGTGTGGATCTCGCCCCTTGTCAGCCCGAATACACCCGCACGGCTGCGTCCTGCCTCGGCCTCGATCCGAAAGGTAGCGCCGCCGGGAAGCGTGCTCACGATCAAGAGATCACCATCGCGTCGCCATAGGAAAAGAAACGGTAGCCCTCCGAAACGGCGATCTGGTACGCATGGAGCACGGACGCGCGACCCGCGAACGCCGCGACCAGCATGAGCAGACTGGAACGAGGTAAGTGAAAATTCGTGACGAGTCCATCGACCGCTCGAAAACGGTGCGGGGGACGGATAAACAGGTTCGTCCAGCCGGCCCCCGCGACAAAACGCCCGCTCGCTCCGATGGTTTCGAGCACCCGACACGTGGTGGTCCCGACGGCCCAGACTCGGCCGCCGTCCTTCTTGATCCGATTGAGCGCTTCCGCGATCTCGGGCTCGACTCGATACGCTTCGGGCGAGACTTGATGATCGTCGACCCGCTCGGCAGAGACCGGGCGGAACGTACCGAAGCCGACGTGGAGGGTGAGCTTCGCGATCGTCACACCGCGTCCTCGGAGCGTCTCCAACAGGTGCGGAGTGAAGTGGAGACCGGCCGTCGGCGCCGCGACACTGCCAACGGGGCCCGCATAGACGGTCTGATAACGCGTACGATCCGTCGCGTCGTCCGGACGATCGATGTACGGGGGAAGCGGCATGTGGCCGTGGCGCTCGATCAGCGACCAGGGGTCCCCCTCCCCGATCAGCCGCACCATGCGCGTGCCATCCGCGCACGTCTCGAGGATCTCGACCTCGAGGCCGTCACCGATCTGGACGGTTCGGCCGGGCTTGAGCTTCGCGCCCGGGCGGACCATGGCATTCCAAGTCCTGGGAGCGTCCGCGCCAAACCCCTCGACGTCACCGCCCTCGGCCGGTCGGATCAAAAGGATCTCGGCGAGGGCGCCAGTGGGCTTTCTTCCAAGCAGACGGGCCGGGAAAACCCGACTGTCGTTGAGGACGACGGCATCGCCGGGGCGGAAGACGGACACGATGTCGGAAAAAACCGCGTGTGTTATCCCACCGGACTCGCGGTCGAGGACCAAGAGACGGCTTGCGTCGCGCTGTTCGGCCGGCCGCGACGCGACAAGCGCGTCGGGGAGTTCGAAATCATAGCCCGCGGTTTGGCGGGCGAGTTCATCCTGCATCGCCAAACAATGCGCCTTGTGGACTCTCGGGCGTGGGGAGCGAATAGCCAAAACGTTCGTAGGCCTTCTTGGTGGCCGTACGTCCTCTAGAGGTGCGTTGCAGGTATCCGTTCTGGATCAGATAAGGCTCGTAAACCTCTTCCAGCGTGCCGGCGTCTTCTCCGACGGCAACCGCAAGAGAGTTTAGCCCGACGGGTCCGCCGTCGAAGGTCTCGATGATCGCGCGCAGGACTCGGCCATCCATCTCATCGAGCCCGTACTCGTCGACGTTGAGTAGCGTAAGCCCTTGAACCGCGGTATCGGCGTCGATGGTTCCGTCGCTGCGGACTTCCGCGAAGTCGCGGACCCGGCGCAAGAGCCGGTTCGCGATCCTGGGCGTACCGCGCGAGCGCCGTGCGATTTCGGAGGCGCCATCCGGGGTGATGGGAATCTCCAACAGACCGGCCGAACGGAGGACGATCTCGCACAGCTCGTCGGTCGGGTAGAAGCCCAGACGTTCGACGACGCCGAACCTCGCCCGCATCGGCGCCGTGAGAAGGCCGAACCTCGTCGTGGCTCCAACGAGCGTAAAACGCTCGAGCTTCATCGAGAACGTCTCAACCCGCGGGCCGTCTCCGAGACGGATCTCGATCCGGTAGTCCTCCATCGCGGGATAGAGGAACTCCTCGATGACCGGTCGCAGACGGTGAATCTCGTCGATAAACAGGATGTCTCGCGGCGCGAGATTGGTCAGTAGTCCGGCCAAATCGCCGGGCTTCTCGAGGACGGGCCCGGAGGTCAACTTGATGTTGACGCCGAGTTCGTGCGCGAGCAGCAGAGCGAGGGTCGTCTTCCCGAGACCCGGTGGGCCGTAGAAGAGCGTGTGGTCGAGGGCTTCACCGCGACCGAGCGCCGCCTGGATATAGACGGAGAGACTCTCTTTGACCTTCGCCTGCCCGACGAAGTCTTCCAGCCGTTCGGGTCGAAGCGAGAAATCCGTCGGCGCCTCGTCTCCGACCATCTCGGGGGTCGTCACTTCGGTGCGATCAAGCTGGCCCTCGCGGTCCGACTCGCGGCCCGGCCCCGGAGCGGTGCCTCCGAATTGGTCCGCGCTCATACGAACTGCAACGCACAGCGGACCAGTTCCTCGGTCCCGACTTCTCGACCCTCCAGGGAACCGACGGCCCGTGTGACCGCGCTCTCGCTTTCGGTGGGTCCGTATCCCAGCGATCGCAGCGCTTGCGCCGCGGCGTGGGTCGGTCCACGCGGGGTGGTCGCCGAAACGGCGACGCCCATGTCATCGAGCTTGTCCGCGAGTTCGATCCCGATGCGCTCCGCTGTCTTCTTGCCCACGCCGCTCACGGTCTGAAGGGTGGCGTGGTCCTTTCCGCGGATCGCCGCAACCACTCGATCGGACGGCAAGGCACCCAGGATCGCGAGCGCGAGTCGCGGGCCGACACCGCTGGCGCTGCGCAGACGTCGAAACAGTTCGCGGTCGCGCGCGGTTTCAAAGCCGTACAAGTCGAGCGCGTCGTCACGAACGACCAACACCGTGTGCAGCTCGATCTGCTGGCCCACGCGAGGCAATCGGTCGACCAGCCCCATGGGCACGCTGAGCTCATATCCGAGCCCGTCCCCCGCGAGCACCTCGACCGTGTCGGGGCCATAGCCGAGGAATTCTCCCCGCATGCGGCGGATCATACCGTCGCTCCCATGCCGACCGGAAATCGGGCGAATAAGTGACACAGCGCGATCGCGCACCCGTCCGCGGCGTCGGCCGGCTTGGGCATGTCGCGGAGCCTGAGGTGCTTTTGCACCATGTAGCCGACCTGCCCTTTGGTCGCCGCACCGCTACCGACGACGCGTTTCTTCACCTCCCGTGGAGGATACTCGTGGACCGGTAGGTCTCGAAGCGCGGCCGCGAGTACGAGAACCCCGCGCGCATGCCCCAATACCATCGCCGTACGGGCGTTGCGACCCGTAAACACGCCCTCGATCGCTACGCACGTCGGTTGCAGGCGATCGATGAGTGCGAGCGTACCGTCGTGAATATCGACCAGCCGACCGTTCAGATCGGTCGCGCGCGGACGAATCACTCCGCACTCGATGAGCCGTCGGCCCGTTCGATCGTCGGTGATGAGAGCATACCCGGTCGCGCGTGTGCCCGGATCGATCCCCAACACCCGGGTCGTCGATCGCAGACCACCTGTCGTCAGTTGCTCTCCATTGCAGCCCAGTCCGCCTCCTCCAAGTCGACGTTCGAATAGACCTTCAAGACATCGTCGTGCTCGTCCAGGGCCATCAGAATATCGATGACCTTCTCGGCGTCGCGACCCTCCGTCTTCATCGTGTTGCTGGGAATCATCGCGAGCTCAGCCTCGGCGATCGGGATATTCGCCTCGCGAAGACTTCTTACCACCGCGTGGAAGTCGACCGCGGCAGTCGTAACCACGTGCGTCCCACCCTCGGATGCGAAATCTTCACCGCCCGCCTCGAGGGCAGCTTCGAGGGCGAGTTCCTCATCGCAATGCTCCGCGTCAAGGTAGATCTGGCCCTTGCGCTCGAACATCCACGCGACCGATCCGTTTTGCCCCAAGTTGCCACCCTTCTTGTCCAGCAGGTGACGAAGCTCGGCCACCGTTCGCTTCTGGTTGTCGGTGAGGCATTCGAGATATAGGGCCACGCCGCCGGGGCCGTATCCTTCGTAGGTCACCTCCTCGAAGGCTACGCCCGGGAGGTCCCCCGTGCCCCGTTTGATCGCTCGGTCGATGTTCTCGTTCGGCATGCTCTGCGCGCGAGCGCTGTCGACTGCGGTGCGCAGCCGCGGGTTGAAGTCGACATCGCCACCGCCTTCGCGCGCCGCTACCGCGATCTCCCGGCCGAACTTCGCGAACATCTTGCCGCGCACTTTGTCCGTGACAGCCTTTTGCCGCTTGATCTTGGACCACTTGTTATGACCAGCCATACGCTAGGCGGCTCCACACATCTGCAGAGAATCCAATCTAGCCATCCTCCGCGAGGGCTTTGGCGTCCGCGATCACTTTCTCTTGCACATGCGATGGAGCCTCTTCGTACGACGCTAGCCGCCGCGTGTGCGTGGCCTTCCCATGAGTAAAGGAACGAAGCGCGGCCGAGTATTTGTAGAGTTCGGCCTGCGGAACCAGCGCTTTCACGACCTGCCGCGACCCCTTCGAATCCATCCCCAACACCCGGCCGCGACGCTGATTGAGGTCGCCCATGACTTCGCCCATGAATTCCTCTGGAGTCTCGACTTCGATCTCCATGATCGGTTCGAGAATCACCGGTCGAGCGTCGAGTGCGACCTTCTGAAAAGCCATCGAGCCCGCGATTTGAAAGGCTAGGTCCGAGCTGTCGACGGCGTGATGCGAGCCGTCGTGGCACTCGGCCTGAAAGTCGACGAGCGGATAGCCGGCGAGGATGCCCTTGGCCGACGCGTCTTCGATCCCTTTGCTGACCGCTGGGACAAACTTGGTCGGGATCACGCCGCCTTTGATCGAGTTCACGAACTTGTATCCCTCGCCCCGCGGAAGCGGGCTGAGTCGGATGTGACAATCCCCAAACTGCCCCCTACCACCGGATTGCTTCTTGTAGCGACCCTGACCTCCGGCTTGCTTGGTGATGGTTTCCCGGTAGGCGATGTTCGGCGCGTGGGTCTCGACATTCACGCCGTACTTTCGCGTCAGTCGTTCGAGCGAAATGTTGAGATGGATCTCACCCAATCCTCGGATGATGGTTTGACCTCGCTCCGCGTCGTAACCGGAAGTAAAGGTCGGATCTTCTTCGTGGAGCTTGGCCAGCCCCGTCCCGATCTTGTCTTCATCCCCTCGCGTCGAGGCAGTGATCGCGAGCGAAATGTCGGTGTTCGGCCACGAGATTCCATCCAACGTGATCGCTTTTGCTTCCTCGCAGAGGGTGTCGCCCGTGTGCGTATCGCGCAGCTTGGCGACCACTCCGATATCGCCGGCGCTAAGAGATTCCACCTCGAACCGCTGCGACCCCTGGGGGACCGAGAGGTGCGTGATTCGCTCGCTACCTGACCGATCCGGGTTCAAGAGCGTGAGCCCGTTGGTGACCTGTCCACCAAATACGCGGAAGTAACTAAGGTCTCCGACGTGCGGCTCCGACGTGGTCTTGAACACGAGGGCTGCAATCGGCGCATCGGCGCCTGCGGTGATTTGAACATCGCCCGATCCGTTTTGTCCCACCTGCGGCGGCACGTCGGCCGGGGAGGGCATCAGCTGGACGATTTTGTTTAGAAGCTGCCGGACGCCTCGGCTGTCGGCTCCCGATCCGCAGAAGACAGGAAACGCATCCCCCTTGAGCATCGCCTTGGCCAGCCCGGCGAGGATTTTATCTTGATCGAGTTCTTCGCCCTCGAGGTACGCCTCGAGCAACTCGTCGTCCGCCGCTGCAATCGATTCGACGAGCTGTTCGCGAAAGTCCGCAACACCGGCCGCGAGATCTTCCGGAATCTCGATCTCTTCGTACTCGCCTTTGTCACCACCCGTAAATCTGTGTGCCTTCATCGTAAACAGGTTTACGAGCCCCTTGAAGTCCGGACCGGCACCGATCGGGACCTCCACCGGGATGGCGGCTGGGGAGAGCGTTTCTTTGATATCCTTGAAGGACCTTCGAAAACCCGCGTTGTCTCGATCCATCATGGATACGAAGATCATCCGCGGCAGACCGCGCTCCGCGCAGGCCTCCCACGTGCGCTCCGTACCAACCTCGACGCCGTGCACCGCGTCGACGACGCAGAGGCCGGCGTCGGCGACGCGGATCCCGGCCATGACTTCTCCGAGAAAATCGAGATAGCCGGGCGTATCGATGAAGTTGATCTTCGTGTTTTCCCAGCGGGCGTGAGCGAGACCGAGGTTGATCGAGATCTTGTGGTCGGTCTCTTCGGGAGTGAAATCCGTGAGGGTGTTCCCTTTGTCGACATCGCCTTTACGCTTCGAGTTTCCGGCGACATAGCACATGGCGTCTACGAGAGTTGTCTTACCGCACCCGCCATGTCCAAACACAACTACGTTTCGGATATCGGGTGTCGCAAATACCGAGGCGGCAGACGCCATCGAACCCTCCTTCGCTGCGAATCTGTAGAATGATCCCGTCTTCGGGTGGGGCGCGAACGCGGCGTGTCTCGCGCGGGGCAATCATTCTAGAAAGTCGCCGCCCAAAACTCCAGCGCCCCGGCCCTTACAGGGCCCATCCGGCCAAATTAGGCCCTTTTGCGCCGAAACCCCGAGGAGCGCGGCCCCGCAGATCGGGCCATCCGCTGCGCCTCTGGTCCTGATGCAGCGGCGGGAGAGAAGCGCCGCAGGCCAAGGCGCGTGAGCCGAGCGAGTGAGGCGTACTGTTGGGTACGTCGCAACGAGACGAGGCGAACGCAACGCCGAGATGCGGCGCTTATCGCCCGCCGCGGACTCCTAGTGGGTGTGGGTTTTCTTCTTCTTGTATTGTCTACTCATATCGTCGAGAAACGCGCGCTCTTTCACGCTTAGAGAGTCCATGCCGCTCTCGCGGATCTTGTCGAGAATCCGGTCGACTTCGTCCAGTGAGTCCCCGTCGACGCCGCGACGACGACGGCGCACCTCCGGCTTGGGAGCCGGATCGGCGGGCGCCTTCCGCTCCACCTTGACGTGTCGTGGTTTCTCTTTGAAGAAGATCTTTTCGAACGACCGGCCGATGCGTTCTCCGAGACGCAGATAGACGATGCCGGTGACGAGCCCGCCCAGGTGCGCCCAATGAGCGACGCCGCCCCCGCTACCGCCGATGGTTTGAAAGAGCGCAAACAACCCCAGGACACCGACAAACCACTTCGCCGGTACCGGGAAGAGAAAGTAGATGTAGATCTTCGCGTCAGGCCAATTCAGAGCGAAGGCCAGCAACAAGCCGAAGATTGCCCCCGAAGCACCGATGACGAGAGACGGTCCGATCAGTGGGTAGAGCAGCACCGCGAACAACGCGGCGCCGAGACCGGTGATCAAGTAGTACTTGATGAAGAACTTACTGCCCCAATGATTCTCGAGCGGAGGGCCGAAGAAGAAGAGGACGAGCATGTTCGTGAACAGGTGACCAAACCCGCCGTGCAAGAACATGTAGGTCACGGCCGTCCACGGACGCGTGATAAAGTCGGGCACGCCAAACGCGAGCCAGGCCTCGACGAACGGCGTGGTGTTGACGCCAACCGCGCCGAGCAGGGCCCGAGCCATGAAGATGGCGATGTTCGCGATCAATAGGCGGAGGACCCACTTGGACATGGGGAAGCCATGTCCGAACTGGAAGCCTCCGGCTTGATAGGAAGGGCGATTCATCCGCTGCTACCCGCCTTGGTCGGAAAGATGATCGGCCGATTCGAGCTTGATCGCCGACGCTAAGCGGGTCTCGCGCTCGGCCCTCTCGAGGGCCAGTGAAATCAGTCGATCGATGAGGTCCGGGTAACTCACGCCCGAAGCCGCCCATAGTTTCGGAAACATGCTGATACGAGTGAAGCCCGGAATCGTGTTGATCTCGTTGACAACCAATTCGCCTTCGTCAAAGCCGTGCTCATCGGACGTCGTCAGGAAGAAGTCCACGCGAGCCATTCCTTCACAGCATAGGGTCTGAAAGACGCGCACCGACAGCGCTTGCACTCGGGCCACCACTTCGGCGTCCAGTTTCGCCGGGACGATCAGTTCGGCTCCAACCTCGTCGAGATACTTCGCGTCGTACGAATAAAACCCGTGCAGCGGCACCACCTCGCCCGGTAGCGAGGCTTGCGGTTCCTCATTCCCGAGTACCGAACATTCGATCTCCCGCCCCACGACGGCCCGTTCCAACAGGATTTTCGAGTCAAACGAGAACGCCTGATCGAGCGCGGCTTCGAACTCGACGTCGCTCGAAACCCGCGAGACACCGACCGAAGAGCCCATGTTTGCCGGCTTAACAAAGATGGGGACGCCGAGTTCCGCGCTTGCCTCGGACCACGTTGGGGCTTGATCGCGCCGCCTCACGGTCAGCGACGGAGCCACCGTGATGCCCGCCTCGCGGAGCAGGCGCTTGGTCACGTCTTTGTCCATTCCGATCGCCGACCCCAGCACGCTCGGTCCCACGAAGGGAAGATGCGCGAGACGCAGCAGTCCTTGGACCGTCCCGTCCTCGCCCAACGGGCCGTGGAGCACCGGGAACACGACATCGAGGGTCGGCAGCACCGCGCCGGCTTCTAGCTCTACGAGATCGGTGCCCTGACCTGGAGTCAGCGCCAGCGGAGCCGTGGTCGCAGAGAGATGGATGCGTCGGGGGTCGGTCGCGTCCGCCAAAAACCGCGAGCCGTCCGCCAAGTGCCACCGTCCGGCGCGATCGATCCCGATGAGCACGACCTCATAGCGCTCGGCGTCGATCGCCTCGACCACGTTCTTGGCGGATTGTAGGGATACCTCGTGCTCGGCGGACTCACCGCCGAACAGGACGCCCACTCTGATGCGGTGCTCAGCCGCCACGTCGACCCTCCCCGGAATTCTTCAGGTACTTGAATAGATCGTACCGCGTCAGGACGCCGAGGATCCCGTTGGCGTCGGCGACGAGAACGGCTGAAACGTCCCGACTCAGCTCGTGGGTCAGTCGCGTCGGGCCGGCGTCAGGGGGCACGACGGGAAACGGCGCCCCCGCGAGCGAACCTATGGGCTCGTCCACGTCCTCGGGTCGGCGGATGACCGCCGCCATCAGCTTTGCTTCGGTCACGGCTCCGATAGAATTCCCGTTATCGACCACTGGCATTTGAGAAACGTGGTGGGTGTCGATGAGCTCTAGACCCAGCGACACAGGATCTCGCGGGGAGACGGAAATCAGATTGGGCGCTCCGGCGAGGCGTTTTCGCTCTAGGAGCGCGGCAGCCGTTTGCGGGGCCGCGGGAAGCATCTGGTTCTCTCGCATCCAGTCATCGTTGTAGAACTTGCTCAAATAGCGCTCACCCGTGTCGGCTAGCAGGCAAACGATGCAGGCATTCGGATCGTTCAACCGCCGCGCGAGTTCGACGGCCACGTGAACGATCAGACCCGTCGACCCACCGGCAAATAGCCCCTCTTCGCGAGTCAAGCGTCGGGCCATGCGGAACGAGTCTCGATCCGACACCTGCATGAACTCATCAATCAGATCGAAATCGAGCGTGCCGGGAATCCTGTCACCGCCCGCGCCTTCGACCTTATACGGGCCGCTGCCGCCGAGTTCGCCTTTGGCAAAATAGCTGGCGTATGTCGAGCCGATCGGGTCTCCCGCGATGGCTTGAACCGACGCGCTCCTGTCTTTGAGAAAGCGGGCCGTTCCACTGATCGTACCCCCCGTCGCGGGAGACGCCACGAAATGAGTGATCTTGCCACCGGTTTGTTTCCAAATCTCCGGGCCGGTCGTGTCGTAGTGCGTATCGGGGTTGACGGGGTTGTAGAACTGATCCGCAAGCACGGCACCGGGCGTCTCGGCCGCGATGCGCTTGGCAACGTTTCCAAAGAACTCCGGGTGGTCGGGAGCCACGCCCGCAGGCGTCACGACCACTTCCGCGCCGAACGCTTTGAGCATGCGGATCTTCTCTACGCTCATCTTCTCGGGAATCGCGAAGATGCAGTGATAGCCTTTCACCGCCGCGGCGATGGCCAGACCGACGCCCGTATTGCCCGCCGTTCCTTCAACCACAGTCCCGCCTGGGAGGAGGCTGCCATCTCTCTCGGCGGCCTCGATCATGGAGAGCCCGATTCGGTCCTTGATCGATCCCCCAGGATTGAACGACTCCGCCTTGATCCAAACGGGGGTGCAGAGATCCTCGACGACGCGGTTGAGTCGAATCAGCGGCGTGTCGCCGATCGTCCCCAATACGTTGTCGAATCGCCCGAGCGACCGATCACCTTTCATCGCGACTCCCGTCGTTTGCGGTCCCCGCTTCCGGCATGGGATAGCGCACGGGGAGGTATGCCCAGACCGCTACCGGGCTGTCTCCATGTCGAGCAGGTCGGTATTGCATCAGCAAGGCTCCGGCCACGGAGGCGGAATCCAGCACGGCGTCTCCAGACGACTTGGCAACCAGGACCGAGTCGACAAAACCGGCGCTCGAAATGTGGATTCGCAGCGTCGTTTCACCCCCGACTCCGCGCTCCCATGCATCTTGCGGGTACGCGAACGGGGGGCGGTCGTTGATCAACATCGGCATGACGAAGGGGCCCTCGACGCCGGGTCCGATCTTGAGACCACCCAGCACCGGTCGGACCGCCTCTGCGCAGCCGAGCGTCGAGCCAGCGACTATGGCAAAGGCGAAGAGCCGCGATCGGGCCCAGCGACGATCAGCCATCGCCAAAGCGTTTCCACTCGGCGAGTGTGTTGAGTGCGTCGAGCGGCGTAAGGTCATCGACGTCCAGCCGCGCCAGACGACCCAGAATCTCCTCAGCTAGACTCAGGCGCCTCGCATCACCTTCGGACATCTCGGCGTCGGCGTCGGGACGGGTACCCTCGACCACCGGCGCGCGCGCGCCAAAAAGCGATAGCTGGTGTCGGTCGCGTTCGGCCAGGGCGGCGCCGCGTCCCCCGGCACCCCATGGTCCGCTCTCGAGCGCGTGAAGGATGCGTGCGGCTCGACCCACGACGTCCGGTGGCAGACCAGCCAGTCGCGCCACATGTACGCCGTAAGATCGATCCGACCCACCCGGCTCGAGCCTATAGAGGAACACGATGTCGCGGTCGTTCTCCCGCACCATCACGTTGAAGGCGCCGGCCCGCTCCAGCGACTCCGCGAGCCCGACCAGCTCATGATAGTGAGTCGCAAACACGGTCCGCGCCCCCATCTCGTGTAGCCGCTCGGTCACGGCCCAGGCGATCGAGACCCCATCGTAGGTGGACGTGCCCCGACCAATCTCATCCAAAAGGACGAGCGAACGTTCCGTCGCGGAGTTGAGGATGGTCGCGGTTTCCGTCATCTCGACCATGAACGTGCTCAGTCCGGCAGCGAGGTTGTCGCTGGCTCCCACGCGCGTAAACACCCGGTCACACACGCCGATTCTCGCGCGCGTGGCCGGGACGAAAGACCCCATGTGTGCCATGAGCGCGATCAAGCCCGTCTGACGCAGCACGGTCGACTTCCCCGCCATGTTGGGTCCGGTCACGATCATGGTCCGGAGGTCTGTCCCGAGATCCATGTCGTTCGGGACAAACGTCTCTCGCGCCACCGTGCTCTCGACCACCGGGTGACGCCCGCCCTCGACCACGAACTCGATCTCGTCGGACAGTTCGGGCCGTACGTAGTTCTCCGTCGTGGCGATCTCTGCCAGCGCCGCGAGGACATCCACTCGAGCCACGAGGGTGGCCGTCGCTTGGATCCGAGACACCTCGACCGCGACGAGCTCGCGAACCGAATGAAAGAGTCGGGTTTCGAGACGGACGATCTCGTCGTCCGCCCCGAGCACTTTCGCTTCCCAGTCTTTCAATTCAGGGGTCAGGTAGCGCTCGGCGTTGGTCAGCGTCTGCTTCCTCACCCAATCTTCGGGTACGCGATCGAGTTTGGACTTGGTGACCTCGAGGTAGTACCCGAAGACCCGGTTGAACCCGATCTTCAGCGTCTCGATCCCCGTGTTTTCGCGTTCGCGAACTTGCATGTTCGCGATCCAGTCCACGGCGTTCTCCCGGACGGCCCGTAGCTCGTCGAGCTCCTCGGAGTAGCCCGCTCGAATGACGCCGCCATCCTTGAGCGCGTTTGGCGCCTCCGGCTCGATGGCGCGTTCAAGCAACGCCGCAAGATCGTCGAGCGGGTCGTAGGCGTCGGCGAGTTCCCGCAGCAACGGCGTGGTCAGACCCGCGATGGCCTCGCCCACGGAGGGCAGCGCCTTGAGCGACAAGCCGAGCCCCAACATTTCGCGGGGCGTGACTCGCCCTGCCGACACGCGGGCAGCCAGCCGTTCGAGGTCACGTACAGGTCGAAGTTGCCCTCGAACCTCGCGGCGAGCCTCCGAGTTGGCGACGAATTCTCCCACCGCGTCCAGCCGAGCTTCGATGTCCACTCGGTCGAGCAACGGACGCAGCACCCGTTGTCGAAGGCGCCGGCCGCCCATGGGCGTGCGCGTCCGGTCCAGCAGCGTTAACAGCGCCGTCCCTTCGCCGGCCCGTAAGGGCTCGACCAATTCGAGATTGCGCCGGGTCATCGTGTCCAGGTACATGACCCGGTCACCACGATCGACACGGGGCGGCTGAATGTGGTCGACTCCGCTGGGTCGCACCTCTTCCAGATACCCGAGAAGGGCGCCGCCCGCGCCGAGAAAACCCCGGTCCACCTTCGCATCCAAACCGAAGCCGGCAGACGAACGAACGTCGAACCGCTCGCATACTCGCTCTTCGCCCAGGTCAGCGTCGAAGCGCCATTCGGGCCGATAGGTCGAAACCCAAGGGCCTTCGAACCGGGGACCCTCCTCGGGCATCAAGACTTCGGCAGGCTCGAGCCGGCTGAGCTCATCGGTCAGCGCCGGCCGGTCGGCAATCTCCCGCAGTTCGAACTCTCCCGTGGACAGGTCGACGGCGGCGACCCCAAAGGGGCCCGACCCGGCGATCGAGACCACGAAGTTGTTTTTCTTCGCCGCGAGTAGTGAGTCCTCGAAGACGGTTCCAGGCGTAATGACTTCGACCACGTCGCGCCGGACGATGCCGACCGCCTCCGACGGATCTTCGAGCTGCTCGCAGATGGCCACGCGACGGCCCGCCTTGAGGAGACGCGAGACGTACTCGTTGAGCGCCTTCACCGGCACACCCGCGAGCGGGACATCTCGTTTCCCACCGTTGTTGCGAGAGGTCAAGGTCAGCCCGAGAAGGCCGCTTCCCTCCTCAGCGTCCTCAAAGAACATCTCGTAGAAGTCGCCCACACGAAAAAACAAGAGCGAATCTTGGTGGCGAGATTTGATGTCCAGGTACTGCTGGATCAGAGGGGTGTGCGGAGGCTGGTCGGAGCCTGTGGCAGCCTTAGCCTTTGTCATGACTCGGCGGCCACGATCGCGACGCTGAAGCCGCTGGCTCGGAGACGGCGTTCCAGACTTCGGGCCGCCTCCGCATTGGCAAATCGACCGACACGGACCTTGTGGAGGCCGTCCTCGGAGTGCACTCGAGCGGGGTAACCGAACTCCGAAAGCGTGGCCTGTTCGACTTCCGCCGAGCTCCGCCTCGAAAAGGCGCCGACCTGAAGAGAGAACCGCAGCCCTCCCGGTGCGCAGGCCCGAGACGCGTCGAGCGCACGTTCCACTGCCGGCGCGTCTTGAACGCTCCGGCCCTGTGTGATGGCTTGCGTATAGCTCTCACAAGCGCGTTCGAGATCTCCGCTCTGTTCCCAAGCGCGCGCGGTCCAGTACCACGAACGAGCGGCCGCTGCACCCGCGGGATAGTCCGCGCGGAGTCGCTCCAGATCCGAGAGGGCCCGCAACGACTCCCCGAGAGAGATGTCCATCTGGGCGAGACGGAGCCATGCGCGGGCCCCATAGGTCGACCGACCATCCAAGGCGACGCCCGCGAAGGCAGCTCGCGCTGAATCCACATGGCTCAAGAGGCGCGCCCGCAGGTACCCGGCTCTTCCGCGATCTTCCGCGTTCGCGCCATCCGCGGCCGCGATCCAAGCGTCCAATGCCACGATCACGCCCTCGACGCGACCCGAATCGATGGCGGCTTCAAGACGGTCCAGATCCGGGCCATCCGCCGACTGTGCCGTGACAGACGGTGCGAAGCCGGCTGCTGAAACCAGCGCGACAACCACCCATCGGATCATGAGGCGCCGCGCCGATCGTGCTCGAGGGCGAGTAGGAGTTCGGCGAGTATGCCGCGATCGGAACCGCCGGACTTGAGGAGTCGGTCCGTTCGGTGCAGACGCCTCAACGCGGCCTCGACGCCATCCACGTCCCACGATCGGGCTTGTTGTCCGTACCCATTGGCCTTCCAGGAGAGGTAGCCTCGACCCGTCTGCGCTAGGACTTCACGAACGAGGCTGGCGCCCCCCTCGACCGCGAGTCCGAGGAGAAGATGGTGCTCGACCAACCCCGCCACCAAACCCACGCCGCGCTCGGACGTGAGCAGGTCATCGAGCTCGGCAAGCGCTTTGGGATACTCACGGTTGGCGACGAGATCGAGCCAGGCCCAACGATCGATCCGCCGCGTCCGCGGAATCAACTCTTGCACCTGCTTCAGCGTCACGTCGGTGTCCCCGAGCATCGCGAGCTTCTCCAGCTCGGCATCGAGTCTCGACAAGTCCTCCCCCACCGCACCCGCGATCGCCTGGGCGACTTGGGGCGACAGCTCGAGGTCCCAGCGCCGCTTTCCGCGCTCGCGAACCCAACCGGGAATCTCGGCCGCCCGCGGCGCGCTCCACTCCATCGATCGACACGCCGACTTGAGTTGGCGATAGAACGCAGCACGCGAACCCTTCGGGATGGTGGCGGTCATGATCAGAACGATGTCGTCGGGCAAGGAGGTCACCGCGGATTGCAGCACCTTGCGTGAGGTCGGCGAGAGACGTTCGACATCGCGCACGCAAATCACGCGACGCTCTGCCATCATCGGGGGCATGGCGAGGGTCGCCGCGAGCCGTTCGCTCGACACGTCTTCGGAACGGAACTGGTCGAAATTGAAGTCGCGGGTGGCGGGATCGAGCGCCGCATCGACCAACGATCGGGCCGCATCGTCTCGGAGTCGCGAGGCGTCACCAAAAAGGAACCAACCTCCGGTCGGAGGACCGGCATCGAGGATGCGTGCCAACTGCGCATCGGCCGACGCCGTCACTGTGCCCTCCTGCTAGACTCTGGGTCCAGCAGTCCCGCGGTCAGCGGCCTTCGTCCAACTGTCCAGACCGACGGGTCTCGAGCGGGCGCGTCGCATCTCCGCGAACGGCGATGTAGTTGCTGGTAAAAAGCCCTGCCGGCTCGTCGAGCGTCGCGCTCAGAGGTAAGAGGAACGGGGACGCCACATACGGGCCAGGTTCGAACAAGCTCGGGCCGCGATCGGCGATCAGCATCGCCGGTGCTTCGACGGCTACCGCCGGCAACTCGACTTCGATCGAGGTCCGCGCGGCAAACGGCATCCACGTCACGGCCAGCAACCCGACCGACGCGACCGCAACCAGCGCCGCGCTTCCGAGGTGCTGCCTCGCCGACAGCTTCCCCGAGTCGTCCACGTGATAGAGTCGGTGCTGTAGTCGCGGCATGAAGTCTGGCGACGTTGCCGCGTCCGACAGCCCACGACAAAGAGCCAGCCCTCGACTGAGCACCCTCTCGTAGCGTTGGCACGAATCGCAGTCTTCCAGATGCTCATCGAAACGAGCGCGCTCCTCGATCGAGAGTAGCCCGTCGCGATAGTCCGTGAACCTGTCGATGAAGTCGTTGCAAACCATCATTACAGCGTCCGTCGTCTCCTCCCGTTCTCCCGAGGGAGATCCTCGGAAGCCCAAAACCGAACCGTCCCTGCAACCCGCGTTCCTGCAAGGACTCGGAACCCACCGCTCAGCGCTCCGTTATCGGTCGCCTGAGTATACTCGGACCGGGAAGTAGGGTTCCGCATCCTGGGGCTTTCTGCAAGGGCAAAAAAAGGGGAGGCGGTGTGGCCGCCTCCCCTCTACAACTAAGAATGTGCTCGCGCGGTGCCGCCTGCCCACGCTGGGGCCGCGGAGGCGCGTCGCGACGAACCTACTCGAGCATTGGCGCGACGATCTGCGCGAACCGATTTCTTGCCCGATTCAGTCGTGATTTCACGGTCCCGAGCGTGACGCCCGTGATCTCGGAAATCTCCTCGTACGTCTTGCCCTCCAGCTCGCGCAACACGAACACGACGCGGTGGTGCTCCGGTAGCTCGGCGACCGCCGCTTCGACCTTTTCGCGGAGGTGCCGTTTCCGAAACAGATCGTCCGGCGAGTAGGTCATATCCTCGAACTCGAGCGGCCGGTGATCGGCTTCCCAGTTCTTCTTGATCGCCTGAAAGAGGACCAGCGGATTCCTGGATCGGTTTCGCAACTCGTTCTTGGCGAGGTTGCTTGCGATCGTGTAGATCCACGTCGAGAACTTTTTCGTCGGGTCGAACCGGTGAAGGTGCCGGTACACGCGCACGAACGTTTCCTGTACCAGGTCCTCGGCTCGGTCTCTATCCCCGATGGTTCGGTAGATAAAATTGAGCAGTCGATCCTGGTACCGCCCCACAAGCTCCTGGAACGCGAACCGGTGACCCGCGAGGTACTGGGCGACGAGCTCAGAGTCGTCAAACCCACGTAGCTCTTGACGATCGAAGCGTTTCGCCCCGACGGTCGCGACATCGGTCTCGGTCACGAGAAGGTTCGGTGTCGTGTCCATTGCCAGCTCCTTATTGCGAGGGCGGGACCGACATGGCCCCTACCGCATCACCCTGTAAGACGTATGAATGACCCGGATCGTCACACCCTGCGTCTACGACGCCCGCGTCCCGCCACACCACCGCTACTGCGACTGCCCATTCCACCACCGATCGGCCAGCAAGATGCCGCAGATCGTCTTCCCATCGACGATCTCACCTTGCTCGATCATCGTCCGGACCCGAGCGAGCGGTAGTTCATGAAGTTCGATGAACTCGTTCGCCTCGTGGCGCGTCGGCCCCTTTTCGAGTTCGAGCGCCACGTACAAATGGATCACTTCATCCGTAAATCCAGGCGTCGTATAGATCTTCGACAGTGCCTCGATCCGCCCCGCTCGAAGCCCGGTTTCTTCTTCGAGCTCCCGCCGCGCACAGACCTCTGGGGCCTCTCCTGGATCCAGCTTGCCGGCAGGGATCTCCCATATGAAGCGCCCTGCCGCATATCGGTATTGATGCACGAGCGTGACAATGGGTTGGCTGGTGCCCTCGCGCGTATCAAGAGGCACCACCGCTGCGGCCCCCGGGTGGCGAATGATCTCGAGCTCGCCAACAGACCCATCCGGGAACCTGACGCGGTCCAGATCGACGTCGATTACGCGGCCGTGGTAGACTCGCTCGCCGCTGAGTCGATCTTCAGATCCGCCCGTCATCCCTCTCCCCCCAACTCTGTGATGATACCGAAAATCCCCCGAAAATCAAGTCGCCGAGCGTACGTCCAGCGCCCCGAATCGCTCGAGCCCTTTGCCCACGGCGTCCGCGTCTGTGACCGTCAGCAGCGTCAGGCGCTCGGGGGCAAGATATCGACGACAAACCTCCCGAATCTCGTCGGGCGTCACTGCCTCGATGCGGTCTCGATAAACCTCCCAATAGTCGCTCGGAAGATCGTTGATCCGCTGTCGGGCGACTTTGGCGGTAATCTGCGCGGCCCCTTCAAACTGAAGCGGCAGCGACAACGTGAGCGCATGCTGTGCGAGGTCGAGCTCCTCCGAGGAGACGAGCTCGGTGCGCATCGTTTCGATCTCCTTCAAGATCTCCCCGAACGCATCCGCGGTCACGCCCGTCTCCACCGCGGTGCGGGCGACGAACGGACCGGGCCCTCGTCGAAAGCCGAACGACGTGCGCGCTCCGTAGGTCCACCCTTTGTCCTCGCGCAGATTCATGTTGATGCGCGAATTGAACAAGCCGCCGAGGATCGCGTTTGCCACGACGATCGCGTGGTGGTCCGGAGTGCCGTAGGGCACCCCGACCGTGGCCACCCGCACCTCCGCCTGCGGACTTCCCGGCCGATCGATCAAGACGACTTCGCCGCCCTTGGGCGCAGGAGCCTCGGGCGGCGCGGCTCGATCGCCACCGCCGGTCCAGGCCGCCAGGTGTCCCTCCACCGTGTCGTGGAACCGCGCCTCGTCGGCGTCACCGCAAACAATCAGGAGTGCCCCCGCTCCTCCGTAACGGCTCGTGTGAAACTCCGCGACGTCCGCGCGGGTGATGACCGGGATGGTCTCGCGTGTGCCCGCGATCGGCCGCCCGTACAGAGCCTCACCGTACAACTCCGCGATCAGTGCATGGTCGGCAACGGTGGCGGGGTCATCGCGCTGACGCTCGATTTCATCGAGTCGTTCGTCCCGGATCCGCACGAAGTCGGCCTCGGGAAACGAGGGATGTGAGATGGTCGCGGTGAGAAACTCCAACGCCTCCTCGAGGACGTCCGACAGGAAATGCATCGAGATGGTGCAGGTCCCGTATCCGGCTGATGCATCATAGGACGCGCCGAGCCGGTCGAGCCACCGCGCCATCGAAAGCGCGTCCCGATCCCCCGTGCCCTCCGTCAACAGACGAGCGGTGAGTTCTGCGAGGCCCCGCTTGGCGGGCGACTCGTGGCAGGCGCCCGCTTCGAGAACCAGACGCAACGACACCTCCGGGATGCTTTCTCGATGAGCGATCTCGACTTCGAGGCCGCACCCGAGCTTTGCGGACGCAAACGTCGGCAGACGGAGCGGCCGCGGGTCCCCGGGGGCCGGGCGCTGCGAGCGATCCACCGTCATGACCCACCTACTTCTTCTGGAACCACGTGAAGCGCGGTCAAACGGTCGTCGCTCAGTACGTCGCGCGCCACCGTTTCGATGGCGCCGCGGTCGACGGCCCCATAGGCGCTAAAAGACTCGTTCACGTAGCTGGGTTGGCCGCGGAGCACCGCCGCGTGGGCGAAGGCGTCCGAGCGATCCCCGAAACCCGCGAGCTGCTGCACGAGACCGCGACGCGCTCTGTTCTGGGCGCCGTCGAGTTCCTCTTCCGAGACTCCCGCTTCGCAGACCGTCCGGAGGACACGCCTCATCTCGTCTTCCAACCTTTGGACCTCCACACCGGGTCGCGCCGTGGCGATGGCAAAACACATCCCTACGCTCTCCGTCGGCCAGGTGAAGGCGGACACCTCCGCGGCAATCTGCTGCTCGTAGACCAGCGCCTGCCGCAGCCGCGAACTGTTTCCGTCCGCAAGCAAGTACGTCAGGGTGTCGGCCACCTCGAACTCCGGATCGTTGTACGAAGGCGAGTGATACATCAGGTACACACGCGGCACCTGAACTTTGTCCGAGATCACCTCCCGTCGCTCTCCGCGACCGAGCGGGGACGGGACGATCGGTCTCGCCGGGGTGGGACGCGAAGGAATCTCACCGAACCAGTGTTCGACCTTTTCGAGCGCGCTCTCGGGTTCCACATCTCCCACGATCACGAGCGTCGCGTTGTTCGGACCGTAGTTGAGATCGAAGAACTCGTGCACGTCTTCTAGCGACGCGGCGTCGATGTCTTCCATGTATCCGATGGTCGGGTGACGATAGGGGTGACCCTCGTCGTACGCGTGGCGCAAGACGGTTTCAAAGGCGAGACCGTACGGTCGGTTCTCGTAGGACTGTAGACGCTCGTTCTTTACGACATCGCGCTGATTGTCGAGCTTCTCCTGCGTGATACCGGGCTTGAAGAATCCCATACGATCCGACTCGAGCCAGAGCCCGAGTTCCAGTTCGTTCGCCGGCAACGTCTCGAAGTAGTTGGTGCGATCGAACCACGTCGTCCCGTTGAGCGTGCCACCCGCATCCTGGATGTATTTGAAGTGCCCCTCGCGCGGCACATGCTCGGACCCCTGGAACAGAAGGTGCTCGAAGAGGTGCGCGAACCCGGTGCGGCCCTTTCGCTCGTTCTTCGACCCCACGTGATACATGACGTGCACCGCGACGAGCGGCGCCGAATGATCCGGTTGGATGATGACGCGAAGGCCGTTATCGAGACGATGCTCTTCAAAGTCGAAATTTACGGTCGAAGATCCTGGCAAGGACGCCTTCCTTTTTGCGTGCCTACAAGCCCGCGCGAACGCGGGCAACCTGCGAAAGAAATGCGGAGGGAGATAAGCCGGGTTCTGTCACCGCCGAGCGAACTCGTCGGCTGAGGTCATCTATCTGGGACCAGCGGTCTCCCGCGGCCTCAAGCAGCGTACCCGGAACTCGAGCGCGGCGGGCCGCCGCATCGCTCCTGTTTGCCTTGCTCCCGGCGGGGTTTGCCGTGCCGCCTCTGTTACCAGAAGGCGCGGTGGGCTCTTACCCCACCTTTTCACCCTTGCCTGTGCGACCGAAGCCGCCATCGGCGGTCTGTTCTCTGTGGCACTTTCCATCGCCTTGCGACGCCCGGGAGTTACCCGGCACCGTGCCCTGTGGAGCCCGGACTTTCCTCGAACGGCGCGCCTCGGCGGTGTTCTCACCCCGCGTTAAACGCCCGTCCGCGACCTCTTCTCCCTCCGCGGCGACCAACCTACGAGCCGCAGCGGGTTTTCGCTTACAGCACAATCGCCATGCCCGACGGGAGCCTTTGCGCTGTTCTGGGGGTAGGTAGGGGGCTATTTTTGGCCCCTGGCTGTTGTTGTCGCGAATCGGATGTCGATAGAGCCGGAGGTTTGGCACACGCCCCAACTCTTGTATGCGAACAAACAAACGTGCTAAAAAGGGCTTAACGGCCGTCCTTGCGACCGTTGTGGCCGCACCCGCGCTCCTATCGAATGCGGTCGGCCAGGAGACGGACCCGGGGGCAGACCAGCGCGCGTATTACGTCTACGTCGCGGCCGAATCCGAGGATCGGGTGGACCTCATCCGGTTCGAAGCGGGCGTCGCGTCCGTGATCGATACCATCCATGTCGGCCGGAATCCTACCGAGATCGACGGTCCCCATGGCTTGGCCGTGGATCCCAGCGGAGAGCGCTGGTACGTCACGCTCGCCCACGGCAATCCCTACGGCGCCGTAGTGGCCTATTCCACCGAGACCAACCGTCCCCTGGGGAGCACCGAGCTCGGGTTTTTCCCGGCCTCGCTGCACGTCACCCCGGCAGGACTGCTGTTCGCGGCGAACTTCAACCTCCACGGCGAGCACGTCGCCAGCTCGGTGTCGGTCGTCGATGTCGGCTCGATGACCGAGATCGCACAGGTCGCGACCTGCACCATGCCCCACGGGTCGCGGCTCACATCGGATGGCTCACGACATTACTCGGCCTGTATGATGGACGATCGAGTGGTCGAGCTCGACGCCTATCGTCTCGAGGTACGCCGACAGTTCAGCGTGACGCCGGGCGAGGAGCGCCCGTTTCTAGCGACGGGCCCCGCCAACGGTGCGGCGGAGCACCACGCGACCCCCGATGGCCCGCCTTGCAGCCCCACGTGGGCGCACCCGAGTCCCGACGGGCGGCGGGTCTATGTGGCCTGCAACAAGCGCGCGGAGGTTCTCGAGCTCGACGTCGACACTTGGCAGATCTCGCGTCGGTTCAAGACGGCGGAAGGTCCCTACAACTTGGATGTCAGTCCGGACGGAGCGCGGCTCGTGGTCACGTACAAGTCGAGCCAATCGACGGGCGTATGGGATCTCGTGACCGGGGAGGAGCTGGCCCGCGTCGAGAACACGCGGCGCCTACCGCACGGCATCGCGATCTCATCGGACGCCCGCTATGCGTTTATCAGTGTGGAGGGGGTGGGCGCGGAGCCGGGAGCCGTCGACGTCATCGATCTCGAGCGCGGGAAAAAAGTCACGAGTGTAGATGTGGGTAAGCAGGCGGGCGGCATCGCGTTTTGGCGGATCGAGGCCTCATGACCTCCTCGCTACGACGTGCCGAGCCAATGACCCGGCTTCTGGTTGGATTGACCCTTGTCGCAGCCGCCGCCGCGTGCGGCGAAAACGGAAGTACGGAACTGGGGACGCCGCCGGCGGCTCTTCTCCCCATTTCGTTCCCCGTCGATACCGTGGTTACGGGCGAGTCGACCGATCCCCCGATCTCGGTGCGTGTCGAAGACGCACTCGGCAACGCGATCGAAGGGGCCCCCATCCGCTTCATCATCACGAGCGGAGACGGCTCGCTCTCGCCGGGGGTCGCGGTCTCCGCCGAGGACGGCATCGCCGAGTCGGTGTTCCGGGCCGGGGCCTCGCCGGGAGAGAACCGAATCCGCGCGGATATTCCGAGTGCCCCAAACGTGGCGCCGGTTCAGTTCATGGTCCTGGCCGAAGCCGCAGACTCGGTCGGCCTGGATCTGGTCGAAGGAGACGCGCAGCGCGCGGAGGTCGGGAGTCAGCTTCCCCGTCCGTTCCTGGTGCGCGCGCGCACGCCGGCCGGCAGCCCCGCGGGCGGACTCGAAGTGACGTTCCGTCTCACAGGCAATTCCGACAATTCGGCGCTGCTCACCAACGCAGTCGCTCTGACGGACGCCGACGGAATGGCGAGTTCAGTGCTGACGTTGGGCCGCCGAGCGGGCGACTACCAAGTGGAAGTCTTCGCGAGCGCAGGCGTCTATTCCGATACCGCCCGGTTCGCGGCCACGGCCACGACGACGTTCGATGGTGCGATCGGCCTGGACTCCGTAGCGACCGGCGCCCTCGTGGGCGGGACACCGGCCACGCTGTTCGGGCGTGGGTTTAGCCCGGTACCGGAGCAAAACGAAGTCCGAATCGAAGGCGTAGCGGCCCAGGTGTTGGCGGCGACGGGGACCCAGCTCACCGTGCAGGTGCCGTCGTTTGCCGATGAGTGTTTGCCGGCCCGTGACGTCGGGGTCCGCGTGCTCGTGGGCGCCGATGCGAGCAACGGAGCCATGCTCTACCTCCGGCCCTCCGAGTCGCCCATCGACCTTGCGGTTGGCGGGACCGCCCGCCTCCGCGGATTGGCCGTCGTCGACTGCCTGCAGTTTGCGGAGAGCGCGACACCACAGGAGTTCCGACTTATCGTCGGAAACGTGAGTCGCGTCGCTTCCGAGGGCCTCTCCTTGCGAGTGGCGACGCGGGTTCCAGCCGACCTCGGCGGAGCCCCTTCGGCCGCTTCGGTGGCCCGACGCGCGTTCAATGGCGGCCTCCTCGAGCAGGCATTACAAACGTCGCGGCCGGATCTCGAGATTCGTACCCGAGCGCTCGCGGAATTGACGCGGGGCCGCGTGTCCCCGGCCAAGACCGTCGCACCCGCGGCCGCCCTCCGGGTGCCCGTCCTCGGGGACACGCTCGAACACTTCTTCGCGCTGGGGTCGAACCTTACCGCGACGTGTGAGGACACATCGAACCTCGTACGCGGCGTGGTTCGCTCGGTCGGGGAGCACGTCGTCCTCGTCGAGGATGTCACTGCTCCGGCAGGGGGACTCAACGCGGCGGAATGGGAGACGCTGGGGACCGAGCTCGATCAACAGGTGTTCCCGGTCGACACAGCCTATTTCGGCGCGTACGCCGATATCGATGGCAACGGGCGCGTGATCGTCCTGTTCACCCCGGAGGTCAACAAGCTCGGCGACGGCGGAAGCGGTGTCGGCGGCTTTTTCCTCCCCCTGGATCTTTCGGCTTCCGGGCGTGGCGGCGCGGGGCTTCCGGGCCCTGCGGGCGAGACCTGCCCGGCCAGCAACGAAGCAGAGATTCTGTACATCATCACGGCGGACCCCGATGGTCGCGTGGGACCGACGGTCGACAAGGCTCGGGCTCTGCGCAACGCGCGGGGACTGGTGGCGCACGAGCTTCAGCATCTCATCAGCGCCCAGCGCCGAGTGCTGCAGTCTCCGGCCGGGTTCGCCGCCGCCGAAGAGGCCTGGCTCGACGAAGGTCTATCGCAATTGGCCGAGGAAGTCGTCGGTTTGGACGCGGTCGGACTCAGCGTGGGGGGCGACTACACGTTTGACCAAGTAGCGAACACGCGGGCCGAGTTCGAGGCTTTCAATGCGTACCAGCTCACGAACTTCCTGAACCTCAGCTTCTATATGTTCGACCCGTCGTCCGCACCGACCATCTCCGTGACGGATCCGGGTGGCGTCGGTGGGCTGCAAATGCGTGGATTCGGCTGGTTCCTCACCCGTTGGCTCGCCGACCAGTCCGGTGGAGATGAGCGAGCCCTGTTTCGATCGTTGATCGGCGGCGGACAGAACTTCGTTCGTGGGATCGCAAACCTCGAACGTGTCACCAGCCGCCAGTGGGCCGACATCCTCTCTGACTTCGCGGTCGCCCTGGCGACGGACGATTCCGGCATTACGGACCTGCCCGCGATCTTCGAGGTTGCAACGTGGGACTTCAGGGATGTGTTCGCTTCCTTGAACCAGAACACCGCAGCGCGAAGCCTGTTTCCGATCCCGTTCCCGCTGCAATCCACGCGGCTCGGGTTTGAAACCGCGGCATTGGACTTTGACGTAGGGGCCTCGGGTGCTCGGTACTTTGCGCTCGCGTCAGGATTGGACGCCCCCGCACTCTCGGTTTCGTTGCGCAGACCGGGCGGCGGCGCGCTAAACGAGAACATGAAACCACAGATTACGATCGTGAGGACTAGATGATGGGTAGCGGTGGCGTTCGCGGGATGTCTCGAACCCTACGCGGTTCGATCCGAGGCCTGACCGGCCTCTTTCTTTTGGTAGTCTCGCTGGCCCCGTCTGGACTGTCCGCTCAGATGGAAGCGTCCGATGCGAGTGGGTCGGATTTCGAGCTGTTTGCAAGCATCGGCGTGCTCACGCCGATCGCGAACCTGACCGAGAATCCTGGATCGTTTGGCACGGTCATCACGCCAAATGCGCTCTTCGGTCTGGAGGCGACCATGTGGGCGTCCGACGCGATCGGGATCGGCGTCTTGGGGATGTACGCGCCGGTCGAGTTGGACGCTTTTGCGACCCAATTCATGGGCGCCGTTCCGGAGAATCTCGGCTCGGTCGACTTCGCCGCCGCCATGGCCAACCTGACGTTTCGACTGCGATCGTCGGGGTCGGCGAGCACGCTAGAACCATACTTCTCGATCGGCGGAGGAATCCGACACCTGTCGGTTGATGAGATTGCAGCACCGGAAGCGGAGACCAGCACCGACCCTGCCGTCACGATTGCGGGCGGAATTCGAGTGCTTGTCGCGGACGGCGTGTGGATCCGCGGAGAGCTTCGAGATATCGCGTCGCGTTACACGTCGCCCGCGACAGGTGAAGCGATCTTCCAGAACGACTTCGCCGTCTCGTTCGGGCTCGGGTTTAGTCCGTAGCAGAATCCTCGGTCTTCTTCCGACCTACCTGGGCGAGGGGATCCGCAGCTCGTTGAGACCGTCGGCAATTTCGACGACCGTCTGGGCCCCGCCAGGCCATCGAACGTGGAGCGAAACGGGCGCGGCCATCATGCCGAGCGTTTGAGTCGCCTCGTCTCGCGACCAGTACCCGCCTCCAGATCGCACTTCGCGCGCGGGGCCGAGCGAACCATCCGCATACTCGAGACGTAGGACCGCTCCGATTCCCTGCGGGTTTTCCGGAGGACCTTCGAGGATGACGCGAAGTCCCGGCGCGCCTCCCTGGTTGTGGAACAGGCGTGTGGCGGCCCCGTTGACGCCGACGGCGATATCGACCCGCCGATCGAGGTCGTAGTCCGCAAGCGCGAGTCCGCGAGCGTCCCCGTAAATCCGGATCCCGGAAGCCACGCCGGACACCGGCTCGAACCGCCCGTCGCCGATGCCCCTCAACCACAGACTGCGCCCCGCGTCGTAACGGGGGGCACCTTCGCGTCCGGCGAAGAAGTTTTGAGCGAGCACGAGGTCCTCGAAGCCATCCCCATCCAAGTCGCCGACCGCGACCCCGAACGCCGGAGCCATCTGTGCCTCTCGCGGAAGCGGCGCGGCTTCAAACCCGTCGGGCAGATTCATGAATACCGTATGCCTGAGTTCGTGCGCCTCCAGCCGTGTCGCCGTGTCGAGCCGGCCGACCAGACGCTCGAGCGTCGACCGGGCAAAGACGGCGTAGGTGATGCGATCGAGCGCCGCGAGTCCGGGCCCGGCGCTGGGCTGGGCGAGCGCATCCTTTCTCAGGGCGGGCACCCAGCCGTCGGGACCGCGAGTGCCTTCCACGACATCGAGCGTGCCATCCAGATTGTAATCGCCCCAAAACACCGCACTGGGGAGAGACGTTTCGATATTCGTCCCCCAACCGGTGGCCACCAGGTCGGGGCGACCATCCGCGTTGAAGTCGCCGGCCGCAACGCCGTTCCACCGACCGGAATAGGACCCGAGTCCGAGGGAAGAGGTCGCGTCGACGAACCGGCCGTCTTCGTTTCGAAACACCCGCACGGGTCCCCACTCGACGGCCACCACGAGATCTGGGTCTCCATCGACGTCGAAGTCGGTGAACAGGGCGCCGGAGACCAGACCCAGGTCGGCGAAGGGCACCGAGCCTTGAGCGTCGGGTCGCAATTGGCCGTTGTCGTTTGTCAGGAAGCGGGAACTTGCCGCTACGGGATAGAGACCTGGCACGACGCGGCCGCCGATAAAGACATCAAGATCCCCGTCCCCATCGGTGTCGGCCTGCGCGAGCGGTCCGGTCGCGGATGGGAATCGGGCCGGCGCCCTGCCCCGCGCGGGCTCCGCCAGCGACGCGTCGAGCGTTCGGGACCTCCCGGCGGCGGCGCCCCGGCCTAACCGCACCGAGATCGCGGCCGGCGTCTGCGACGCCTCTTGAAGGGTCGTCGCCTCGTATGCGCTGAGTCCGATGACGAGGTCCCACGTCCCGTTTTCACGTGGGTGTGGAAGCAAGGTCGTGGCGTCTGCAGACAGCGCCGGGGCGAGAGCGCGGGCGGGAAACAGCGTCGACCCATCGTTGCGGAGAAGCACCGGCGATCCGCCGCGCCCGGAGCCCAAGATCAAGTCCGGGTCGTCGTCACCGTCGATGTCGAACCACGAGACGCCGGGGCCGAGCCGACTCAACGAGCGCGACAAAAGCGGCTGGCGGGTCCGATCATCGAACGGCGACTCGACATGGCTGTGATCGAGCATCGCAGAGACATCGACAAAATGTGTGGCCACCTCGCGCGTCGTCGGCGTCTCTCCCGCCCGCGCCCCCTCGAACCAGATCTCGTATTCGCGGTCGGGGACGACATTCTCCACCACGCTCACCTCGCCCCCAGGCCACAAGACGCTGAGCGTCAGCCCGCGGTCTGAAGCCGCGGCAAAACTGACGGCAGGCTCCGACGAGGATAGATAGAGACCGCCCGCCACGATCTCGTCGATCTGGTCGCCCACCGCATGACCCGATAACCGCACGCGGGCGCCGATGCCGTCCTTGTTGGTCGGCGACCCGCGAAGCCGAACGAGAACACGAGGCGCTACGGCGTCGTTTCGGTACAGGACGGGTGGGTCCCCCAGTCTCGTGACGACCACGTCGAGATCACCATCTGCGTCGAGGTCACCCGCGGCGATGCCGTGCGAGATGTCCGCGGCTTCGGCCCAGCCCCAGCTCACCCCGACATCCTCGAACCCCGACGGACCGCCACGGAAGGCGGCATTGGGCTGACGGAGCTCGGGAAACATCGCGAGCGCCTGGTTCGCGGGCAGACCGCCCATTCGAGATACCCGCGCGTTCGCGTCGCCGTCGAGCTGATCCCAAACGTGCCCCGTCGTGACGAGGAGGTCTTCCCAGCCATCGAGATCCGCGTCGAGCACGAGCGCACCCCACGTCCAGTCGGAGGCGGCGAGACCCAGGTGCCACGCCGACTCGGCGAACGTCCCGTCGCCTCGATTGAGCTGGACCGTGTTTCGGTTTACTTGGATGCGGGTGTTCGTGACACCCGGTGGCTCGGGGCTTGGTTCGAAGTTCGGCTTCGCCTGTTGGAGGCGTGCCGTCGCCGCGAGCGGCAGCATGTCCGTCGTGATGAGGTCGATGTCTCCGTCGCGATCGAAGTCGCCCGCCTCGACCGCCATCGACGACAGACTCGTCGTGCGAAACGACTCCGGCGGCGCGGGATCGAACGTCCCATCTCCCCGATTGATCCAAATCCCGTCGGGGCTCGTGAAATCGTTCGTGACGTACAGATCCGGGTCTCCATCGGAGTCCCAATCGACGAAGCGGGCGGTGAGACCCCAGTCACGATCGACGTCCGCGACTCCCGACGTTTCGTCGCGTCGTAAGACGTCCTCAAGCGTCACCTGCCGGAAGCGGCCTCCGCCTTCATTCAGATAAAGTTCGTCGGGCTCACCGAGTTCGAAGCGGCGCACGAAACGGCCGTCGAACTCGAGTCGGTAATGCTGCGCGTAGAGCGCCTCGGCTCCGGCCGGGATCGCGAGCTCGCCATCGGCACCCAACTGCACCCGATTCAAGTCAAGAACCTCAGGCGAGTACAGATCGTCCACCTGAGCCGTCTTGTAGTTTGCGACGTAGAGATCGAGATCTCCGTCACCATCGATGTCGGACAACGTCGGTGTGGTACTCGCGTACGCATCCGAGAAGCCTGCGTCCGGAGCTTCGGAAAACCCTCCGGCCCCGTCGCCCAGAAAGAGACGGTTCGGGCCTCCATGGACGGCGAGAATCAGGTCCGCGCGATCATCTCCGTCGAGATCGGCGAGGACGGCGCCCCTGACCAGGGTGTCCGTTAGTTCCAGCCCCGCAGAAGCCGTGATGTCTTCGAACCGCCAGCGACCCAGGTTCCGATACAAGGCACTGGGGCCGCCGAAGCCGGCAAAGAACAGGTCGGCCAAACCGTCTCCATCGACGTCCCCGATTGCGACACCCTGACCCTCGGACAGCACGCGATTGTCCGCCCGCCGCGCCTCTGGAACGTCATACACGAATCGAACGCCAGCGTCCGGAGCGGCGATGCTGGTAAAACCGGTCGAGCTACTGGATCCGTCGGGGTGGACCTCACGCCAGCGGTGATCCCCGGCTTCAACCCACGGCCCGGGCGCGGCATCTCCTCCACACGCGTACATGGAGAAGAGTCCGATCAGGATCGGGGCGACGCCGGATTTCACCGACCCGCCCGGGGGTGGGTGATGCCGATTTCCGCGACGCCGGGTTCCACCGCGACACGCGAGGATTCGCCGTCGGGGAAACGGACGCGGACCGCGACCGGAGCGGTTCTGAGACCCAGCGTTTGTACGAACCAGCTTTGCGACCAGTAACCGGATCCGGCCTGCACCTCCTGCGTGGGACCCGGTCCGTCTGCGTATTCCACCGTGACGGTGGCGCCGATCGCGTGCGGGTTTGCGTCGGGCCCCGTCAAACGAACTCGAAGGCTACCGGCCCCCGTCTGAGGCGTCACGTTTCGGAATAGGCGCGTCGGGCCACCGTTTTGTCCGACGGCAAGATCGATCCGCCCATCGGCGTCGAAGTCCGCGGCCGCGACGCCACGACCATCTCCATACGCCGCAAAACCGCTCGTCATCGCGGGGATCGGGGTCAGCCCTCCAAGCCCATCTCCGCGCAACAACACCCCGCGTCCCGCATCGTACCGCGGCGTCTCCAGTCGGGTGGCAAAAAAATTCTGCGCCAGCACCACGTCCTGGTGACCGTCCGAGTCGAAATCGGCGATCGCGAGGCCAAACGAAGGCGCGCGCTGTGCGAGGGCGGGGAGCGGTCGCGCTTCGTACCCGCCCTCCTTGCTGAGAAACACCATGTGCCGCAGCTCTGGTGCGCTCAATCGCGCGACGGTCGAGAGGTCGGCACCGACAAGCAACGATTCGAGATCTGTCGCGGCATAGGACTGATGGGTCCCGACGACCCGCCGTAGAAATGGCAGTCCGCGCGTGAGCTGATCGAGACGGCGCGAAGGTGCCTGCGAGCCATCCGCCCGCGTCTCGAGCTCGATGATGTCGTACATCCCGTTTCGATCGAAGTCGGCGTGTAGAATCTCTTGCCCGGCGTGGTTGAGCGCGGCCTCGGTGTTCTCGCCCCACGCGCTCACCACCAGGTCGGGCCGGCCATCCTCGTTGAGATCACCGGTCGCCACACCGTTCCATCGGCCTACGTGAGCACCCAACCCACGGGCGTCCGTCACGTCCCGAAATCCGCCGGCCTGGTTCTCGAGGATGCGGACGGGGCCCCAGTCCGTCGCGAGGACAAGATCAGGATCACCATCCGCATCGAGGTCGGAGAACACCGCGCCCGAGACGAGCGCGCCTTCGGGCAAGGCCGATGCGTTTCGAGCGTCCAACGACCATCGGCCGGTGCCATCGTTCAGAAAAAAGCGAGCTTCCGTGGGAAGCGGATACGCGGTCGGAATCGCTCGGCCACCCACGAAGAGGTCGACGTCTCCGTCGCCATCGTAGTCGGCCATCGCCATCGGGCCGGTCGTGCTCGCCGACCCCGGCACGATCGGTTCGGAACGTCCTCCTTCGAGCGCCACGACAGACGGCATCGTGGTCCCGACCCTAGGATCGGTGGACTCATAGTTCATGTGGCCGACGAGTACTTGGTTCGTCGTCGGGGCACCGAGGATCGTGCTCACATCAGCCGGGACCGGGGGGCCCACCGGCTGCGCTCGAAGCACCCCGGCAAGGTTCTCGAATCGCGTGATGCGACCGCCCTGTCCCGCGCCGACCCAGAGGTCGGGATCTCCATCGCCGTCGTCGTCGATCCAGCTGACGCCTGGCCCGAGTTGAGCCAACCGATGGGGCAACAGGGGTTGTCTCGTGAACTCGTTGAAGAACGTCTCATGGTGTGTGTGGCCGAGTTGACTCGACACATCCTCGAACCAGCGGCTTGCCGGATTGGCGACCTGAGCCGGAACCGGAGCCGGTACGGTCGACGGTTCACGGACCTCGTACACGCGACCACTGCGAACATCGGGCAGATCGGTGCGCGCCCCGCTCGGCCACGTAACCGTCAAACGGCTCCCTTCGCCCGGTGCGGCAAACGTGAGTTGATCGTCGGAATGCGACAGGTACAAGCCGCCCGCCTTGACCTCCTGCGTTTGGACGGGCAGCCCGGCGGCGGCAAACGCGACAAGGGCTCCGACGCCGCGAGTATTCGCCGCGCTGCCGCGGAGACGGACGGCGACGCGGGCAGCCGACGCTTCGTTTCTGAGCACGAGCGCCGGAGCGTTGAGACGGTTGATCACGACGTCGAGGTCACCATCGCCGTCGAGGTCTCCTCCCGCGAGTCCATGCGAGATGTCTTCCTCCGCCCCATACGCCCACTCGTCTCCCGCGTCGACGAACTTCCCATCTCCTACGTTTCGGAACGCGATGTTCCGAGTCTCGAGCGGCGGAAACTGGAGTCGCAATCGACGCCACTCCTCTCCCCCGCTCGCGCCCTGCGTGCGCTCTTGGGCGTCGCCATCGAGCCAATCCAACACGGTGCCGTTGGTCGAAAGCAGATCGTCGAAACCGTCCAGGTCGACATCGAGAAACAAAGCGCCCCAGGTCCATCCGGAGGCCGCCACGCCCGCCTGATACGCGGTCTCCGCGAAGGTGCCGTCGCCGCGACTCATCTGAAGCGTGTTTCGTTTTACCTGCGGGCGCGTGCGAATCTCACCGGGTTCGGAAGGATTCGGATCGACCTCGGGGACCTGCGTCTTCCGCCGCACCGGATCGGGACTGAGCATCTCTGCGACAAACACATCCGGCCAACCGTCGCGATCCACGTCGGAGACGTCGACGGCCATCGACGCCGCGCTCGTCTTTCGAATCGCCAACGCGTCGATGAGACGAAATCGTCCCGAGCCATCGTTGATCCAAATGTGGTCGGGACTGTTGATGTCGTTGCACACGTAGAGATCGGGGTCGCCGTCTCGATCGAGATCGACAAACCTCGCGGAGAGGCCCCACTCATCCGGCTCCCGATCGAACCGAGCCCCATCTTCGTCGACAAACGTCTCTTCGGTGAAGGACACGCGCCGAAGCCGACCGTTTTCGTTGTGGTAGAACTCGTCGGGCTGCGCGAACTCCCAACGCTGCCACCCCTGGTCGGTGCGGACGACTCGAAAATAGTCTTCGAAACCGGGCTGGATAAAATACCGGTCGCCGTCTTGGCCGACGACGCGATCGTACGCGCGGTCGGCGGGCGCGAAGGTGTCGCGAGCCCAGCGGTCCTTGGAGTTGGTGATGTAGACGTCCAGGTCACCGTCGCCATCCGTGTCGGCGACGGCCAGACTGTGGCTGGCGAGGGCCGCATCGAAGCCCATCGTCTCGGAGTCATCCGAGAAGCCGCCTTCGCCATCGTTGCGAAAGAAGACGTTGGGCTCGGAGTGGCGGGTCACGATCAAGTCCAGATCGCCGTCGCCGTCGAGATCGACCCATGCGGCACCCCGCGACACGCTTCCGAGGAGGCCGACGCCGGTCTCCTCGGTTACATCCTCGAAACGCCAGTCGCCGAGATTCCTGTACAGCGAGCTCGCGCCTTCGATGCTCGTGAGATACACGTCGGCCAGCCCGTCTTCATCGTAGTCGCCCAACGCGACACCCGATCCGTTGGCGAGGATGTCGTTCGCAAGAAGGTTGGCCTCGGAAAACGTGTTGGTAAACGCGATACCGGTGCGACCAGGGTCCATGGCCGCGAACCCCGGCTGGTCCGAGCCGGGGTTCGCGAGTTCACGCCAGCGGTATCCGCCCTCATCATGCCAAGTCCGCGACGCCTCTCCCCCGCAGGCGGACAAGGCGCCCAGCCAAAGGGTCGCGACACCGGCGGCGGCGCAGAGCCGAACCGCCACGTGCCTGCGCGGTCTCAGCCACCCTCTCCGGTCAGGGCGCCCGGCGCCTTGCCGATGACACGTTCGAACAGCGCGTAAATCCGTCTGTACTCATCGGTCCACGACGAGGGTTCCACAAAACCGTGGTTCTCGACGGGATAGACCGCCATCTCCCAATTCTCCTTACCAAGTTCTATCAGCCGTTGCGCCAACCGCACCACATCGGAGTAATGGACGTTCGTATCGTACATCCCGTGCGCGATCAGCAGCTCCCCTTCCAACCCCTCGGCGAAGTAAATCGGAGACGACTGTCGATAGGCCTCTTCATCATCTTGCGGCTGATTGAGGATTCGGCTCGTATACCAGTGGTTGTAGTGCGCCCAATCGGTAACGGCTCGGAGGGCCGCGCCCGCTTCGAAAACGTCGGGCTCGGTGAAGAGCGCCATCAGCGTGATGAATCCACCGTAAGACCCACCGTAGATCCCCAGGCGATCCTCATCGATGCCCTCTTCGGACACCAGGTACGCCGCTCCATCCACTTGATCGGAGAGATCCCAGCCGCCCATGTGTCGGTAAATCGCCGTCCGCCAGTCCCGACCGAGCCCGGCGCTGCCTCGATAGTCGATGTCCATCACCGTGTAGCCCTGCGCTGCCAAGAAGTGATGAAACATGTACTCGCGCGAATAGTTCGACCATCCGTTGTGGACGTTTTGCAGATATCCCGCCCCATGAACGAAGACGACGCCCGCACCGTTTGGCGCGACCCCGAAATCGACGGGTCGATAGATCTTTGCGGGCACCGCGACACCGTCGCGCGCCTGAAAATGAATGATCTCGGGTTGACGCCACTCGAAGCTGCTCCACTCTGCCGTCGGTGACGTCGTCACGCGTTCGAGCGGTGCGCCCGGGCGCGCGTCGGCTAGATACAATTCCGGCGGCCCGTCGGCAGTGGCGTGAATGACCGCGAAGCGATCGCCGTCCGGCGAGGGCGTGGCATCGAAGTGCCCGTCTCCCTCGAGGAGTTGGGTTCGGTCGGCGCCGTCAAAGGACATTCGCCAAGGGTGGCGATCGAACGCCGAGACTTCCCCGGTGTGGAGGAGAAACGCGTCCCATCCATCGGGGATCTCGACGTTGCGTACCTCCCACTGACCGGAGGTCAGCGCGCGTTTGCCATCCCCGTTCGCCCCGATCGTGTAAAGGTGAGCAAAACCCGTCTCTTCGCTCACGTAGTAGGCCTGCGGGGTCGACCCCGACGCGGACGACGGGAGCCACCCCATACAGCTGGCGCCGCCAAACCCGAAACACGGGCCGCCGACCCAAGCTTCATCGCGCAATTGGTCAAGCAGCGAGAGGTCGCCGGTCGCCGCTTCCAAGGCGTACAGACGCCACGCCTTGTAGTCGTAGTCGACGGCGAAAACGAGCCCATGCGAGCCCGTGTCGTTCCAGCCGGCGAAGCTGGCGACCGCCAGCTTGGGCGCTTCCTCGTCGGCCGCCTCGACCGATTCGCTCAAGTCGAGCCAGGTCACCTCGCCCGTCGCGGTTTCGATCACCGCCAAACGCGACTGCGACTGTTCGTCACCGACCTTGGCCCGCATCTCCGTGTTCTCGGTGTAGCCCGATTGCGTAATCCATCGCGGGATGTCCGTCGTCTCCCCGGAGCGTCCGCCCTTCGTAACCGTCGCAACGACGAACCTTCCGGTTGGATCGGGCGTCAGCGACGCCGCCCGCTCGCCGTCGGGAAGGTGGAGCGTCTTCGGCTCCCGACCTTCTCGGCGCTCCGTCCTCGCTTCGCGACGCTCGTCCCTGATCTCGTCCACCCGCACGTGCTCGAACAGTTCACGCTGCTGCGCCTCGAGAAACGCTCGGTGCCCTTCGGCGTCGGTTTCCTCGGGGCCGTCGGGGCCATCGATCCGCGTGAGCTGACGAATGGCGCCGTTGCCCAGATCGAACGCGAACAGGTTCTGGTCGCGGCGGAAATAGATGGACGACCCATCTGCGGAGAAGCTCTCCACGGTCTCGACGTCGGTCGTGTGGGTGAGCCGGCGCACCTCGGCGTCTTCTCGGTCGACGATCCACAGATCGCCGTCGGACGACACGGCGCGCCACTTTCCGTCGGGCGAGACATCGCCCGATGCCAGGAGCGGAGCGAGAGCATCGGCTTCGTCGTCTTCGATTCGCTCCGGTTCGCCACCTTCTGTGGGGACCCGATACAACGCCCGTTCCGCGTGCCAGTCCTCGCCACCAGGGAGCCACCGAAAAAAGACCCAGTCGCCGTCGTCCGACCAACGCACCCCGGCGGGGGACTGCCCGAGCAGTTCCGGGCCGCGCATGATCGACGCAATGGTCAGCGGAAACTCGTGGTCACGCGCCGCAGCCGGCTCGAAGCTCGCCAGGCCCTGCGCGCTGATTCCGGTGGTGGAGATGGCGATGAACACACACGTCGCGCCGATGCGCGTGACAAACCAGCGGATAGTTGCGGACCTCATATGTCCCCTCTCGTTGGCCGAGCAGTCGTGGATCAGTCACAGCCGTGCGTCGAGTGGCGCCGTCTTTTCGGCGCCGAATCAACCGAGTGGAATCTAACGATCGAGGGATCTTGGAGCAGTGGAGGGGCCCGCAGCCGGCACGGCGCCGGCGGGTGGTCGTTGGAACCTACACGGAGTGTGGGGCGCCCTGACCCTCCAGTTGGGTCCAGGCCTCTCGGAGCGCCGACTCCCACGTGGGAAGTCGAACACCGAAGTCGCGCGCAAGCTTGGTTGCGTCGAGTTGTCGATTCCGACATCCGAGCGACTCATGGGTGGGCAGATCCGGAATCGTCGGAATCTCCAGTAGGGGGACCGCCCCACCCAGGTCAGAAGCCAGGCTCGCGATCATGGATGAAAACCCGATCGAATCGGTCCATCCCTCGCCGGCCATGTGGAACACCCCACCCCGCTCGCGAAGCGCAGATGCGAGTCTGTCTCGTCCCAATCCGCGGGCTCCGACCAGCGCGCTGAGGCTTTGAAGGGTCGCCGCGGCCACGTCGCGCCCCCACGTCGGACTCCCTTTTTGAGGGGTCGCCACTGTTTGCGCTCCGCCATACGAAGCTTCGGCGGTCAGGTCTCGGACCCGATAGATCCACGCGACCCGAAGGAGTAGAACCGGTGCCCCCGACCGCAGCATCGCGCGCTCGCCCAGGAGTTGGGCCCGGCCGAAGACGTTGGCAGGAGAGGGGGCGTCGTCTTCGACGTACGGAGTCTCCTTGGTCCCATCGAACAAGTGATCGGTCGAGTAGTGGACCAGCGGTATCCCCAGGCGGTTCGCCTCCTCGGCGATGACGCGTGGCGCGTGCGCGTGAACCGCGAGCGTGGTGTCGGGGTCGGACTCCGCTCCGACCCCGCACGCTGCGGTGTTAATGATGAGATCGGGAGCGTGCTGGCGAACCGCGGAGATGATCGCGTCTGCGTCGGTCAGATCGAGGTCGCGACGAACGGGCGCGATCACGTCGGCGATGCCGTCGAACTGACGGACCAGTTCGGATCCCACCCGACCATCGCGGCCGGCGATCAAGACGCGCACGAAACCCTCAGCCCCTTCTCACGCCGACTCGCGTTTGCGGAGGGGCAGCGCGTGCCCGGCCGTCTCGCGAATCTTCGCACACCACTGTTGGTTTTCGAGATACCATCGAACGGTCCGCCGCAGCCCACTCTCAAAGGTCTCGCGGGCCGACCAACCCAGTTCCGACGTGATCTTCGTGGAGTCGGTGACGTAGCGACGCCCTCCCACACGACGTTCCGGAACGAACCGGATCTGACTGCGAAAGCTGCGTCCGTCGCCTCGGGGTCGGAGCTCGTCGAGCAGATCGCAAATGCCGGTCACGACCTCCACGGTCTGACGCTGTGCACGGCCCCCGACGCAGTAGGACTCGCCGATCCGTCCTCGATCGAGCACTGCAAGCAGTGCCGCCACTTTGTCCTCGACGAAGAGCCGATCGATCGCGTCTCGACCGTCCCCGTACACATCGATCGGCCGACGCTCGAGCGCACTCAAGATCACGCTGGGCACAAAGGCTTCGGGTCTTTGAAACGGCCCGTAGCTCCGCGAGCAGATCGCCGTCACACATGGAAGTTGATAGGCGCGGTGCCAGGCCTGTACGAAGTGCTCCGCCGCCGCTCGGCTCGCCGCATACGGCGAGTCTGGACGATGAGGCTCGGTCTCGGTCAACGACCCGCGCGCGCCGAGCGAGCCGAACGCCTCATCGGTAGACACGTGTACGAACCTGAAGTCTTCTCTCGTCTCGTCCCCCGAGCGCTCCATGTACCTGCGAGCCTCGGCCAACAGGGTGCACGTCCCGACGACGTTGGTGTGAATGAAGTGCAGCGACGCCTCTGGTTTGCGTTCGACCGACGAAGACCGAGCCAGGTGGATGACGGCCCTCGGTCGAACCCGTTGAAAGGCGGACCGCACGGCGGCCGCATCGCAGATATCGACGTGCTCGAACGAGTAGCGGGGTGAAGTGACCACATCGTCGAGTCCGGCAGTCGCGGATGAGTGCGTCAGACAATCGAGGTTCACGACGCGTTGATCCGCCTCGTTGACGAGTCGACGAGTCAGCGCCGAGCCGACGAAGCCGGCGCCTCCGGTGATAAGGATCGGTCGGACCATTCAAAACTCCCTGCGAATCTCCCTGGTCCTCATGACTCCGGGCGCAGCAGGTGTGCCAGCGATGCTGCCGAGGCGTGGAATGCAGGATGCGACACCAGCTGAATGGCGACTTGCAAGAAGGGGGTCGGGCGGACCGGACACTTCGAAACGCGAGGGCGGGCGGGGGCTTTCACCCCCTCGACAGCGAAGGGCGATCGCAGGGAGCGCTCCCGCCGCTCCCTGCGAACCCGTCGATCCAGACCTGCAAGCTACCCCAAACGCAGACGTCGAGAGAACAAAGCTTCACACAAAAGATGTGAAAGAAATGTCGATCTATGTCGATCCGGTTATGGGGTACCGAGGCGTTCGAGCATACGCGCGATCTGCGGGCTGTCCGGCGCGAGTTCTTGAGCCTCGAGCAGAGCGGCGCGAGCCGCATCTATGTCGCCCTTCGCCTGGTGGGCCTGCGCGGAGCCGACCCACGCCTGTACCGACTCCGGAAAATACTCGAGCGCAAGGGCTAAGACGGCCAACGCGGAATCATAGTCCTCGCCGAGCGCTTCGGTGGTCCGGATCAGCGCCTGTTCGCCAAAGTTGTACGCGCCCTGTCCGTAGTATTCCTCGCGGAGCTCGCGGTATTTCGCGATCCCCGCCGCGGTTCCGGCATCGGAGATGGTCTGCGTGATCACTTCCTCGATCTGGCGCGGGACCGCCACGCCTCGGTGACACGTCACACACTGAACGCGTACGCCCGGCTCTCTGCGATCGGCGACTTGACTCAGTCCGGGGAGAATCTCGTCGTTGAGTTGCATCGACATCTCTAGCATGAAGCGAGCTTTACGCTTGGCAGGCTTGTCGTCCGACGCGAAGTCGTACTCGGAGAAGGGCTGTCCCTCCTCGCCAACGTGACAATGCGTGCACCGAACCCCGAGACCCTGCGAAAAACTCCGCATGGCGCCGATGAGGTTCCGTGGCGCTATGTCCTCCGGGAAGACCTTGAGGTTCGTGAATTCATCGGGGAGCTGCGCGCGCACCGGGTCCGGTCCGGCAAACCCGAACACCGTCAGGCCCACGCAAAGGCCAAGCAGTGTAGGAAGCAATCGATTCATGTCTTCTCCAGAACGTCGCGGGATCAGGTCAAACGGGTGAAGTCCCGGTCATACAACCCGTGAGCCCTCTCCATCGTTTCGTCAGGATTTCGCAAAGTCGCGGCCGGTAGCGTTCGACTAGGGCCGACTCGTCTTGTAGCGCGCCGGAATCGGTAAGTCGTCGCGGTCCGCCGACCAGAAGATGTTCATGACGGCCCATCGCTCGCCGTCGAAAAAGAGCTGAATCGAGTTGATTCCTCGATCGAACGGCTCGACGTCCGCCTCCTTCCGTCGCGAATCGTAGGTCGAGAACGCGTGCGCGATGGGACCGAACTCCTCCAACGTGCGAGCGGTCTCGACCTCGAAGAATCCTTGCTCCTCCAGAGAGGACCCAGAACTCGCTACATACTCGTCGGGAGTTAGCGGCCGATACCGGTTCCGGCCGGCGGCGTTGCGACCCGTCGGAATCAATCGAGCTTCGGGCACGAACAGCGAACGAAATCGGTCCCAATCCCGCTTTTCTCCCGCGGGCCCCGAGATGACATCGTAGAGCGCCGCGATGATCGCATCGATCGAAGACACATCCGAGGGATTCGCCGCTGGCCAGGACTCCGCCGAGGTCTCTCGGACGGGCTGCGCCGACAGGCGCGACGGCGGGACGACCATCATGGCGCCCACTGTCAGCGCGAGAAAAAGCAGGCACGTACGCGTTTGGTTCATGCGAGTTGACTCCATAGCGGTACCCGAATACCTCCGTCGCACGGCGAGCCCTGGCCCGCCGGATCGGTCGATGAACAGCCTACTCTCGTGCCGCCGGCTGGGCGAGTTGACGTCGTCGCCAAAAAAAAGGGCCCCGACCGAAGCCGGAGCCCTTTGCTCGCACGCCCTCACTCCGAGGTTAGCCGATCACCACACCGGCAAAGATACCGAAGATCGCGGCGGTGAAGTCCTCGGCGACGCTCGCACTCGTGAAACGCCCTTCGACGAAGAAGCGCTCGCCAATGCCTAGACCGACTGCGCCTCCGAAGGAAACGCCCGACTCCGTTTCGCTGTCGCCCGTTTCAGGTTTGACCTGAACGGAGAGGACGCCGAGGGTGCCCATGACGTACGGAGTGACAGATGCATCATCGCCACCGAAGGTGATCCCAACCGTCGCGTTTCCGCCGAGCAGATTGGCCTTGTCGAGGCCGACCGCATCATCGTCAGCACTGTTCGAGCCGTAGAACACCTCGGGCCCGACAAAGATGTCTCCATCGCCGAGTGAGAACATGTAGCCCGCCAACCCCATCCACCCCGTTTTGGCCCCATCACCGAGGTCAGAGGTCGGAATCGTCACTCCACCCTGGACGTAGAGTTGGGCCGCGACCGGCGTCGCAAAGGCCATGAACCCGGCTACGGCAAGAATACCTGCGAATCGCTTCATCATGATTCCCCCTATCCCATTTCCGTCTTTCGACGGACCACACGACCCATCACGAGTGAGAAAAGTAACACAACGCTAACAGAAGAAGGAACCCTAAGTGCCATATTGGCAGCGTCTTGGCGGGACGCCTTGCATACAGGAGAGGGCGATCATAGCGTCTCGGACCCGCCGATTCATGCGCCCGTAGCTCAATTGGATAGAGCATCTGACTTCGGATCAGAAGGCTGGGGGTTCGAGTCCCTCCGGGCGCA
>JAJCZV010000027.1 GCA_029262175.1 Gemmatimonadota bacterium
GCGACTCCACGGGGATGGGGTTGCGCGGGGCAGAAAGCGAGACGCCGCCGATCTTCTCCGAGCCATCCCAGCGGACGTCCGGTTCGTCGAAATCACGTGTGGATGTCGTACAGCCGAGCATCCCCCAAAGGCCCAAGCAGACGGCGAAGGGTAGCGCGCGCGGCCCGTGTCGCCGGCCTCTGGAAGACGGTTGCGATCTCATTCCACCAAACATGGCCTTGAAGGGCAGGGCCCTCAATGGTTCCTTGTCTCCATGACTGAACAGCGATCTGGCCCGGAACGTTCTGCCCTGACACCGACCTTTGATTTCGACGGCGACTACGGTGCCGGCTACGAGACCTTGGCACGAGCGCTCATCCCCGGCTATCTGGACACGTTCGAGATGGCGCTCGCCATGCTCGACGTGAACCTCGACGCGAGCGCTCCGACCCGTGCCGGCGAACTCGCCTCCGCGGTGACCGATTCGGCACCGCGGGTGATGATCGTCGGCGCCGGCACCGGAATCGAGATGGTGACGTTCAAATCGAAGCGCCCGGACTGGCAGTGCACCGGCGTCGATCCAGCGGCTCAAATGATCGACATCGCGAGAGCGCGTTTGATGGAGGCGGGGATCGATGACGGCACTTCGTTTCACCACGGAACCGTGGCCGATCTCCCGGAGGACGAGGTGTTCGATGCCGCCACCTCGTTCAACGTGATGCATTTCATCCCCGACGATGGCGCCAAGGCCAGCTTTCTCCGAAGCATCGCGGACCGCCTCCAGCCTGGCGCCCCGTTCATCCTGTTCGATCTCTTTGGGGAACCCGGATCGTCGGCGCTCGAACGCGACTACGCGGCGTGGCGCGCGTATTGGACGGTGCGAGGGTTCGAGGGTCCGCCTCGCGACGCGTTTCGCAAGAAGATCGACAACGGGATCCAGTGGGTCGGCGAGCCGCGGGTTCACGAACTGCTGGCGGGCGCCGGTTTCGTGGACGTACGGATGTTCTACCGTGGCTTGGTGTACGGAGCTTGGGTCGCCACACGTGTCTGAAATCGCCGATCGAAACGATCCGCGAGTCGGCATCCTCGAAGCCTGCGTCTCGACCGTCGAGTCTGCCGAGGCGGCCTTGGAGGGTGGTGCCCACCGCTTGGAACTGTGCAGCCATCTCGATCGGGGCGGGCTGACGCCGACCTTCGAGCTCTTCGATGCGGTTCGATCCAGAGTGCCGCTGCCGATCATCGTCATGATCCGACCCCATGACCGTGGATACCGATATTCCGATGAGGAGTTCGCTGACATGCTGGCGGACGCCGAGCGTTTTCTGGCGGAGGGCGCGAGAGGGATCGCCGCCGGCGTTCTGACCGGGGACGGCGAGGTCGATCGTGCTCGGCTGTGTTCTCTCCGGACCGCGACAGGCGAAGCGGAGTTGGTCTTTCACAGAGCTTTCGATGAAACGGCGCATCTCCCCGAGCCGTTGGAGGCGCTGGTCGCTTGCGGAGTAACGCGCGTGCTGACGTCCGGCGGCCGTCGAACCGCGCCGCAGGGGAGGGCGGTCATCGGCTCGTTGCTCACCCTCGCGGCGGGCCGGATCCAGGTGCTGCCCGGAGCCGGCATTCGCCCCGACAACATCGAGGTGCTCGTTCGCGAAAGCGGTTGCACCCAGGTACACGGCACCTTTCGCGGCGCGCCGGGAAAGGGTGCGGAGACCGACCGTAGGGTCGTCGCGCAGGTGCGCCGAGTGCTTCACGATGTGGTTGGCGAGCGAACGGCGGCGAACTGAGTCGCCGCGTCACGGGTCTCCTGGCGGGAGGACGTTGATGTTGCGGAAGACGATTATGTAGATTATCCTACATATCATATGTAGGTAATTGTACATTTCAAGACGGGCACCGGGTGAAAAAGAAGAGCCTGCCGAACTTCAGTCGCCGCGAACGCGAGATCATGGAGATCCTCTACCGCCTTGGCGAGGGATCTGTCGCCGAGGTCGTGGGTCTCGTTTCGAACGGACCGTCTTACGATGCCGTACGGCTCACGCTGGGAGTCCTCCACGAGAAGGGACACGTGCGCCACCGGCGGGAGGGACGTCGCTACGTTTATCGTCCGACGCTCCCGGTGGCTGCCGCGTCCCGATCGGCGCTCCAGCAGGTCACGAGAACATACTTCAGTGGCTCCCCGCGCAAGGCCGTATTGGCCCTGCTGGATGCGTCGGCGCAGCGCCTGTCCAAGGAAGAACTTGAAGAGATTGAAGCCTGGATTCGACAGGCGAAGGACGAACAATGACACCGGACATGTTGGGTCTGCCGCTGGCGGAGTTCTACGCAGGGTTCATCGATATCGTCCTCGTGAAGGGGACTGCAGTGGTTCTCGCGGCTCTTGCAACCGTGATCATGCTCCGTCGCTCATCGGCCTCCATGAGACATGCGGTCTGGGCCGCCGCCTTCGTCGCCCTGCTCGCTCTTCCGGTCTTGCGATCGGTCGCGCCGCCGGAGATGACGCTGGTGGGGGTGCGTGGCCCGTCCATCGAGGCAACGGCGATAGAAGGGTCGTCCGGGCACTCCTTTGTGTCGGGGTTGGGCTCGCTTTCCGCCATGGCGGCATCGGTGCCGGTCGCGCGCCCCTCGTCGCCGACCCCTGAGACGGCCGCGACGGTGTCCATACCCCGCCCGTATCGTTGGATCGTCGGCGTCTGGCTCCTGGGCCTCGCCGTCCACCTGGCCCGATTCGGCGCACATCTGCTTGCGCTGCGGCGTTTGAAGCTGGGAGCTCAGCGGAGTTCGCCCGCAGTCCATCGTCGGGTAGGCGCGCTCGCGGCGGAATTGGGTCTGCGTCGGGTACCCGCGACCATCGTGAGTCCCGACATGCCGGTGCCGGGTACGTTCGGCCTGCTCCGGCCGACCGTCGTGCTTCCCACGGACGCCGCCGGCTGGCCTTCCGACCAGTTCGACGCGGCGGTCCTCCACGAGCTGGCGCACCTGCGCCGCGGCGACTACGCGATGCATCTGGTTGCGGCGTTCGTCAGGGCCGTGTACTGGGTAAACCCGATGGTCCTTTATGCCGGCCTACGGCTGGAACTCGAGCGCGAGCGTGCCTGCGACGATGGCGTGGTCCTGGATCGGATCGATCCCATCCGCTATGCGGAGCACTTGATGAGACTGGCTTGGAGAGGACGAGAGGCGGGGGTGCCGATGACGCTCTCTTTCGCGAATCGGTCCTCGCTGCCGGGACGGGTTCGGAGTCTCCTCGACCGCACCCAAACACGGGTGCGGATACGCGGCCGGACCAGCCTTGCCATCGCGGCGATCACGGCACTCGCGCTCGTGCCCATCTTGACGATCGAGATCTTCGGGCTCGTACCATCGTCGAGCCAGGCAGCGGGGCTCAGCGACCCCGACCCCATCACACGGCGCCACGCCGCATGGGCGCTCGGCGAGTCGGAGCGCGCGGCAGGCGTCGAGTCGCTCCTCGAGCGTCTGACCGACCCCGAACCGAGTGTCCGGGCCGTCGCGGCGTGGGCCCTGGGCGAGATCAAGGACGCACGGGCCGTCGAGTCGCTTCGTCTGGCCCTCACCGATGATGACGCGGTGGTACGGGAGATGGCCGTGCTCGCCATCGGTGAGATCGCCGATCCGTCGGGTCTCCCCGTGCTTCGAGAGGCGGGCGGCTCGGTCGTGTCCGACGAAGTGCGCTCGTGGGCGATCGACGAGATCCTGACGGGTGGGAACGCGAGACCGGTGTTCGCCGGCCAGCTGTCTCTACTTTCACCGCCAACCACGGATGTGCCCGGCTTCGTCCGGCAGCTGGGCGACCCGGATCCACGCCTTCGGGCGCAAGCGGCCGAGAGTCTCGGTCTTCTTGGCGCAAGCGAGGCCGTCGATGACCTGCTCGACGCCCTGACGGATCGAGATCCTGCGGTGCGCGCGGTCGTCGTGTGGGCATTGGACGAGATCAACCCCTCGGAGACGAAGCAACCTCTGAGATAGAGGGTTGTAACCCTTTCAGAACCTCCTTTGGATGACGATGAGAAAGCCAGTGCGACGGATCATAAATGTAGGTTTTTGTACATATCTATTGGCCGCTCCGGCGATCGCGGCTCAGAACGCCGACGTGCGCATCGGTCGCGTCGCCGGCGCGCCGGACATCGACCTGCTGGCTCGAGGGTTCGACGAGGGTTCGCCGGGACTCGCTGGGTTCGCGCGCGTGGAGGGGTTCGTCCAGCAAGTTCCCGTTGACGGCCTGGCAGCGACGCAAGAGACCGTGGTGTATCTGGGATACGACGACCGAGCGTTGTACGCCGTGTTCGTCGCGACCGACGACGAGCCGGATAGAGTGCGCGCGCGACTGGCACCGCGCGAGACCCTTGGAGCCGACGACTTCGTCACGCTCCTGCTGGATACCGACGGCGATCGTCGACGAGCCTACGCCTTTCGGTCGAACCCCAGAGGCGTCCAGTGGGACGCGTTGTGGACGGAGGGACAGGGGTTCGATACGTCCTTCGATGCGGTTTGGACTTCGCGCGCGCGACTCACCACCACCGGCTACGTGGTGAGTCTGGAAATCCCGTTCAGGAGTCTGCGGTTCGACGCTCGCGAATCGGGACCATGGGGGATCGTTCTGTCACGCGACATCCCGAGAGATCAAGGGGAGGTGGCGTATTGGCCGCGCGTCAGCAGCGACATCCAGGGAACGTTGACACAATCGGCCGAGCTCACAGGAATCGAAGGCGTCTCTCCCGGGCGCAACATCCAGCTGATTCCTTACACGACCGGCCGTGCGTTTCGAGCGCTCGACCGCCGCGCGATTGGTGGGCCCCGGTTCTCCACCGAAAGCTCGGACTTCGACGCCGGGGTGGACCTGAAGACCGTGATCGATGATCGCTTTGTCTTCGACCTCACCGCCAATCCTGATTTTAGCCAAGTCGAATCAGACCAACCGCAGGTCACCGTCAATCAGCGGTTTGAACTGTTCTTCCCAGAACGACGACCCTTCTTCACCGAGAACGCGGACTACTTTCGCACGCCGATCAGCGTGCTCTTTACGCGACGAATCGCCGATCCGCAATTTGGCGCTCGTTTCACCGGGAAGGCGGGCGGCTGGTCGCTCGGAGCGCTCGCGATCGACGACCAAGCCCCGGGCAGACTCGCGCCACCCGGAAGCCAACTAGAAGGAGCCCGTGCCGGATTCACGGTGGCCCGGCTCAGCCGCGACCTCGGAGACTTCTCCCGGCTCGGGGTGATCTACGCCAGCCGCCAATTCGCCGACGGGCACAATCGTGTGAGTGGCGTCGACGCGCGCGTTAGACTCGACGACCATTGGAGCGCGACGGGCCAGTTGGTCGGCAGCCGAACGCGCGATGCGGGCGAAGAAACTCGGACCGGATCCGCGGCTTCCGCGTCGCTCTCGCGTTCCGGGCGCCAATTCACCTACTTCGGAAACTACACCGACATCGGCCCTGATTTCGAAGCCCGCGCCGGGTTTGTTCCGCGCACCGATCAACGTCGGATGAGTCACTTCGCATCCTACTTCTTCCGCCCTCAGAAGACTTTGATCTCATGGGGACCCGAGGTTTTCATCGTCCGACTGTGGGATCACGCCGGGAACTTGCTCGATGAAATCACGGAAGCCAGCCTCGAGTGGAGCTTCACCGGTGGCACGAACCTGGAAGTGAACTACCGCGTCGCCACCGACCGGCTAGGGCCGGAGGACCATCCATCCTTGACGGAACTCCGGGCCTTGGATGTGAGCTTCTGGGACATCGAGTTCGGCACGAGCTACTTCGGTTGGCTACAGCTCAGTGGCAACCTTCGTTTCGGGAATCAAATCAACTTGAGTCCCATCGTCGGACAAGAGCCCTCGGAGGCTGATTGGCGTCAGCTCAACCTCGGTCTGAGTCTGCGCCCCTCGACCCAGCTCCGGATCGACAACACCGTGCTCTGGACCGGGCTGGACGAACCGGTGACGGGGCGTCGCGTGTTCTCCGATCGAATCCTTCGGACTCGGTGGAACTGGCAGTTCACCCGCGAGCTGTCGGTCCGGGCGATTCTCCAATACGACCACACATCGACCGACCCTCTTCTGACGTCCCTGGAGACCCGCAAGAACCTGAACGCCGACTTGCTCATCACCTATCGCCTGAATCCGTGGACGGCGGTATATGCCGGGGTCAATGCGAACGGCCAGAACATTGAACTCATCGATCAACCCGGCGGAGACCGACGGATCGGGCGCGTCGACGATCTGCGCGGCGACGCCCATCAGTTCTTCATTAAGGCGTCCTACCTGCTGCAGTTCTGATTCCGGGTTTCTGGACAGGCGGAGCGACCGTGTTAGCTTTACCTTCCGCGCGGTCAGTCTCCGGCTGACCAGCGCCGGACCGGGTAGCTCAGCTGGCAGAGCAACTGACTTTTAATCAGTAGGTCGTGGGTTCGACTCCCACCCCGGTCATTGCCCGACCCTCATTCGATCGCCAGCAATTGACTCCGAAACCGCGCGGCGCCATGCGGACCAACCCCTCGGGCCCGAACCAGAGCGGCAAATCCACGGTGCAGATTCCCGTCGTGCCGGTCCGCTTGGTGACGAACAGCCCGATCCGCACAGCGCCTTCTTCGTGAGAAGTCTGGGGAGTGCGACATGAGAAGCCCGCGCCTCGCCGCGCTCCTCGTTGTCGCGGGGTCCAACCTCACCGTCGAAACCGCCTCGCACATTGGAGTCGGGCCGCAGCTCGCCGCGGCCCAGGCTCCCGTGGTCGAATCGCAGACCGCGCGTGCGCTCATCGATGCGACCGGCTTTACGGGGTCCATCCTCGTCTACGATCACACCGAAAACCGCTACCACGCCGGCTACGCGGAGCGCGTCGATCTCCGGCTCGCCCCCGCATCGACATTCAAAATCCTCAACTCCTTGATCGCGCTCGAAACCGGCGTGGTCACCGATGGTGAGACCGTCATCGAATGGGACGGTACAGAGCGCCGGCGCACAGAGCTGAACAAGGATTTGGACCTTACGACCGCGTTTCGCCTCTCGGCCGTGCCGCACTTTCAGGAAATCGCTCGTCGAATCGGGCCCGAACGGATGCAGCATTACGTCGACGCCGTCGACTACGGGAATCGCGATATCTCCGGCGGCATCGACCGGTTCTGGTTGGTCGGAGGTCTGAGAATCTCCCCCCGAGAGCAGATCGCGTTTCTCTCGCGGCTCTACCGCGGTGATCTACCCTTCTCTGCACAGAGCATGACGGTGGTGAAGGAGATGATGCTCAGCGAGCGAACGCCGGGTTACGAGCTTCGCGCAAAGACCGGCTGGGCCCAACTGCCGAACGACGAGAACGTCGGGTGGTGGGTGGGCTGGGTCGAGGATCAGTCGCGAGTTCATTTGTTTGCTACGGCGCTGGAGACGCAGCACCCAGGTGAGACGTTCGGCCCTGCAAGGCTGACGGTAACCCGCGACGTTCTGGAGAAGCTGGGCGTCCTCCCGCCAAACTGACGATCCGTCTGAGAATCGTCGAGCATCGGAGTTGCCCTTGAGCTTTCTACGTTGGAGGGTGCGTTGAAATCCGCCCAGCTGGTCCTGGTCATCGCCGCGGCGACCATCGGCGTCGTGGTCCTGGCTGTGCTCGCGTCGATCGCTCCTTTGGAATGGCCGTTGGGACCGATGTACCTGCGGCTAGCGTTCGCCACGGTCGTCGTCAACGTGGCAGCCACATTGATTTGGAACCCCGTCCTCATAAGGCGGCGTATGTCGGCCGGCAAAGGGTGGAAGACCTGGGACATGGTCTTGATGGTGCCCCTGGTGGTGGCGATGGTCGCCGTGTTCGTCGTCGCTGGAGTCGATGCCGGGAACTGGGCGTCCGGTCGGCCCGGCCCGAGGTGGTTGTCGGGCGCCATCCTCTTCGTGCTCGGATGGGCTCTGGTCACCTGGGGGATGGCGGTAAACCCGTTCTTCGAGAAGGTGGTGCGGATTCAATCCGAGCACGGCCACCATGTGATCGAAGCTGGACCCTACCGTTACGTGCGTCACCCGGGCTATGTCGGGTTTTCGCTCTGGATGCTATCGACGCCACTCTTGTTGATGTCGACCTGGGCGATGGTGCCAGCTGTCATTGCCGTGGTGACGTTCGTGGTCAGGACGGCTTTGGAGGATCGCACGCTCCAGGCTGAACTCCCCGGCTATGCGGAATACGCCTCGCGGACTCGGTTCCGATTGATCCCAGGCCTCTGGTAGCCATGGATGAGCCCAATCTCACTTCGATCGCGTGGAGATGGGTGCCGGACGCCCCAGCGGCGGTCTCGGCCCACTCCAACGATGGGAGAAACGCATGGCGCGCCTGGTGGTCGAAGCGGTTTCGCGAGAGTACAGTACGTCGGACCTGGTCTGGCACCTACAGCTGTTTGTATCCGTCTCCCGTGCGGACGACGGCACACCGGTTACGGGGCTCGAGCTCGACAACTTTCGAGTTTGTTCGGCGATCGGCGGGGTCCTGACCGTGACCCTGTCGGGTGGGTACGAGGGCGATTGGGAGCCGCTCGACGTCGAACCCGCCGGCTGCTACTCGCTCAGCGTCACCCGGAAGTGGGAAAAGCGCGGAGCTGCGATCCAGGAATGGACTGAGGGAGAGTTCTATTCCTTTGGCGTCCAGGCTCGCGTCGAGAACAAGGCGACGGGGGAAACCGATGTGGGTCAAGGTGTGGTGCGCATCGAGAGTCTCGGGAAATAGGTGTTCGAACGGCGCGCTGGCCGGATCCGGACACCGAACCCATGTCGGCGCATCGATCCGATGCATCCGATGGCACCCCGACCGGGCTTCGTGAGTAGCACCAGTTCACGACACCAACCGCTTATTCCCGGAGACTAAACGACGTGATAAAACGCCACCGCCGCGCGTGTCCCCTGTTAGTCGCGATGTTCGCGGTGGCCGTCACCTCCGGGCCGGGTTCTGCCCAGACGGGGGACCCCGTTGTCGAAGTCGTCGCGGACGGGCTCGAAGTCCCCTGGTCGATCGCCTTTGCGCCCGATGGTCGCCTGTTCATCGCCGAGCGACCGGGCCGGATTCGTGTCGTGGAGGAAGGCGCCCTTCGACGCGAGCCCTGGGTGACGTTGCAGGTCACTTCGCCCGAAGGGAGTGAGGCGGGTCTGATGGGGTTGGCCGTCGACCCCGCGTTCGAGTCAAACGGGTACCTCTACGCATGCCACAGCTATGCGTCCCGCGGGGGTGGGATCCTCAACCGGATCATCCGGCTTCGCGACAGCTCCGGCCATGGCACCGAGGCGACGACACTCGTCGATGCGCTCCCTGGGGAGCGTTTTCACAACGGCTGCCGACTGGGGTTCGGGCCCGATGGGATGCTTTACGCGACGACGGGCGACGGGATCGACGAGACGCGACCGCAGGACCTGGAGTCGCTGGGCGGCAAGGTGTTGCGGATGCAACCGAACGGAAGCGTTCCGGCCGACAATCCGTTTCCCGGTTCGCTGGTCTGGAGTCTGGGGCACCGAAACCCCCAGGGGATCGCTTGGCAGCCCGGCACCGGACAGCTCTGGTCTCCCGAGCATGGCACCAGCGACTACAACGAGCTGAATCGCATCATCGGTGGTGGGAATTACGGCTGGCCCATCGTGCGGGCCGAGGCCCAGCGCGACGAGTTCGAAAGGCCGGTCTTCCATCTACGCGACATCCCCCCGGCGGGTGCGGCGTTCATCACCGGTGAGCGCTATCCGGGCTTCGAAGGTGACTTGGCATTTACGATGCTGGGCGCGGGCTCGCTGATGATCGCTCGGATCGGCCAGGACAACGAGGTGACGGGTCTCGAGTGGGTGATCGACGACCGACTCGGGCGGCTGCGTGATGTCGTCATGGGCCCCGATGGCTACCTGTACGTCACCACGAGCAATCGGGACCAGCTTGGCGATCCCCGCGAAGGCGACGACCACGTGCTCCGCATCGTGAGGTTTTGACGAGGGCGCAACGAGCAGTGGGCGCTACGAGCAGTTGAGTCCCGACGCGCCCGACGGCACGTCCATCGTACTTCCGACCAGGGCATTGAAGAGAAGCTTGAACGTGTTTCTCGGCTGCCCGCGGAAATGCGGCGTAAACGCGAACAAAACGACGGTCCCGGCCCCAACCTGTACCTGCGCCGCCGCGGTTCGCCCCGCTAGGACTTCGTCGCCGCCGAGCGTCCACCCACTGACCAAGTAGTCCGAAGATGCGTAGCAGACGGGCGTCGTGGCATCGCTCAACGTACCGGTTCGTTCGAGGACCTGGCTACGCGCGAACAGGCTTACGGCATCTTCCGACATCCCGTACCCGAGCGGGTGGCCCGGATCGACTTCGAGACGGATGATGGATCCGGGGATAAAGAACTCCTGCGATGACAAGCCGCTCGCGCGATTGCGGAACGGCAGGTCGAACGTCTCGATCGCGTAGTCCACGGCTTGATCGAACGCGACGATCCGACCACCCGAGTCGACGAACGCCTTCAACGCCGCCGCACCTTCGGCGCCGAGCCCGCCGGCGTAGGCAGCCGGCATGGCGTCTGGTGAATGTCCGGCCGCGATCGCTCGCGCGCCCTGGGACGGAATGATCAGCACGTCGTAGTTCGAGAGATCGCCCGCTTTGACCGATGTGTCCCAAACGTTCTCCCACTCGAGGCCATAGCTATCGAGTACCCATCGCGTCCACCCCTCCGGCATCGCAGCCTGATACGAGCGATAGATGGCGATTCGGGGCACCCGAGCCGACGCGGTCGATGGGGAGGGAGGGCGCTCAGAGAGCGCGGTCAGTGTGAGCCCGAACTCGTCCGACATGGCCCGTGCGGCCGCAGAGCCGAGAGAGGGGAGCCAGAACGCGCCCGGTGGCACGTCGCCGCTCGGTGTCGCGATTGAGCGTGTGGTCCGCGACCAGTCTTGTCCCGGGGCGTGCGCGCGCAGCGCTCGATAGACCCAGTTCGAGTTTCCGTGGACGAGAAAACCCGCTTCGCCCTCCCCGCGGATCTCTCCCGGGGCCACCGCGACGTCTCCCCAGGCCCCCGCCGGCAAACCGAAGGGCTCGCGCACGCTGGCCACCTCGAGCCCCATCTGAAAGCGCAGTTCGTAGCCGGTCATGTCATACGGGGGTTCGGGCGGTCCGCCGGGGTACTGACGACGGTCGGGATAGGTCTTCGCTTCCATCAAGTCGACCACATAAGGCCGAAAAGCCTGAGGCGGAATCACGTAGGAGCCGGCCGGGAACGAGCGACCGCCGGCCGTAAACTCCTCGGATGATCGAACGAACTCGATCCCGGACTTCGACATCAACTCCATGAACTCGAAAACGGCGCTCGGGTCGTGCGAGGCGCCGGGGTCGAGCACGTAGGCGAATGGGCCGCCCTCCGCC
>JAJCZV010000028.1 GCA_029262175.1 Gemmatimonadota bacterium
TGTTCTTCACATAATCCGCGTGACCAGGGCAGTCCACGTGCGCGTAATGTCGCTCCGCCGACTCGTACTCCACGTGAGCCGTCGCGATCGTAATCCCGCGCTCGCGCTCCTCTGGAGCCTTGTCGATCTGGTCGAACGGGATGAACTCGCCCAGTCCCTTCGCCGCCTGTACCTCCGTGATCGCCGCCGTCAACGTCGTCTTTCCATGGTCCACGTGGCCAATCGTTCCCACGTTTACATGCGGCTTATTTCGCTCGAACTTTTGCTTCCCCACCCTTGCTTCTCCTGATTCGACATTGGTTCATTGCGTGGACCGGATCACCGGTCCCAGGGTCTCGCGTGTGTTGGGCCGCGACTCCAGGGTCGCGGCGAACCACAAATGGTGGGGGGAGGATTCGAACCTCCGAAGGCATAAGCCAGCAGATTTACAGTCTGCCCCGTTTGGCCGCTTCGGTACCCCACCGCCGGTCCCCGACGTCCGACAGCTAGGCTTTACCGTTTGTCTCGGGGCGACTCCCATAAGGCCGACTCTACCGAGCTGGCGGTGGGACTCGAACCCACAACCTCCGGATTACAAATCCGACGCTCTACCGGTTGAGCTACGCCAGCAACCCTTCCATAAACAGTTTTCTAACGTATCTGCGCTTGTGGGGGGCGTCAACCCGCGGAAACCTCGTCGTAACGACCGCCCGCCGGGTCATTTCGCGGGCTTGGGGACCACCACCGTTTGGGCGCCTAGACGGAGGCGGGTGACGTCGGCCAAGTCCTCGACCACCACGTCTTTCGCGGCCATCTCGTCTCGAATCGCATCCGCTTGCCCGAAATCGCGGTTGGCTCTGGCCAGATCTCGGGCTGCCAGACGCTCGATCGCCCAGGCCACGAGGCCCTCGTCGGGCCCCGCGCCCTCTCGGTCCCGAAGACTGAGCACCCCGAAGACGGCTTCGAAATCGGCCAGAAACGCAAGCACGTTGTCGACGCCACCCGCGTCGAGCGGGACCCGGTCGAGTTGATGGTTTCCCTCTCGGACCAGATTGAACACCGCAGCGAGCGCGTCGCTGACGTTGAGATCGTTGTCCATGGCCTCTTCGAATCGGACCCTCGCCTCTTTGGCCAAGGCCGCCAAGGGGCCCTCCGACCAGGTCGAGCTCTCCTCTACCGCTTGAACTCGTCGTCGAAACTCATGGATACGGCCGACCGCATGGGCGGCGTTCACCAGACCATCGAACTTGAAGTTGAGCTGCGACCGATAGTGCCCGCTAAGCAACAAGTAGCGGATCGAAGAGGGCTGATGGCCCTTCTCGACGAGCTCGGGGATCGTATAACAGTTGCCGAGCGACTTCGACATCTTCTGCCCTTCCACGAGCAGATGCGCCGCGTGTAACCAGTTGTTGGAGAAGGTCTGCCCGGTCGCGCCCTCGGATTGAGCGATCTCGTTCGTGTGGTGCGGAAAGAGGTTGTCGACCCCGCCCGTATGGATATCGAGCGTGTCCCCGAGATACTCCATCGCCATCGCGGAGCACTCCAGGTGCCACCCCGGCCGGCCCTGACCCCAGGGCGAATCCCACACGGCGACATCGCCTTCTTCCCGCTCTCCTCCCTTCCAGAGCACGAAGTCGCGCGCGTCGTCCTTGTCATATTCTTCGTCGCCGGCGGCCCGTTGGGCGGAGACGAGTTCGGCTGGATCGAGGTTGGCGAGACGCCCGTAGCCCGGGAACTTACCGATGGCGAAGTAGATGGAACCGTCCGCTTCATACGCGAGACCCCGATCCAGAAGCTTCTGGATCAACGCGATCATTCCCCCTACGTGCTCGGTCGCGCGGGGGCTGTGCTCGACGGCTTCGAGTCCCAGCGTGTCCCAGTCCTCGACAAACATCCCGATGACGGGTTCGGTGACCTCGGCCAGTGTCATCCCCCGCTCGCGAGCCGCGGCGATCGTCCGGTCATCGACGTCCGTCAGGTTCATCACCTGATCGACCTCGAATCCCTTCCACTTCAGATAGCGGCGGAGGAGGTCCTCCCAGAGGAAGGCGCGAAAGTTCCCTACGTGCGCCCGGTCGTAGACGGTCGGGCCGCAGGTATACATGCGGACGCGCCCGGGCTCAATCGGCTCGAATGGCTCGAGCCGTCGCGTCAGAGAATTGTGGAACCGGAGGGTCATCCGCCCAAGTATCGTTCGGTCCGCCAACTTCGATAGGCGTCCACCAACGCCGCATTTTCGTCGCGCCAAACGCCCAGGCACCCCGACAGCTGGCGATCGGAACGTTCCGCGACCAATCCCGCCAAAACGCCGGCCTCGCGCGCGAACGCCAACTCATCCAACGGTTCGTACGCGGGACCTCCGAACAGGGTTCGAGCCGCGATCCAGCCGTCGACGAACCCGTGCACCGCGAACAGTTCGCGCTCGGCCAGCTCGCTACACGAGACATCGGGATCCTTGCGCACCGCGTCCATTCGGAGGACCGCGTAGCTGATGTACGCGCGCTGTCCTTCTCGCAGGTTGCCTGGCAAGACGAGCGCGACGAGCGAGTCCGTTACGACCTCGATCGCGTTCCAGGGCAGCGCGTCTTCCCCATCTTCGGGCGTGAGGTTCCGTCCGAAATCGGTGTAGTAAAGCACCTCCGGATCCTCGTTCAGGTCCGTGCGGAGCGAGTCGGAACGATCACGGAAAGCCAACAGGCGCTCGGGCTCGAACTCGATGACGGCGCCCGAGGGCGCGACCAGCCGGTATTGACCGGCTAAAGGCTGGGCGGGCAAAAGGGTAGCAGCGCTCGCCGTCAGGAAGATCGCCAGCGGCGCCAGCAGGCGCTTCTCAAACGCCGTGGAACGCGACCGCGGTAAGGGCAGGCTCGGGCTCTTGCCGTGGGTCGAGCAGTCCGGCGAAGCGGAGGATGTCATCTCCCACGTCGCCGAGCATCTCTTGCTCGCGCGCCAGGACGCGGCGCGAGACCTCGAGAACGCTTTGGTCACCGGTCCAATGCTCTTCAACCACATCCCAGCCAAGCTCCTCTCCGATTCTCTGGGCGACGAAAGCGCAACAAAACACGTCGTCCAAATATCCATACGGGCCGACAACATTCTCGGGGATCACGTCGTCCGGACTAACCAGATACGCGATCGCGGCGTCCACCCAAAGCCGCTGCTCCTGCGTGAGCCTCGGGTCCTTCATCAGGGTGAACATCAGTAGGCCGTAGACGGGGGCGAGCACGATCACGTCACGTAGCGTCCCGGCGTACCTCGCGACTTGCTCCCGCACGGACTGGAGGTATTCGCTCGCCATAACCCGACTCCGATTCGTGGTCTGCCCAGCAACCGCGACCTATTAGACCCGCGCACGCAAGATAGTGTGCGCTGTTTGGGACTGGTACCCCTTTAACGGCGGGACGGATCAGAATGCGACGGTCGCGCCTCGGGTTATCGCGAGAGGGGCGTCGGAGCGCCGACCGGGCGGGCGTTACTCGACGGTTACGCTCTTGGCCAAGTTCCGGGGCTGATCGACGTCGCATCCACGCATGACCGCGATGTGGTAGGCCAGCAGTTGGAGCGGAACGGCGTTGAGGATGGGTTGCAGTAGCTCGAGTGTCTTCGGGACCCGGATCAGGTAGTCGACCTTGTCGTCGAGCCCTTTATCGCCGTTGGTCACGAGCGCGATCACTCGGCCGCCCCGCGTCTTCACTTCCTCGATATTGAGCACGACCTTCGAGTAGACCGCATCGTTCGGGGCGATGAAAACGACCGGCATCTCCGCGTCGATGAGGGCGATCGGACCATGCTTCATCTCCGCCGCAGGATACCCTTCGGCGTGGATATAGCTGATCTCTTTTAGCTTCAGGGCTCCTTCGAGCGCGATCGGAAAATTCGCTCCCCGACCGAGATAGAGGAAGTTGGCCGCCGACTGAAAGTCCTTTGCGATCCGCTTGATGTCCTCTTCGGTCGCGAGCACCTGCTCAATCAGTCCCGGCAGCGCGCGAAGAGCACGGACGATTTCCTGACCTCGCTCGAGGCTCAACCCGCGTCGCCTCCCCATCATCAAACCGAACAGCGTCAGCGCCGTGACCTGTGCGACAAAGGCTTTGGTCGACGCGACGCCGATCTCGGGGCCAGCATGGGCGTAGACGCCCGCGTCGGTCTCGCGAGCGATCGTTGAGCCAACCACGTTCACAATCCCGAACGTGGTAGCTCCCAAGCGCTTAGCCTCTCGAATCGCAGCCAATGTATCGGCCGTTTCGCCCGACTGAGAAATCCCGCCGACGAGCGTATTCGGCGGGATCAGGGGGTTCCGATAGCGAAACTCGGAAGCGTACTCGACCTCGACGGGGATCCGAGCGATGTCCTCGATCACGTACTCGGCGACCAGGGCCGAATGCCAGCTCGTACCGCACGCGGTGAGGATAATCCGCTCCGCTTTGTCGATCTCGTGTTCCAACTGATCGAGACCGCCGAGCCGTGCTGTGCCCTCCTCCTCGATGAGTCGACCGCGCGTCGCGTCGCGCACCGTGTTCGGCTGCTCGTGAATCTCCTTGAGCATGAAGTGCGGATACCCAGCCTTTTCAATGCTTTCGAGATCCCAATCGACGTGGCTGATCTCTTTCTCGATGGGCGTCCAACCACCCGGCTCGTTGATGTTCTTCAGATCGAGGGTCTTGTAGGTCCCGTCTCCGAGTACCGCGATTTCATCATCGTCCAGGTAGATGACCTGTCGGGTGTGGCCCAAAATGGCGGCCACGTCGGAAGCCACCCAGGTGGCCATGTCGCCGTTTTCTCCCACGCCGATCAGAAGAGGGGCGGACCGTCGAGCGACCACGATCTTGCCCACGTCCTTCGAACTCACGACCGCGATGCCAAAGGTGCCTTCGACCTGGGTCAATGCGGCCGCGACGGCCTGTTCGAGGTTGCCCTCGAAACACTCTCCCACGAGGTGCGTCAGCACTTCGGTGTCCGTTTCGGTCGAGAATTCGTGACCGAGTTCGGTGAGCTTCGTACGGAGGACGGCGTAGTTCTCGATGATCCCGTTGTGGACGAGGGCGATATCACCGTCACAGCTCGTATGAGGGTGCGCGTTGACCTGTGTGGGCGCGCCGTGGGTAGCCCAACGCGTGTGGGCGATCCCCGTGGTCCCTTTCGGGGGTGACTCGGCGAGCAGCCGCTCCAAGTTGGCGATCTTCCCCGCGGCTTTTCGGATGTCGAGGCCGGCCCCGTTTTGGATGGCGACGCCGGCCGAGTCATAGCCCCGATACTCCAGACGACGCAGCCCCTCCATAAGAAGAGGAGCTGCCTCAGCCTTCCCCACATACCCGACAATTCCACACATGTTTTATTGCGCCTCTACTGGCGAACGTGCGCCTCAACCCAATCGGCTCGCGCGCACGCACCTATCTCATGTTGCGCCTCCGCGACAATGCGGAGGATCGGTTCGGTCCCAGACGGCCGAACATGGACCCAAGATCCGTCGGGCCAATCCAGCCTGATGCCGTCCTGGTGGTCCTGCTTTGCGTCCTGCGGAGCAGATTCGATGATCCTTTGGATCACATCCGACACTGCGAGTCCCCCCCGTGGGATCTTGCGCTTGACGATCCGATACGACGGTCGTTCGTCAACGAGGGCCCCGAGCGCAGCTCCGCGCTCCGCCAGGAGTTGCAAGATCAACGCCGCCGCCAACGGGGCGTCTCGCGTCAGATGCAGCGCAGGATAGATGACACCACCATTGCCTTCCCCACCGATCGTCGCCTCGAGTTCGAGCATTCTGCCAACGACCCGAGCCTCACCCACCGGAGCGAGGTGGAAGGGTACACCGACCCGGTTTGCCGCGTCCTCAATGGATCGACTCGAAGAGAGATTTGTAACGACGGGACCAGGTTGGTGTGTCGCGACCAGTTCGGCGCAAAGCGTGAGCGTCCAATCCTCTCCGACGGCGCGACCTCGCTCATCCACCAGCGCGAGCCGGTCCACGTCGGGGTCGACCGCAAACCCGACGTGCGCCTCGGAGCTCGTGACCAGGTCGCAGAGACCGCCGAGATTCTCCGGGACGGGCTCGGGGGCGCGGGGGAAGCGGCCGTCGGCCTCGAGATCTAGCCCGATCACCTCGCAACCCAGACGGTCGAGGAGTTCGGGTACGATCAAGCCTCCGGCGCCGCGGACACAGTCGAGCGCCACGCGGAAGCCACGCGCCGCGATTCGATCCACGTCGATAATCGGGAGGGCGAGGATCCGCTCGATGTGAGCTTCGTTGGCGCCTTCTAGGGTTGAACGACCCCCGACGCGATCCCAACTCACGTACTCGATGGTCTCGCCAAACCGGCGCTGCACATCGAGCCCCGCCTCCGGCGTGAGAAAACGACCCTCGGCGGCGACCAGCTTCAGTCCGTTCCATTCGGCGGGGTTGTGCGAAGCGGTGACCAGCAACCCTCCGACCGCGTCATCGGCATCCTCGACCGCGAGCAGCCCGGTCGGGGTCGCGACGATCCCCAGGTCGCGCACATCGAGACCGACGGCGCGAATCCCGGCGCAGACGGCATCTAAGAGCAGTGCGCCCGAGGTGCGGCTATCGCGCCCGATCGCGATATACCCGCGATCGCCGCCGACCGATCTGATGTGCGCCGCGAAGGCCGCCCCGTATCTCGCGGCGACCTCAGGGGTTAGTCCCTCCCCCACCACGCCTCGGATCCCGGAGGCGGAGACGATGAGTGATTCGGACACCCGCGCTTCTCCCTGCTCGATGGGTTTCTGTTTCTACGCGGCGGTCTACCCTGCACCCACTGTGCCGTAACTACCGACCGGGCCTGGACCTGCTGGGATGGCGGGTTTGATTTGGCCCTGACGGCGCTTTGGGGCGTCGCGATCCGTTCACGTGCCACTCCAGGCTCGCGATCCGTTTCCGGATTCGACGCACTTCGCCCGGGGCGACGGACATCGCCGCGAACCCCGGGGCCCAGCGAACGACTCGCCCGCTTTCAGCCAACATGCGTTCGACGTCGCTTCGAACCCGGATCGCGAGTTCCTGGACGCTCAGGACCGCCGGGAGTCGTACCAGGAGGTGAACGCGGTCCGGTAGCGCACATACCTCGATCGGGTCGGTGCCAAACCAACGACAACTCGCGAGAAGGTGTGTCTCGATCGCGGCCCGACGACCCGGCTCGAGGGCGGGGACTCGAGCGAGCGTCGACCACGCGAGGTGGACGTAGAGGCGGTGAGGATCTTGGTTTGGCACACCCCAGACTGCCCGATCCGATCACAGGGGTGTCAACCGGATCCGCTGGTCGCACACTTCCGAGTCCGGGAATATCTTCTCGGTGTGCGACTCAATCCTCCATGGAGAAACATTCCGCGTGAATCACTCGAATAAGCGTTTTGGGACCCGTGCGGTGCACGCGGGTCAACGGCCGGATCCCACCACGGGCGCGATCATGACGCCCATCTTCCAAACCTCTACCTACGTCCAAGATGCCGTCGGTTCCCCACGCGATGGGTACGACTACGCTCGCGTAAAGAACCCGACCAGGGAAGCGCTGCAGGGCAACCTCGCGGCGCTAGAAAACGGGAAACACGCGGCGGCGTTTTCGGCAGGGCTGGCTGCCATGGACACGCTGTTCAAGACGGCGCTCAACGCCGGCGACCACCTCATTTGCGGGGCGGACGTCTACGGTGGGCTCGACCGACAGCTCCGCCACGTTTGGGCACGATTTGGCGTGGAATTCGACTTCGTCGACACCACCGACCCGGAGGCGATCAAGAACGCGTTGCGAGACGAGACTCGGTTGGTCCATGTCGAGACGCCAAGCAATCCGATGATCACGATCACCGACATCGAAGCCTGCGCACAGATCGCGCACGACGCGGGCGCGCTCTTTTCCGTCGATAACACGTTCGCGACCCCCTACCTCCAGCGACCGCTGGACCTCGGGGCAGACGTGGTGATGCATTCGACGACGAAATTCCTGAATGGCCACAGCGACATGATCGGCGGCGCGCTGATGACCAATTCCGACGAACTCGCGGAAGCGTTTCGCTTCCAACAAAAGACGACCGGAGCCGTACCGGGACCGTTCGACTGCTGGCTGGTTCTGCGAGGCACCAAAACGCTCCACCTCCGTATGCCCGCGCATTGCTCGAACGCGGCCCGGATCGCGGAGCTTCTCGACGAACACGCCGACGTCGGGGACGTTCGCTATCCGGGGTTGGCGCACCACCCGCAGCATGAGCTGGCCAAAAGGCAAATGAACGGGTTCGGTTCGATGGTGAGCTTCGACCTCGGGTCTGAGGAGAGAGCCAACCGCTTCGCCGGTTTGACCGAATTGTTCCAACTGGCCGAAAGCCTCGGAGGCGTTGAAAGCCTCGTCTCGATCCCCAGTTCCATGACGCATGGATCGGTACCCGAAGAGAAAAAGAAAGAGATCGGGCTCACCCCGGGTCTCGTACGTCTCTCCGTTGGGGTAGAAGATATCGAGGATCTCGTCGCGGACATCCGCTCAGCGCTCGAGAAACTCTAGAAGCCTGTTGAAGAAGAAGTACGACGGGCCGCGTACCGGCGCCACGACTCCAGATCCGAGGCGGGGGAGGAAGGTATAAAGGTATAGCAGTGGCTACATCGACGAGTCCCAACGATGGAGATGGGGTCGGGTCGCCGGTACCCGTCGGTCATGCGTGCCCGGGCTTCTAGACATTCCCTGAAACAGTCCCGCGCGCATGGACGTAGACACAGCACGGAACCCGCGCAGGCGAAGACGACCTTAGCTCGCGAAGCGAGAGATTCGACATGGCAGACGACAATGGTGTTCAGCGCCGAGTATTGACCCAGATCAGTGCGGTCGCGTGGGAACACCCCGCGGATCGCGCGGCGCTCAACGCGCTAAGAAAGATTCCGGGGTTCGACCTCGCGCTGCGAAAAGTCTTCGGGCTCTTTGGGGAGCGGGCGCTTCGCCTCGCCTTCAAAGCGAACGCAGTACGCGTATCGCCGAAGCAATATGGCTGGATCCATGATCGACTGATGCGGGTGTGCTCGATACTCGATGTCGAGAAACCCCCCGAAGTCTACGTCTCACAAACCCCGATCGTAAACGCCGGGGCCGTAGGATTGGGTGAGCCGTTTATCGTGCTCAATTCTTCCATGCTCGAAGTTCTCTCGCCGGACGAAGTGGAGGCGGTCCTCGGTCACGAGGTCGGTCACATTCTGAGCGGGCACGTCCTTTATCGGACCCTGCTCATCCTGATCCTCAATCTCGTAATCCTCCGCTACACGCTCGCTGGTCTCGCGCTCAGGCCCATCCTCATGGCGCTCATGGAGTGGTATCGGAAGAGCGAGCTGTCGTCGGATCGTGCAGGTCTCTTGGCGATTCAGGACCCCCAAATCGCCATGTCATCGCTGATGCAGCTTGCAGGTGGGATGCGCGGCGAGACGCTCGACCTCGATGAGTTCCTTGCCCAGTCCGAGGAGTATCGCCAGGGCGGTGACTTGCTGGACGCGGTCTACAAGGTTCTCAACATCCTGGGACAGACCCACCCGTTCGCGGTCATCCGCGTGGCCGATCTGCGCGAGTGGATCGACAGTGGTGAGTATGAGCGCATCCTGGCTGGCGAATACCAGCGCCGCGACGAGAAAGACGACCGCCCCTACCGTCAGGACGTCAAAGAAGCGATGCGCGGGTACAAAGAGGGCGCACGGGAGATCTTCGACGAAGTCGATGCCGCCGTCGACCGGCTCCGATCGAAGGTAACGGACGCGTTCAAAGCGAAGAAAGGCTAGCGCGCGCCGAACCGGCCTCAGACCGTTGCGGCGCGCGGGACAGCCCGACATCCTGCGCCCGTGAAGGTACTCATCGTTGGAAGCGGAGGGCGCGAGCACGCCTTCGTCGAGCAGCTGCGGCGCGACGCCCCCGACGCTGCGTTGTACGCGGCCCCCGGTAACCCCGGGATGGTGCCGGCGGCGACTCGGGTTCCGATCAAATCCGGCGACGTGGACGGTCTCGCCGAGTTCGCCCATGCCGAACGCATGGACCTCACGATCGTCGGGCCCGAAGCCCCCCTCGCCGACGGAATTGCCGATCGGTTCGAATCGCTCGGACTCCCGGTGTTCGGACCCAAGGCCGCGGGCGCTCGGCTCGAAGCATCCAAGGCATTCGCCAAAGCGCTCATGCGCGAACGGGGCGTACCGACCGCGGACTACGAGATATTCGATGACGCGTCGGCCGCGCTCGACTATGTCTCGGTTCATACCGAACCGTTGGTCGTGAAAGCGTCCGGGCTCGCCGCTGGAAAGGGTGCGGTCGTATGCGAGACTCGCGGGCAGGCGCGCGCCGCCATCCGAGCGATGATGATCGAAGCCAAATTCGGTTCGGCCGGAGCCGAGGTGGTCGTTGAAGAGTTCATGCACGGGATTGAGATCTCCGTGTTCTTTCTCGCGGATGGAACGAACGCCGTCCCGTTGACGACGTCTCGCGACTACAAGCGCGCGGGCGAGGGGGATGTCGGGCTCAACACGGGGGGCATGGGAGCCTACGCCCCCGCCTCGCCCGCCGATCCGGCGTTCCTAGAACGCATCCGGGTCGAGATCGCGCAGCCGGTTCTCGACGCCATGGCCGCGCTCGGTTCGCCCTATCGGGGATTCCTCTACGTGGGCGTGATGCTCACCGAGACCGGACCGCGGGTCGTGGAATTCAACTGCCGTCTCGGCGATCCGGAAACACAGGTCGTGCTCCCCATGACCCAATCGAACCTGCTCGAGCCCATGCTTCGCGTGGCCCGAGGCGAGTCGTTGGCGGGCTGGGAGCCAGTGACGCGGGCGGGAGCCGCGCTGGTGACGGTCATGGCCAGCGCGGGGTATCCGGAAACGTCGGACCAAGGAAGGCTCATCACGCTGCCCGAGTTCGATCCGGAAGAAGTCCAGGTCTTTCACGCCGGGACCGCCTCATCGGACGGCGGTATCCATACGGCAGGTGGTCGGGTCTTGGGCGTCACCGGGTTCGGGACCACCCTCGATGAAGCGGCGAGAAGAAGCCGCGACGCCGCACATCGCATCGAGTTCGAGGGGGCCCATTTCCGGACGGACATCGGCTGGCACGAGCTCGCCCCGGAGCGCCTGAGCGCCGCGGAAGCGGAGCTCATCGCGACCGGAGGCGTGTTCAACGCCTAGCGGCCGCCCCTATCATGCCGGAGCTACCCGAAGTCGAAACGATTCGCCGAGACCTGGCCGCCCCGTTGTTGGGACGACGGATCGAGCGGGTTCGAGTATACCACGACGATCTGGTGTTGGGTGGGTCGTCGCGGCAGACGTTTCAGCGAAACGTGCGTGGCCGTTATTTTGGCACGGTGGCGCGACGAGCCAAGTACCTCCTCTTCCCTCTTCACGACGATGCCTCCCACCAAGGGCCGCCCGCGCGCATCATGCGCGTTCAGCTTCGCATGAGCGGCCAGTTCGCGATCGGACCGACGCGTCCCGACACCGACGACTTTCGCCACCCTGGCCTCGACCTCCGGCTCGATGACGGCCAGACCTTGTTCTATGACGATGTACGCCGGCTGGGTGGCTTCGATCTTCTCAGGCCAAGCGAGTGGCTGGCTGTCGAGAACCGACTTGGACCGGAACCGCTAGAGAACGGCTTTACCGTGGCAGGATTTCGAGCGGTCCTGGCCCCGCTTCGCGCGCCGATCAAGAACGTCCTACTCGACCAGAAGCGTCTTGCCGGGGTGGGCAACATCTACGCGAGCGAGGCGCTGTTCCGCGCCGGAATCGATCCGCGCCGGCCTGCGGGTTCACTGTCGTCCGAGGAAGTCGGTCGGTTGCGACGCGCGGTGCGGGCCGTGTTGCGAGCAGCCCTGCGGAAAGCCGGAACGACGATCAAAGACTACCGCGCAGTCAACGGGCAGTCGGGTTCGTTCCAAAACGAGCTTCGAGTCTACGGGCGAGAAGACGCGCCCTGTCGGACCTGCGAGACCCCGGTGACCCGGTTGGTTCAAGCCGGACGCAGTACTTTCTTCTGTTCGCGTTGCCAGAGCGACTAAGCGCGCCGTCCCGCGTGTATCGTTTTGAGAGCGTGCAACCGATGCGGCTCGAACGGCCAAACCCAGCTCGAGAAACGTGTGATCGCGAGTGAGCTACAAGGACCACAGCGATAAAGACTTGGTCGAGCTTTGTCTGAAGGGTGACGAGCGCGCCGCGCGAGAACTCCTCGTGCGGTTCGAGCGCCCGGTATTCTCGCTCATCCATCGCATGGTTCGCGACCGCGAACTCGCAGAAGACCTTGCCCAGGAAACCTTCGTCCGCACGCTGAACAACCTCAAGCGCTACGACCCGTCCTACAAATTCTCTTCGTGGCTGTTCAAGATCGGCTACAACCTCACCATTGATCACCTGCGAAAAAAAGAGCTTTCCGTGGTGTCGATTCAGGGCGCTCCGGACGCGTTGACTTCGGACCAGCAAGCCGCCACGGCGATCACGCTCACGACGCCAGACGAGCGGCCGGACCAGCTGCTGGAGGCGAAACAGCTGGGTTCGGAAATCGAACAGGCCATCGACGCGCTGAGACCCGAGTACCAGACGGCCATCTTGTTGCGCCATGTGGAAGGCTATTCCTACGAAGAAATATCCGAGGTGATGGACGTCCCTCTGGGGACCGTCAAGACCTACATCCACCGCGCGAGAAACGAACTAAAAGAGACGCTCGTACACCTCACGGAGCCTTGATTCGTGCGGGGAAACGATATATCGGAGTGTGAAACCGAGCGCTCGCAATGCTCGTATCTTCGGGGGCATGGGGCACGCTGCCCCGCGCTTGTACTCGAGTGATTAGAGGGTTTCGGGACGTTCCGAGATCCCGAGCGAGAGAGAATGACCTTGCAGCACCTTACGCCAGAAGAGATAGAGCGCTTCGCGAATGCGCGTCTTGGACCCGCCCCCGGCGGCTCCCGGGTCGAGCATTTGTCGCAGTGTTCGCGGTGCCGCGAGGAAGTCGATGTCGTTCACGCACTCGCCGCTCACCTGGTTTCGGTTTCCCCGGTCGCTCCGTCCGCAGACTTCACTCGGTCCGTCCTCGGACGGATTGATTTTCCAGAACTTCGTCTCGATCACGAATTGACCTCGCTCCGGCAAGTGTCGCCGCGGCCGGGTTTCGCGACGCACGTGATGCAGCGCGTACGGCTGCCCGTCCCCTGGCCCGAGCGAGTTCAACGTCTTCTGAGGCGTCGCCGAGCCGCCTTCGCGACCGCCAGCGTCGCAACGGTCACGATCATGAGCGCGGGGGCCGTCTGGCTGTTCGGAACTCAGGGCATCGCTCCGAGTCAGGTCGTCGCCTTCGTCCTGGGCGGGGCGCGCGAGCTTGCAGTCGAGGCCCTGCTAGCGGCCGGCAGAGCGGGCTACCAGGCGGGCTTCATCGATGCAGGCGGATCGATCACGAACGCCGTTAGCCCCGTCACGGCGCTCACAGGCCTGTGCCTCGTCGGCACCCTGGGACTCGCTTCGCTGTGGGTGATGACTCGGCTTGCACGGACGCGACCTCAACCCATCAGGTTCGCCAAGGCGGCCTAGACCAGCGGTGTGGCGCTCGCTCAGCGCGCGCGCTCGCGGGAATCAACGATGCAGGGAAATGGAACGATGCAGGAAAATGGAACTAAAATGAGACGGTACATTCTTCGAGGGCTCGTCGGACTTGGGCTGACGGCAGCGGCCGTGTCGCAATTCGTGTCGTGCGACGTGATCGCTCAAGAGGTCGAGATCGCCGAGTCGGCGGTCACGCTTTCTTCGGGCAGCGGTCGTGCGGAACTGTGGCTCCAACTTGCCGACGGATCCGAGCACCGCGTTGCGTTCACCGATGGTCGCGTCGAGGTCGACGGGACGGACGTCGCCCCGTATGACTCAGATCTCGTCGCGACCTGGCGCGCACTTCTGCGCGAACACGCCGGAGCCGACGGCCGGTCCGTTCGGCGCGGGTTGCTCGAGTTCAGAGACCACTTGTCCGAACGTGGCCAGGAGGGCTCGCGGCGCGAAGCGCGCGCGACGCAAGCCTTGGGCGCGCAACTCGACAGGATTCTCGGCACGCCGCTCACCGAGACCGATGAAGTCGCGACGGTCGCGGGACCAAACGGCATCTCGCTGCAGATCGCTCCCGGAGGGTTGGAGTTCGACTTCAGCGGAGAGCTCGACCGGCTCCGTGACGCCCTCGCGCGCTTGTCGACCGTGGGACAAGAAATTGACGTGAACCGACTCGCGATGATCGTGCACGACGACTTCCAGATCGGCGCCGGCCGGGAGATCGAAGGGCACCTCGCGCTGCTCGACGGAACGCTCCGTCTCGCCGGCGAAGTGGACGGCGATGTATTCGTCCTCGACGGGACGCTCCGTCTAGAGGACGGCGCCCGGATCGACGGAGATGTTCTCCAGGTCGGCGGCGACATCGACTTTGGTGAAGGCGGGGCCGTGGTCCGAGGCGAGATTCTTTCGGACTTCCCGATCGAAATGGTCCGGCCCGTCGCGCCGGTCACGCCAGAAAGGCCCTCCGGACGCGCCGACGTCCGCCAATCCGGTGACCGGTCCCAGCGGGATGGGGACGGTTTCTTCCATCAACTCGGGCGCAATGTGGCTCACGCCGCCGAGGGGTTGATGGGCGCGTTCACGACATTCATCGGCCTCGCGGTATTGGGGCTTCTGCTCGTGTATTTCGCTCAAGGAAGACTCGAGACCGTTTCGGACACGGTGCGACACGAGTTTGCCCGGTCGTTCGCGATGGGACTGGCTGGCCAAGTGCTCTTCGTGCCGGCCCTTTTGGTCCTCGTCGTCTTGGTGATCACCTGGCCGATCGTTCCGTTCTTCGTCCTCGGTTGTGGGATCGCGGCCGTGCTCGGTTACGTGGCCGTAGCGCATGGCGCCGGTGAGATGTTTGCACAACGCCCGCATCGGTACGCCTGGCTCGAACGCCTCCGCCGATCAAACTCCTACTACTACGTGATCAGCGGCCTGGTTCTCCTGCTGCTTCCGTTTGCCGCCGGGGCCGTTTTGTGGGTTGTCGGTGGCACGCTCGATGTCGTGAGAGGACTCATCGCGTTCGTCGCTTGCGCCGGAACCTGGGTACTGGGCACCGCGGGCTTCGGGAGCGTTCTTCTCACCCGGGCCGGAGGTAGGAGCGTCGTCGTAGATTGGGCCGCCGAACCTGCGGTCGACATGTCGGCGAGCGAGATCCACGTCGACGAAGACGACGATGTCTAGCAAGACCCGCCAGCTACGGCGCGCTGCGTGTTTCGCCGTGGTTACGGCGCTATCGACGGCGGGCAGGGTTGGCGCGCAGGAGTGGCACGACTTTCGGTCCGCTCGACAGGTCAACGATGTGGGTTCGCTTCAAATCCACCTCCTCTACGCTGTCGGCCGGCTCACACTCGATGCTGCGGACGGGCCGCTGCTCTATGACGCACGCGCGCGATACGACGCGTCGCGCTTTGAACCCTATCGAAACTGGAAACAAGAAGGCGACCACGGACAGCTGAGTCTAGCCGTGTCCTCCGGGCCGAACCACGGAGACGACGCCCGGGTGAGCCTCGATTTCGATGATTGGGATGTCGACTTCAACCTCGAGGACCTGCCGCGCGGAGACTCAGAGCAGGGTGAGTTCGACCTGCGCCTCCACCGCTTGGTTCCGATCGCGCTAAAAATCGGGGCCGGTGCTTCGAAGACCCGCCTCGAACTTGGGGACCTTACGCTCACCTCCGTCGAGGTCGCCACGGGCGCGAGCGACGCGAGCGTCCGTTTCGGGTCCCCAAACCGGACGCGTATGGAGCGGCTTTCGCTCAAGACGGCCGCGGCCGAGTTCAGAGGCGAGGGCTTGGGCAACGCACGCTTCGATCACCTCGAGTTTGGCGCCCTCGTTGGCGACGTAACGCTGGACTTCGACGGTCAGTGGGATGCGGACGCGACGGCGAAGATAAAGATGGGGCTTGGAGAGTTGGTGATTCGAGTACCGACCGAGATCGGTGTCCGGATCAACCGTAAATCGCTCTTCACCTCTTTTTCAGCCGAAGAGTTTGAGCGAGACGGCGACGCGTATGTCACCCCCAACTGGGACAGCGCGTCCATCCATCTCGACATCGAGCTGGATGCTGGACTCGTTTCCGTGAAGATCGAGCGGTCGTAGGCCGCGCGTAGCTACGCGCGGTTCTTGAGTTCCTCGAGGCGGGCGGCGGCGGCCGAAGCAATCTCACCAAACGCCACCGCTTCAGGCGAATCGGGCCGGCCTAGCGAAGTCGGGACCCCGCGGTCACCCTCTTCACGCACCGCCACTCCGAGCGGCGCGGCACCCAGAAACGGCACTTCGATGGAGGCCGCTAGACGTTCTCCTCCGCCGGATCCAAAGATCTCATGGACTTCGCTGCAGTTCGGGCAGGCAAACCCGCGCATGTTCTCCACGATACCGAGGACGGGCACGTCCAGTTTCTCGAACATTCGGATGCCGCGAAGGACCCCACCGACCGCTACGTCCTGCGGGGTTGTGACCATCACGGCGCCGTCGACTTTCACGAGCTGACAAAGCGACAGCTGGGCGTCGCCCGTTCCCGGAGGCAGATCGATCACCAAGTAGTCGAGTTCTCCCCAGGCGACCTGCTGAAGAAACTGCTTGATCACGCCCATGATGATCGGTCCACGCCAAATCGCGGGCGCGTCTTCATCGATCAGAAACCCGATGCTCATGAGCTTCACGCCATGGGCTTCGAGCGGAATCACGGTTTCGTTCTCGATGCGGGGTTTCCCTTGCAGACCGAACATCGTCGGGATGTCGGGACCGTAGATGTCCGCGTCGAGCAGTCCGACCCGATGACCCCTGGACGCCCAAGTTGCCGCCAGGTTGGTCGAGATCGTCGACTTCCCGACGCCGCCTTTTCCCGAGCTCACCGCAACCACATTCGCGACCCCCGGCATGGCCGGCGCGTCGGACGGGTGTCGACTGGCCGCACCGCGATCGCCTGAGGGGGGAGCGGGAGCAGCGGGTGCCGGCTGCGGGTTCATGATCGGAAGCGGTCGTGAACCGCCCGAGGGTGTGTCTGACACGATGGCTTTGATACGGGGGAGCGCTACTCCACCGCCTCCACAGAAGTGACTTCGGCCAGCTCCATACAGAGCCGTTGCTCGATGCCGGCGCGAAGCGTGGCGGTCGACATGGGACAATCATAGCAGGCGCCGACCAACCGAACGGCGACCATGCCGCGTTCGCGATCGAAGGACACCAGTTCGATGTCTCCTCCGTCCGCCCGAACGGCCGGTCTGATCTGGTCTAAGAGATCATCGATTTGTTGGAGCGAGGTCGCAGAAGTGACGGTACTCAACTCACGTTCCCAGGGTAGGCTTTGGACCAGCACCGATTGCCCGATTCGTCCTTGTAGGACGCGGAAAACTAAGGTCTCAGGCGATTCCGTGCCACAATCGCTAGGGGACGGGTAGGAGGACGAGGACAGACGTGCCCTCTACCTCTCTCAGAGACAGCTCGATGAGCGGACTTTCCGCCCAGACTTCGGCCATGTCGCGGTAGTGAGGATCCAAGGGATTGCCGGCCTGTCCGGTCGGAAGCAAGAAAAAACCGCGCGGGTCTTCAGGGACCAGATGCGCGACGAATCGCTGGCTCGGACCGTAGGCGCCCGTCATCGGGTAGGTCCACGACGTCGAGTCCAGTGCGGACCGCAAAGGCCCGGGACGCACGGTGTGCCTCGCGCCCCGCGCCGGGTACGGCCCCACGTTCAGGCCGAGGACTCGATCCAGAAGACGCACCTGGCCCAACGGGTGTTCGGACCGCTCCAGATGCATGTCGCCCCAACGTTGGCCGACGAGCGTCGCCGCCGTTCGGGCGGCCTCCTCTTCGAGACCCTCCAGCGTCTCGATATCGGCCGTGCGCACATCGTCGATCCAAGGATCATCACCCCGCGCGATGATCTCCAGCAGCGCGAGATCCGAGAACCACACATCGCCGCCGTCGAATTCATCCGCCGCGATGAGCTCGCGTAGTCGCATCAGCCACGCATAGAACGAGGCGGCACCGACCGCGTCGACCTCGGCGTATAGATCCCAGGCCGCGAGCTCGGACGCCAAGTCCTCGACTCCAGCCCGACGCGCCGCGGCCACGGCCCGCGGTCGGAAACGCTCCGCCCACACGCCATAGCTGTCCAGCTGCAGGTCCCTCATGTCGTCGACGGACCACCCGCTAGCCGCCCGGACTCGGTCCTCGATGCGGCGCGCACGAAAGGGCGCGGGATATCCGATCCCGACTCGGCCGTACGACGACCGAGACTGGAGGTTGTTGGCGCTCGAGAGGTAATCCGTCCCGGGGTTTGACAGCGCGGGGAGCGAATCGGAGGGCCAGAAGCCTTGCCAACCGGATGGCAGACGCTCGAAAGAGATGGGGAGAGGTCCTTCGCCCGCCGCGCGCAGAGGAACCGATCCACTCATTCGAAACCCGAGTCCGCCGGACGTGGTCGCATAGATCACGTTCTGATGCGGTGAACGAAACTCCGCGATGGCCTCGACGAACTCCGCTTCGGTGCGGGCCTCGTTCATTGCCAACAAGGCAGTGACCGCGCCTTCGCTTCTTCGGCCCGTCCACAGGAGCGAAAGCGTGACGCCCCCGGCCGGAACCACGTCCGTGAGAATCGGTCCCCGGACGGTGGAGCGCACTCGATGGGTCACCGGTTCTTCGTGGCCTCGAACCTCGATGATCTCGTCTCGAATCTCGAACGGACGCCAACCATCCACGTCGCGATAGTTCGCCTGGTCCAGGTCGAGACTCTCTACGACGAAATCGGCATCGTCGAGCATCGCGTTTGTAAACGCCCACGCCAGGTGACGATTCAGCCCTGCCACGACGCCCGGCGCCCCGGGAATCGACAGCCCGGCTACCGCCGTCCCGGGCCCCTCCGCGCGCAACACATTGAGATACCAGGTCGACGGCGCTCGAAGCGCCAGGTGCATGTCGTTGGCGAGCAGCGGATGACCGTCGGCCGTGCGATCGCCTCGGATGGCCCATGAATTTGAACTGTGGAGCGCGAAACCGGTGAGGAACTCGAGGGGATCCCACCCTTCGGGCGCCGCGTCGCTTCCCGTCCGGGGGCGCGTCGTGGCCACCTCGAGGCGTCCACGCGAGGACAGCTCTTGCCGGGCGACCTGTGCCCCGGCCGCGTCGTCCTGCATGATCGTCGGGCCCCAATCGGGATAGGCGGCGAACAACACGTCTCGGCGATCGGCAGGCAGACGGGCCATCGCGCTCGTACGCGACAACTCCGTGCGCCAGCCGGACAAGTCGAGCGCCATGATGCGACCGATGGCGACCGAAGCCTGTGGCGTCCAGGACTGCGGGTCGATCCCGAGAACGAGAAACTCTGGAGGCCAAGAACCCCGCCAGGAGCCGATGCGGGCGTTGACTCCGGCCGTGTAAGCCTCGAGCACCGCGCGTTCGCGCGCGCCCAGCGTTCCCAGCTCCGCTCCCGCAGCGGTCCACAGATCCAAAGTCCTCAGGAGGCGGTCGGTTCCCAACGCGGGCTCTCCGAACACTTCGGCCAGACGTCCGCGCGCGATTCGTTGGAACAACTCCATCTGCCACAGCCGCTCGGACGCGTGCACAAATCCTTGGGCGTATGCGACATCGGTTCGAGACGTTCCGCTGATCGTCGGGATGGCCCATTCGTCGAAGCTGATCTCGACGCGGTCGCCAAGACCGGCCACTTCGATCTCACCCGTTCGGTCTTGCCTCGAACTCTGTAGATAGAAGAACACGGCCGTCACCAAGAGCCCGATGCCGACCAATAGAAATGCGATGATCGCGGACAAGCGCCGGCGGGTCATCAAGCCCCTCGCCTGTCCGGGCCTCCTTCGGCAGCGTCCAAAAGCGCGCGACCAAGAGACACATAGTCTTCGCCATCTCGGATCACCAAGGCCCTCGACTCGAGTTCGGCCAACACCGCATAGACGATCTCGCGACTGAGATCGAGGCGCTCAACCAACGTCTCCGGCACGGCGTGCCCTAAAGCCCAGATCTCAAGCCAGGCGTGTTCGGCGTCCGGCTCGAGCGTCCCCATGAGGAGGGGCTCGCCCTCGTCGCTCTCGCACGCTGCGGCCAGGCCCTGCCGCACCAACGCGGATTCGATGGGCTCGAGGTGGTGCTCCGCCACGCCCCGAAACAGCACGAACCTCGGGTGCGGTCCCGCGCCGGAGGTGAAGACGACAAGCTTGGCCACGACTTCGTCCGCGCAGGAAAAATCGATCAACGGGACATTGCGAAGATCCAGGACCGCCAGCGCGGCCCGGTCCACGGTGGCGAGTTGCTCTTCGATGTTGGTCCGGACCGCGCGGCCGGTGTGACGGGTCACGAGGTAGCTGAACAGCTCGGTGTGAGAGATCGTGGGTCTCACTGGCGCAGCCGCCCGTTGCCGGACCATGCAACGAGATTCACGACGTCTCCTCCTGCTGTACCTGCGGAAGGACGATCAACACCTGCGCGCCAGGGAAATCCGGCAACCCACTCTTGAGCGATTCAGCGTCGTCCCATTCGGGGACGTGCGCGATCATCGCGTCGCCGCTCCTGATACGAACCGCCCCGTCCCAGCGGATGACCTGTTTCCGAATCGCCTGCAGACCTTGACCTCTCCCCGGGTCAGAGAAACGTGACTCGCCGCGGAGAAACGCCGCCTCCAGGGCGGCCGAAGCGGACCAGGACCCGCCGTACCGTCGTTCGTGCTCGGTCGCGAGAGATCCTTCGAAGCCGACGCCGACATCCATCACCGCAAGAACCACGACTTCGCGACCAAGCCGGCGACGCCAGTGGTAGCGTTGCGCGCAGACCCAACCAATGGAGTCCGCATGCTCGAGGATGTTCTGACAGACTTCCGACAACATGACCGAGAAGTGGATGACGGCGGGCATCGGATACCCGAGGCGGTTGTGCAAGATCTTCTGCGCCTTCTCGCGCACACCCTCGACCACCCGGTGGACGTCTTCATGCGACCGGATCGTCGTCACCTCGAGCAGCGCATCGGATTCACCGTGGCGCTTTGGCGGCGTAGCGTCCAAGTCGAAGATCTCCGCCGCCGCCTGCCAGAAATGCATCCGGTCGATATAGGAGCGGACGTCGTCGGCCTGGGGCGGTTCGATGAGGGGAGCGAGTCCGGTTCGGCGCCGGGCGTCGTGTCCGATCGCAAGGAGCCCGAGAAGCCCGTAGGGTGACACCCACGATACGGACCGGGCATCGAGCAACAGTCGCGACGAGTCGTCCACGCTCGCTCGCGCGGCTCGGACGAGGGTCTCGAACGCCGTTTCATCGAGCGTACTCGGGACTTGTACGACGCGACTCACGATGCCACTCCGGTCACCAGGAAATCTCTGAGTCCGGTCGCACCCTGGTACCGCGCGTTCCGCTGCGCCATGTCGGTGGCCGTCCGCGCGGCGGACTCGAGGTCACAGCCGTCCAGCAGCGATGCGAAGCAGGTGGCGCCCCAGACATCGCCGCAGCCGGTGGGATCGGCCCCTGTTACGGCGCTTGCGGGCGTCAGGCTACCGCTCCTCGGCTTCTCGTCCGGATTCGCCGCCTCCATCCACTGAACCCCTCGCTCGCCGAGCGTAACGAAGACCGCTTTCGTCCTCATCGCCAGAATGTCGGCCATGGTCGACGTGGGCGCTTGGTGCGCGTCGCCCATCGTCTCGAGTTCATCCTCATTGAGTTGCACGTAGTCGAAGTTGTCGACCCAAGCGCGCCAGTCCGCCAGGGGTTGAAGCCGTCGGATCCCGTCTTCGCCGATGCCGAGCATGAGCGAGTGCAGATCCGCGTACATGGGGCCAGCCACGGACTCTCGAAGGGCCTTCGCGATCTCCAAGTCGAACTCCCAGCCGGCGATGAAGTTGATATAGACGGCGTCGCACGACGCGGCCAACGGGATAAGCTCGCTCGCAGTCCAAGCCGGAACCCCACCACTCAGCTTCTCGCAGCGCCGCTCGGGGTCGTCCTCGTGATAGTAGAGGTCGACTCGGTTGTTCGGCTCGGGCACGCTGCGAAGGCCCTCTTTGGAGTCGACGCTAGCCAGGGTGGAAAGAAACCCCTCTGCTTCGGAACGCAGGTCGGTGCCGACTTTGATCAGGGGAAACAGCGACCAATCGGACCCCAGCGATGCGTCCGCGGCGGCCAGGGAATATGCGATGCCGCCCCATGCTTCGACCCCATCATGAGGACCCGCGTTCGGACCGTAGATCCGATCCCAAACCATGGTTCCGATGACCCCCAGTCTCGGCATCTATCGACGACCTAGAGAGGTCCGATCCGGGCCACGTGATAGGTCGCTGCCGCCCCGATCACGCCTGCCGTGTCTCCCAGGTCGCTCGGGACGATCTTGCAGGCGTCAGACGCAACCTTGAACGCTCGCTTTCGCACCTCCGACCGAAGCGGACCAAACAAGTGATCGCCCGCCCGAGTTACGCCGCCCGAAATCACGATCATCTCGGGGTTCAGGATATTTACGAGGTTCGCGACGCCAATCCCGAGGAACTTCGCGGTGTCCCTCATGACCTCGGCTGCATAGGTGTCGCCCGCGATGATGGCCTCCGAAACGTGAGCGGCCGTGATGCGATCGACGTCGCCGTCGACCAGGTCGGGGAGCAAACTTGGTGCGCCGGCGTGCAGCCCTTCGACGGCCCGGGCCGCGATCGCCGGACCCGAGGCATAAGCCTCGAGACACCCGTAGTTCCCGCACGCGCACTTTCGCCCATTGGAATCGATGGTCGTGTGCCCGATCTCACCTGCGACATCGGAGGCCCCGTGATAGACCTCGCCGTTGAGCACGAGCCCGCCCCCGATACCGGTGCCCAACGTCACGCCGAGCACGTTGTCCACGCCTCGCGCGGCGCCCTGCCACCACTCGCCCAAAGTCGCCGCGTTCGCGTCGTTGTCGAGCGCGGCGGGCAGCCCGATCGAGTTCGCGATCAAGTCCCGAAGCGGGAAGTTGCGCCACCCGAGGTTGGGCGTCTCCAGCACCGTGCCGGTTTCTCGGTCCAGGGGACCCGGGGAACCCAGCCCGATGCCCACCCACGCGTCATCTGACAGGGCCCCTTCGCGAGCCGCGTCCCGCATCGCACCGCGGATCATATCGACGATTCGATCCACCACGAACTTGGCGCCGATATGCGCATCCGTGGGCATCGAACGCATGCCGAGGACCGTACCGCCTTCGACGGGAACCGCCCCGACGTTGATCGACGTGCCTCCGAGGTCTACACCGACGATGTAGCGCCGAGATTCAACCAGGGGTCAACTCCTCGCGCTCAGATGCCCGCGGTCTAGTCATCGCCGATCTGTAGAACCGCGAGGAACGCTTCTTGGGGGATCTCCACGCTTCCAACCTGTTTCATGCGCTTCTTCCCCTTCTTCTGCTTCTCGAGCAGCTTCCGCTTCCGAGTGATATCCCCGCCGTAACACTTCGCGGTGACGTTCTTCCGAAGCGCCTTTACCGTCGTGCGAGAAATTACGTCGCGACCGATCGCCGCCTGAATCGCGACGTCGAAAAGCTGACGAGGGATCAGTTTCTTGAGCTTGGTCGCCATCTGCTGGCCAAACTCGTACGACCGAACCCTGTGGATAATAACGCTGAGGGCATCGACCGATTCGCCGTTCAGGAGAACGTCGAGCTTCACCAGATCCGAAGGCTGATATCCGATGATCTCGTAGTCGAGAGAAGCATACCCGCGCGAGATAGACTTGAGCTTGTCGTAGAAGTCGAGCACGATCTCCGCCAAGGGCATCTCGTATGCGATCTCGACACGTTCCGTATCAAGATACTGCATGTTGGCGAACTCTCCGCGGCGCTCGTGGCACAACTTCTGGATTGCCCCGATGTAGTCGGCCGGCGTCAACATGCGGATCCGCACAAATGGCTCGCGAATTTCGGCGATGCGACCGCGATCCGGCATCTTCGAAGGGTTCTCGAGCGTGAGCTCCTCTCCGTTCGTCAGCGTGACTTCGTATACGACGTTCGGAAGCGTTGTGATCAGATCGAGATCGAACTCTCGTTCCAGCCTCTCCTGCACGATCTCCATGTGAAGAAGACCGAGGAAGCCGCAGCGGAAGCCGAAGCCCAAAGCTGCCGACGTTTCCGGCTCATACGCGAGACTGGAGTCGTTTAGCTGAAGTTTTTCGAGCGCGTCGCGTAACTCCTCAAACTGATCCGACTCGGTCGGAAAGAGACCCGCGAACACCATCGGCTTCGCGTCTTGATAGCCGGGCAGGACCTGGGTGGCTCGGTTATCCGCGTCGAGCAGCGTGTCTCCCACGCGGGTATGAGCGACCTTTTTGATTTGCGCCGTGAGATACCCCACCTCACCGCAGCGGAGGACGTCGGCGGGCTGAAAACCGAGGCGCATGAACCCGACTTCATCGACCTCGTAGACCACGTCATGGCGCCCGAACCCGATCCGCATCCCTTTTCGCAGGTTCCCGTCGATGATCCGAATCATCGGGGTCGCGCCCCGATAGCGATCGTACTGCGAATCGAAGATGAGCGCTCGCAAGGGGGCGTCCGGATCGCCGACGGGCGGAGAGATCCTCTCCACGACCGCCTCCAGGACCTCGTCGATGCCGTCACCGACCTTGGCGGAGGTAAAGATGGCCTCACTCGGATCGAGGCCGATCAACTCGGCGACCTCGGCCGCCACTCGCTCCGGGTCCGCCGCGGGGAGGTCGATCTTGTTGATCACGGGCACCACGTCGAGACCGGCTTCGATGGCGAGAAACAGGTTGGCGATCGTCTGCGCTTCGATCCCCTGCGTGGCGTCGACGACGAGGAGGGCACCCTCGCACGCGGCCAGGCTCCGGCTCACCTCATACGTAAAATCGACGTGCCCGGGGGTGTCGATGAGGTTCAGTTGGTACGTGCGTCCGTCTTTGGCCGTGTATGGCATCCGGATCGCGTTGAGCTTGATCGTGATCCCGCGCTCGCGTTCCAGGTCCATCGAGTCGAGGATCTGCTCCTTCATCTTACGCGCTTCGACGGCGCCGGTGCGTTCGAGCAGTCGGTCCGCGAGCGTGGATTTACCATGATCGATGTGGGCGATGATCGAGAAGTTTCGAATGTTGTCGATCACAACTCCACCACCTGGCCGTCGTACGCGGGCTCGACCCCGTCCGGTACGCCAGCGCTGATCTCTTCGTGCGTGGATCGGTGCGCGATGTGCGTGAGATAGGTGCGCTCGGCGCCGAGCCGTCGGCTGACCTCAACCGCTTCTTCGATCGAAAAATGCCCGGGGTGAGGGGTACCGAACCAAAGCGCGTTGATGACGAGGACCTTGACTCCTTCCAACAGCGAGAGCGCATCGGCTGGGATCGATTTGCCGTCGATCACGACGCCGAGTTCACCCATCCGAAATCCATAGCTCGTGTAGACGCCATGCGGGAACCGGATGGTTTGCAGTTCCAACCCCGCCGGACGGATGATGTCGCGATCCTCGAACGGCATCAGATCAAGCTGAGGTACCACGGATCCGGGCTGTGCTCTGGCCTCGTGTCCCCAGATATAGTCGAACCGCCGCTTGAGTTCTGGTTCGAACTCGCTGGCGACGTGGAACGGAAGCGGCGCACCCCGCCGACCGGAAAAGATCCGCAGATCGTCGATCCCATGCGTGTGATCCGCATGCTCATGCGACAGGAAGACGGCGTCGACGGTTTCGATCCGGTCTCGCACCAGCTGTAACCGCAACTCGGGCGGGGTGTCGATCAGCAGGCGCTTCCCGGCGGACTCGATCAGCAGGGCGTGCCGAGTCCGTTGATCCCGCGGATCATCAGAACGGCACGTCGCGCACGAGCACCCGATCACCGGCACTCCGAACGAAGTGCCGGTTCCCAAGAATCGTATTCTCACGCTGGTCGTCAGTGTTGCCGAGGAGTCATCAAAGTTCCTCGACGCGCATCATGTTCGTCGTGCCCGGGACATGAAACGGGACCCCGGCGGTCACCACGAACCGTTGGCCCGTCTCACCGAGACCAAGGTCTAGTGCCACTTCACGCGCACGATCAAGCATGCTTTTATAGTTCACATCGCCACGAAAGAGAACGGGCTGAACCCCCCACACCAGCGCCATCTGGTTGAAGGTCCGCCATTGATCAGTGATCGCCATGATGGGGACCGAGGGGCGTTGCGCCGACACGATCCGTGCGGTGTAACCGCTGCGGGTGAACGTGACGATAAAGGGTGAGTCGAGCCGCTCCACCGCCTGCATCGACGCCGCGGCGATCGCGCCCGAGGTCGTCTGTTGAATCTGTGACACGCCTCGCACGTGTTTCCCGGCCCGACCGGTCCGTCCCAAACGATCATGCTCGATTCGTCGGATGATTCGGTCCATCGTCTCGACCGCCTCGACCGGGTACTCACCGACGGCCGTCTCGGCGGAGAGCATCACTGCGTCGGTCCCGTCCAGCAGCGCGTTTGCGACGTCGGACACCTCCGCTCGCGTCGGCCGCGGACTCTCGATCATGGATTCGAGCATCTGGGTCGCGGTGATCACGGGCCGCGCGCGCTCCTGCGCGAGTCGGATGATCCGTTTCTGGATCATCGGAACCTCTTCATAGGGAAGCTCGACCCCGAGATCACCCCGCGCGACCATGACGCCGTCGCTCTCGGGCAGAATCTCGGACAGGCTGTTGAGCGCTTGTGACTTCTCGATCTTCGCGATGAGCAGACACCCCTTATCCATCGTCTGTCGCGTGGTCACGAGATCGCTGGGCTGACGCACGAAGCTGAGCGCCAGATAGTCGAGGTGGTGCTCGTTGGCGAACTGGATGTCTTCGAGATCCTTGTCCGTCAGTGGCGGCGCTCCGACCCGGACGCCGGGGAGATTGATCCCCTTCTGCGACTTGAGCTCGCCTGCGCTAAAGGCCTTGGCCTTCACCCACCGCTCGTTCGCATCCACTTCCTCGACGACGAACTCGAAGCGACCATCCTCGAGCAGGATGCGGTTTCCGGGCTCGACTTCCTCGGCCAGCTGCGGGTATGTGGTCGGGATGACCCGCGTGGAATCAGCGGATTCGGGGGGGGCCTGCCCTTCCGGGACAAACCAGTAGAACGCCTCGGGCTCGATCTCCAACGTCTCGGTGGGGAGATCGCCGACACGGATCTTGGGACCGCCCAGATCTCCTATGGTGGCGATCGGTCGGCCGGTTTCGCGGCCGACCTCGTTCACCAGTGCGACGATCTTCGCCGCATCCTCGCGCGAGGTATGCGAGAAGTTGATACGGACTGCGTCCGTCCCCGCCTCGACGAGTTTACGGAATACGTCAGGCTTCCACGTGCCGGGCCCAATCGTACTGACAATTTTTGCTCTTCGGAAACCGGCGCTCATCGGTGGCCACCATCATGAGGAGGCCGCGATTATCCGGGTAGTGGAGCGGCCTCCGAGAGGTCAGGTCGATGGGCTACAATCCACTCGTGCATGTTCTTCAACTGAACGAGTGGGAGCCCTTCTAGGGACTTCACCTGCAAGCCCGGGATGATACAGGCGGCGGCACGGCGGAGAAAGTATGCGTGCTGCACCTGGCGCTGCTGCGAGTTCAGGCTCGTGCCCCCGGGGATGTCGGGGATCGGTTCCATCAGCCGTCGGTAGCTGTAGACCTCGCGGGCCGAGAACTCACGGGGGACAAGGTAGGCCATACCCCCAATCTCGAACGTACCATCGGAGGCGATGGCGACCCTACGTCGTGCCATACCGCAACTCCTCGTCTCGATGCCAGAGACTGAAAAGGACCGCCTAGCCAGATTGACGAAGAACTCCCCATCCTCATCACAACCCCGGCCCCGCGGTCCTTTTACTTCCGAGGCCACAATAGGATGAGGCTCGACAGGAACGCAAATTTTGCCCGGGGCGGGACCCGGTCCGGCGCGGATTTCGCCCCCAACCGGCCCGGCGCGTAAGCGCCCAGATACCAGGGATTTCGGATCGCTTGATGAGGCTGCGTGAGATCCCTAAGTTCTTCCGATCTGGGTGGCGGAGGAGAGTGAGGGGTTTGCGAGACGGTTGCTTTTTCGACCCGGGTGCGGCGAGAGCCGTGGGCGGGTTTTTTTGTTGCCCTGCGCCACCACAACGGGAGTGGGCCGAGGAAGACGGGAGGGGCTTTGGGGAATGCAAACGGACAGCGCGAAGCCGGCAACGTAAAGTGGTTCTCGAACGAGAAGGGGTACGGTTTTATCCAGCGTGATGGATTGGAGGACGTTTTTGTCCACCACACCGAGATCACGATGGACGGCTTCAGGACCCTCGACGCCGGAGAACAGGTCTGGTTCGAGATCACCCCGGGAGCACGAGGGCCGAAGGCCAAGAACGTCCACCGGGCGGGCACAAATGGCACGAATGGCGCAAGCCGCCGCCAGACGAACGGCGCGCGGACGAACGGCGCCACCAACGGCTCGCTCTCGCTCGTCCAACAGATACGCCAGAAGATCGCGAACCGATTCTTCAACTGACCGGAGGCCCCCCTCTGCAGCCGGTCGCGCCGAGATTTGACGGGACCAGAGCCGCTGAGGTACACTAGAGAGCTTACACAGCTGAGGAGGCAGGCTTTTGCAGTACGTCTTACGCGACAATGAAGAGCTCGAACGCGCGCTGAGGAAGTTCCGGCGCAAGGTTCAGCGTGCAGGGATCTTCCGCGACATCAAGAAGCATCGGTTCTACGAGAAGCCGAGCGAGGCGCGACGCCGCAAGATGAAGGCTGCGGAGCGACGGCGACGACGGCGGGCCCGACGGCAGGAAGCTCGGGTCTAGACGAAGGACCGATCTGAGGCATCGCCTCCGTAGTTCTGTACGACGGTAAAGAGCGCTCACCTCGGTGGGCGCTTTTTTTGTGTACCTGCCACTGGTCCGACCTACGTCGCGGGAAGCCTCCGCGGGGGTCGGGGGCAGACACTCCCCTCTGGGACGAACAAGACCTCTTGTAACTCGTCCCAGAGGGGAGTGCCTGCCTCCTCCTCGCGGAGGGGCCGAGCTAGCGGGAGGAGACGGCGAGGGTGAAGGGCGACCCTCGGGAGTGCCGACCATTCCGAGTGCCGAGCATCGAGAGTGCTCGAGCATCGAGAGCGCGTGAGCTTGCTGCCGCGCTGTCGGCCTGCTATCGGCGGGTGTTCGAGACGGCCCGGAGCTGGGCTGGGTTGCGACAGCAGTCCTCTAGGCGGAGACGGCGCTGAAGCGTTTCTCCACGTAGCCGTCGAGAATGGTTAGGAACTCCTGGACGATGTTGTCTCCCCGGAGCGTGACGTGGTGGTCGCCGTCGATGTAGATGGGGGCGCTTGGGTCCTCGAAGGTTCCCGGGAGGGAGATGCCGATGTCGGAGTGCTTGGATTCTCCCGGGCCGTTCACGACGCAGCCCATGACGGCCACCGAAAGGTCCTCGACCCCAGGGTAGCGGTCGCGCCAGCCGGCGAGTCGCTCTGCGATATGCTTCTCCACGTCCATCGCGAGTTCCTGGAAGTAGGTACTGGTCGTCCGGCCGCAGCCTGGGCATGCGGTCACCTGCGGCTTGAAGCTGCGGATCTCCAAAGACTGCAGGATCTGCTGTGCCACCCGGACCTCCTCAGCGCGATCGGCGCCGGGCTCCGGTGTCAGCGAGACTCGAATCGTGTCACCGATCCCCGCGCTCAGGACGATCGCGAGCGCGGCCGCGGAGGCCACGGTGCCCTTCCTCCCCATACCGGCCTCGGTCAAGCCGAGGTGGAGCGGATAGTCGCAGCGGCTCGCCAACTCGCGGTACACCGTGGCGAGATCGGGTACGCGCGAAACCTTGGCACTCAACACGATCTGGTCCGAGCCGAGCCCGATCTGTTCCGCCACCGACGCGGAGGTGAGAGCGCTCTCGACGATCGCGTCGAGCATGACCCGGTGTGCCTCCAGCGGCTCTTCGCGCTCGGCGTTCTCATCCATGAGTCGGGTAAGAAGGGTCTGATCGAGCGATCCCCAATTGACGCCGATGCGGACGGCCTTCCCGTGCTCGACCGCGCACTCGACGATGGTCGCGAAGTGCTCGTCCCAGCGCTTCTTTCCCACGTTGCCAGGGTTGATCCGGTACTTGTCCAGCGCCGCCGCGCAGTCAGGGTGGCCGGGCAAAAGAAGGTGCCCGTTGAAATGAAAATCCCCGACGAGCGGCACCGACACTCCGCGCGCGACGAGCTTCTCCGCGATACGGGGCACCGCGTCGGCCGCCGCCGATGTGTTGACGGTGATGCGCACGATCTCGGAGCCAGCTCGCCACAGGGCTTCGACCTGGGTGGCTGTCGCTTCGACATCGGCGGTGTCGGTGTTCGTCATCGACTGAACGACGATCGGGTGCTCGCTGCCGATCGGAACGCTCCCGACCCGGACCGTCGTGGTCCTACGTCGCTCTGGACCCATGCTCTTCAAGACGCGGCTCGAGACGTTGGAGTCGACATCATTCTCCTGAGTTTGATGCGACCGAAGGTAGGCCTGGATGAGCCGTGAGACGAGACGACGATCCCCCAACGAGAAAAGCCCCGACCGACAGGTCGAGGCTCCCTCGTGGTTGTCACACCATGCTTTCGGATCGCGCCGAATACCAAGACATCAACTTGCGCGGCGATGCCTTCGCCAGAACCGCTTGAACTCGCCCGCGAACTCGCTGCGATTGCGCTCCATCTCGCGCTCGAACTCGAAACGATTCCCTTCCTGGGCCGTCTTGAGCCAGCGTCGCTGTGGCCGCTCGAATACGTATGATTTGGTCCGCCCATCCGCCCCGCCCCCACCCATGTGTTCGTTGGGGGACATCGTTACTCCTCTGCGGTGTTACGTGTGCGCGCTCGGTAGACTGGGTCGTCTCCCTAAGCCCACGTAGGACTGGTCGTTACAGGCTCATGCCGACCGTTCTGTGCCGGTGAGGCGTCTGGCTTCTCCCCCTAGAGATATCCACAGCCTTGCGCCCTTTTCCACAACTTACCCACAACATCTAGTACCGTCGTTTCACGCTCCTACCAGATACGGTATGAGCCCCGCGCGTACTGAGGCAAGGGTTGGCGTCGCCTTCGGGTGTGAGCCGCCCTGACAAAGACCCCCGTTAGGTAGGGAGGACGGATCAATCCGGATTCGAATCCGAGCGCCCTCGAGAGTAACCAAGGATCTGAAATGCTCATCAGAAGCCCCAAAGCCAGGTGGAGCGCCGGCCTTCTCACCGCAGTCATGATGGCGGGGTGTGCAGACGCCCCACAGGGTCCCAGACCCGACGACGCGCAGCGCGACGAGCTGCTTCACCGGGCTTCGCAGCTTCAGGATCGCGTGCGAGCGTCGGAAGGCGAGCCCACCGCCGCAGATCGCCTCGAGTTTGAATCGATTCGAACCCAGATGATGGGCTGGTCGGAGCTTACGGGCCGAACCGACCTGAAGGTGTGCGACGAGGAAGAGCAGCGTCTCGTTTCAGCCGCCCTCATCGATACCGGTCGACCAGGCCCAGGCAGAATCACCTGTCAGCCGTGCCCGAGTGTCACGTATCAGTTCGGGATGCTGTGCTTCCTCGTCGACCAACAATGCGACCCGTTCACGGGCTCGCGGATCTGCGTCTACAACTGCATCCCCACAAACCACCCCTGGCTGAGCTGACCGCAACTCCCCCCCAGGAAGAGCGCCTGCTGAGTGAAGGGAACCCAACACCCCTTCACCGACGAGTTACAAGAGGTCTTGTTCGTTGTTGAAGGGGTGTGGGTCCCCGCCCGCGTCAGAGGGCGCCTACCCGCACTCGCTATGACCGCACGCGTAACACTTCGCGCAGCCTTCTTCGAAGGCCATGCTGCTCCCACACTCCGAGCAGACCCCCATGAAGAGACGCGCCTCGACCTCTTTGTAGCGCTGGATCACCGGCCGCTGCGCCGTTTGCGTCCCGCCGTTCGTCTTCTTGGCGGAACCCACCTCTTTGATGGGTAGGTCCTGCTGGATCCCCTCTTTGTCATCGAGGTATTTTTCGAGTGCCTGGGCGACCGCATCCGGCCCAGACAAGACCTTGTGCGGCCCGAGACCTACCGCGCGATCCGATGAAATCCCGCGGAGTTGTTTGTGCACGTCGCGCAGCGAGATCCCGGAACGAAGCGCCAAGGAGATCAACCGACCGATGGCCTCCGCATCGGCCATCGCCGAACCACCCGTCTTGCCGAGCGCGACGAACGCCTCGAACGGTCGGCCCTGTTCGTCTTCATTGATCGTGACAAACATGGGGCCGAGCGGCGAGTCCATTTTGCGCGTGTGACCGCGAAGCATCGACGGTCGCTGCCGCTTCGCTACCGGCCGCATCCGGGATCCCTCGAGCTCAGTGATCTGCCGCTGCTTGGTCTCGACCTTCGCTTCGAGCTTACGGTTGTCCGCTTCGAGTTCGCGGTTTTGCGTCTCCAAGGCGGCGAGTCGCGCCAGCGTATCGGCCATGTCCGATGCAAACGCTGGATCCACGTCGACACTCTCGAGCGCGCTTCCGTCGGCCGCTAGGGCAGACCCCGACTGGCTCGCCGAACGCTCGACTTCTTTCGCGGTCCGCCCCGTCGAGAGCACCTGCTCATCGCGAGAGCCATCGCGGTAGACGGTTACGCCTTTGCAGTTGAGCTCGTGCGCGAGTTCGTAAATTCTCCGAACGTCCGCTTTCGTAGCGGTCGTCGGGAAGTTGCACGTCTTTGAGATTGCTGAGTCCGTATGCGCCTGAAAGGCTGCCTGCATCCGGATGTGTTCTTCTGGATTAACATCGTGCGCCGTGACGAAGATCCCCTGTACGTCCCCCGGCACCTCATCAAAGTGGATATGGCCCTCATCTGCGATTCGCTTCATCAACTCCTCAGAGTACCAACCCCCTTCCTTCGCACGGCGCACGAAATCCGGATTGACGTCCGGCATCAATACGCCCGCCTGATTCCTCATGAAAGCGACAGCAAACAACGGCTCGATTCCGCTGGAGCAACCGGCGATGATCGAGATGGTGCCGGTCGGTGCGACCGTCGTAAGATTACAGTTGCGGAGCTTGCGCTTGGGTCGAACGCGCTCTCCTTCTTCATCGCGTGCGCACGTCTCATCGGGGCCCCAGATCGATTGCTCCCATTCCGGGAAAACCCCTCGTTCGGTAGCGAGGCGTTCCGACTCGACCTTGGACTGTTCGTCGACGAAGTGCATGACCTCTCGTCCGAGCTCGATCGAGCGTCGGGACCCGTACGGTTCACCGACACGCACGAGCAGATCCGCCCAACCCATGACCCCCAGCCCGATCCTGCGGATTCGTTTCGAGAGATCGTCGATCTTCTCGAGCGGATACTGGTTGGCATCGATGACGTTGTCGAGAAAGTGAGTGGCCGTATGGACGGCGCCGCGAAGCCCGCGCCAATCGATGCGACCCTCGTCGCTTACGAAGTGACCTAGGTTGATCGACCCGAGGTTACATACGTCGTAGGCGAGAAGCGGCTGCTCGCCACACGGGTTCGTCGCCTCGTAATCCCCGAGGTGAGGAACCGGGTTGTAGCGATTCGCTTCATCGATAAAGTAGACGCCGGGTTCGCCGTTCTGCCACGCCCCGTCGACCACGTTCGAAAACACGTCTTCGGCGTTGAGTTTCCCGATCGGCTCGCCGGTCCTCGGGTTGAGAAGATCGTAGTCCTCCCCCTTCTCGAGCGCCGCCATGAACGCGTTGGTGACACCGACCGAAATATTGAAATTGGTGATCTTGTTCTTGTCGGACTTGCAGTGGATAAAGTGCATGACGTCCGGGTGATCGACGCGGAGAATGCCCATGTTGGCGCCCCGCCGGGTCCCCCCCTGCTTCACCGCCTCGGTCGAGGCGTCATAAACCTCCATGAAGCTGACGGGCCCACTTGCGACACCCATCGTCGACTTGACGACATCTCCGGTGGGGCGCAGCCGGCTGAATCCAAATCCGGTGCCGCCACCGCTTTGGTGGATCAGCGCCATGTCGCGGAGGGTTTCGTAGATCCCCCCGAGGCTGTCCGGGACGGGAAGTACGAAGCAGGCGGACAACTGCCCGAGCGGACGTCCCGCGTTCATCAGGGTGGGGCTGTTGGGCTCGAAGACTCCCTCGGCCATAGAGCGGTAAAACAGGATCGCGGTCTCGTGCACCTGCTCTTCAGACGCCCCGTAGCGGCGATCTTGCTTGGCGATTTCGTGCGCGACGCGCCAGAAAAGTTCTTTGGGCCCCTCGATCGGCTCGCCCGTCTCGTCTTTCTTGAGATATCGCCGAGCCAAGACCGTACGCGCGTTGTCGGTCAGGCTCGGTTCCGGAAGATCCACCGGCGCCGCGTCGGTTCCACGCCCCACCCCTGTTCCGACCGATGCCCGCGTTTGCGCAGACACGTCGCCCTTCACCGCCACGTCCGGTGGATTCATCGCCGTCCCTCTAATTGAAATTTGTAGCTTTAGGATCGAGCGTCATCACACCGGCTGCCCGTTCCGCCTCGCCGGGCCTGACTTCGGGCGGCGCTCTTTTGTCCGTCTATCTATTGCTTCGACTCGAGTCGACCCTGCTCGAGGCTCGACTCCGAGTGGCTCGCACCGACGACAAAATCCGAGAGACGGAAGACCGGTTTCGGCCGGGACCCGACGACCGCGCGAGTCGAATGCCGGCCTACACCGGTGACGCCTTTTACGCCGCGAAACCGTCTCGCGACCCTCGGATTTTCGCGTTTTCTGTCGCGACAGGGACTACGCTGCTTTTTTCCACAGAAATCGGCGGGTTTTCGACAAGAAATCCCGCCGTTTTTCCACATGACCGCAACATCTAGTGGCGTAAGAATAGTAATAACACAACATATTGTGGTCAACCCGCGAGAGGCCCTTTTGTAACGCTTTTCAACGGGTCTTCCTAACAAACTGGGGCCGCGGTACGGCCGTAAGACCCGCTCGACGCTCGAATCGCCTCTACGGCGGGTGTTTGGGACCGTATTTCGGTTTTTGGCCGAGCCTGCCCACCGGCGAGTTTTTTAAAAAGTGGCAGGTGGGCGCTATTCTGCCCCGAGCGCGCTCGCTCGCAGAAAAGCTCGGATCCCGTTGAGGACACCACGGGCGTAGGCCGTCTGGAACCGGGGTGTGCGCAGCGCCGCTTCCTGCTCCGGAATCAACATGAACGCGCCTTCCGTCAGGATGGCCGGCATCCAGGGCTCGCGCACCACGGCAAGATCACCCCAGACCACCCCCAGGTCCCGCAGGCCGAGCTGCTCGGCGAGCGCGCGCTGCACGTAGGACCCCAAGCCGGCGGAGTGCGCGTGATGGTAATAGGTGGCGGTCCCCGCTCGTTCGAACGGCCGGATCCCGTCGGGCAGCGCGTTGTTGTGTATCGAGACCAGGATCTCCGCGCCGCCCTCTCGGGCAATGCGCGTTCGTTCATAGAGGCCGAGCGCCGAGCGGCTGTCTCGGATCAACAGCGGTCGCGCCCCGGCTTCTTCGAGCAGGTCCGCGAGTCGTCGGGCTACGGCCAGGTTCGCGTCGCCTTCGAAAAATCCCGTCGGTCCGTGACTCCCGGCTCCGGGGTGCCCGGGGTCGATGGCAATGCGGCGACCTCGGAGCGGAGCGTCGGCATCGATCTCGGGCGGCTGGCGGACGTCCAGCCGTAGAAGGGTGGCCCGTTCCCCCCTCGCGAGCGGTCGGCTCGTGCGGGCCCCCTCGTACGCCGCTGCGTCGCCCGACTCATAGCTGAGGCGGTAGCCCCAGATCTGCCACTCGAATTCCAGTTCGATGCGCACGCTGGGTCCGGCCTCTTGCGTCCAACGCGCGATCCGCACGCCCGTTCCAACTCCGTGAGCGAAGCGATCAATCTGTCCAAACGCATCATGGATCGTGAGCGCGATCGAACGCGGACCGATCACTTCAGCCTCCGCGGCGACCGGTCGCGATAGTCCCACCCGAAGCGCTACGGCCCCCTCCTCGGAAGCGAGATGGGGTCGACCATCGTCGACTCCTCCGGCCCTTGACAGTCTCGCGTCGCCGGTCACTGCCGGAGCGGAATCGTGCGCCTCCCAAGTTGCGTCGTCCGCGAGCACCCAAGCGTCTAGCCCGTCCCGGACGCGGACGCGCAGACGATCACCGAAACGTCCGGTGACCGGGACGGTCGTGCCCTCGGAGAACCGCCAGCGATAGGGACCGAACGGGGTCGGTCGCCCCACCACCACCTCGCTCCGACCGTTGATGGGATCGGGCGCTTCCCCCAGGCGCACGCTGGGTCGAGACGCGGCAGCCAGCAGCGCGAGCGGAAGCCGCAGTTTCTCCGTCCTCTGTGTAGTTCCGCTGTCCAGGAGCAGGCTCAAGTCGAGTGTGTCGACCGCCACCCCCGGAGCCGGCGTTTCGCCCGCTCGGCCACCGCGTACGCCCGATCGCGAGCCGCGGCTGCAGCCGCCCGCATCGCAGGCGGCCTCGCGCACATCCGAGGCCGCGATCTCGAGATGGTAGAGATCCAAGTCGCCTCGTTGGACGGCCACCCGCGGCACCTCGAACACGCGCGCACCGGCCTGGAGATTCATCCGGGTTCCCGACTCCGCAACGAACTCGAAGGAGATGGGTTCGTCCACCCGGACCCAGCGCTCGGCTCGCAGTCCCAGCCCACCCGGATCTACCCAAGGAGACGGGGCGCCAGATGGACGAGCCGACCGGGGTCGCCGAATCGGATGATCCAGGACGACCGTGTCGGTGGCGGTTCGGGCAATCAGCCGGTACACGGCCCGTTGGTCTTCGCTCGCCTCGGGGGCTTCGAGCCACGCCAGGAACCCCCCGTCTTCATGAACCTCGACGGGTACGCCGTTGATTTCGAGCGTTGCAGCTGCTTCGCTCACGGAACCAAACAAGAAATTGGAATCGGACGCGATGAGCTGAAGCCGCGCGGGGTATCGCACGACCACTTCGGCGGCGGCTCCTTCCGCTGCGTCTCGCGCCGTCTCGCGCGGCGTCGCTGCGGCCGCTACCGCCAGACTGGAGACAGCCGCAGCGGCTCCGATCCACCAGCCGCGCCTCAGCCGACCTCGTCCTTCGATCCCACGCATCCCCCGCCTCCCCCTAGCCGTGCGCCGCCGCCCCAAACCGGCGCCGCAACGCGAGTAACCCGACGCTCCCCATCAACGCGAACGCACCAGACACGACGAACACCCGTGTCTCCAAAAGAATCGCGCCGCCCAACGCGAACATGACGCCGAAGAGCAACGCAGTCGCCGCCGTCGTGCGCAACAACGTCACACCGAGCGGAAGCGCGGGTCCCACCGCAGCGCGCTTCCGAATCTCCGCCCACCCCGGGCCGCCGGGCCGGACGCGCCGGTAGAAGGATAGTAGGGTCGCGTCTTCTTCGGGTCGGGTCAGGAACATCACGGGCAGCCAAACGAGCGCCGATCCGAACGCGGTTACGGCCAGCCGAGTGCCGAACTCGAGCTCGCCGAACATCGGCAAGTAGGACAGCAACGCGATCGCGAATCCCGCGAGCATCGAGGCCAACTCGGCCCAGGCGTTCACCCGCCACCAGAACCAACGAAGGATGAGTACGGCTCCCGGGCCCGTTCCTATTGCGATCATGAATCGAAACAAGGCAGCGAGGTCGTCAGCGAAAAAAGCGGCCACGGCGGATAGTCCCACGATCATGGCGGAGGCCAAGCGACCGAGCCGCACCAGCTTGGCTTGCGACGCCGAGGGGTCGACGAACCGGGCGTACAGATCGTTGACGATGTAACTCGCGCCCCAATTGATTTGCGTCGAGACCGTGGACATGAACGCGGCCACGAGCGACGCCACGACCAGCCCCAAGAGCCCCGCCGGCAGGTATCGCAGCATGAGTAGCGGATAGGCGAGGTCGGGGTCGCTCAGATCGGGAAGCACCACCACGCCCACCAGTCCGACGATCACCCACGGCCAAGCGCGGACCACGTAGTGCAACCAAACGAAAAGCCAAGCCGCCTTTTCTGCATCGCGTTCGGTTCGACAGGCGAGGAGCCGTTGGACGAACTCCCCTCCTCCGTCGGAGCGCCGAAAGGCCCACCATTGAATGCCCAAGTAGGCGAGAAACGTCCCGAACGGAAGTGACTCGGATCCCGGTGCGGGGACCATCTCGAGCACGTCGCTGCGACCGGCTTCCATCAAGCCGCGCTTCAACTCCGCTACGCCGCCGACATCGACCAATGCATATCCGGCGACCAACAGCGCACCGACGAGCGCGAGAAAGAACTGGAAGAAGTCCGTCGCGACGACGCCCCACAGACCCGCCAGACCCGCGTAAAGCAACACGAACACGGAGAGGAAGACGACCGCCCACAGCCGCTCATCACCCGGTATCCCTTCCGGCAGGTTTGGGAGCAGACCGAGAGCCTCGACCACCTTGCGCATGGCCAGCATCACAAAGCCGATCGCGATGCAGTTGATGGGGACGGCGAACAGGAACGCGCGCGAGGCGCGAAGCACGGCGGCCGGGCGCCCCCCATATCGAAGCTCGGTCAGTTCGACGTCGGTCACCACTTCGGCACGGCGCCACATGCGGGCGAACAGATAGATCAAAAGCATGTGCGAGACCCCGAACGACCACCACTCCCAGTTCCCCGCGATCCCTCGACGCGCGATGAGCCCCGACACGTAGAGCGGCGCATCCACCGAGAAGGTGGTCGCCGCCATCGACGTCCCGGCGAGCCACCAGGGGAGTGCCCGGCCCCCGACGAAGAACTCGACGACGCCTCCTTTGGCTCGGCGAGAGAGCCAAAGGCCAACGCTGAGGGTCAGGACCAGGTATGCGGCAACGATCCACCAGTCCGGAGCGCTCACGCGCGCACGGCTCCGTCGATCCAGCGAGCGGCGGCGCGCTCCATGACCGTCTCGGTCGACCACGCGCAGATTCCAGGGACGTCGAGCGTGTCCAACCACCGCTCGTGGCCCAGAAGCACGACCACGCCGCGGCGCGCTTTGCCAAGAATCCTTCGCGTTTGTTCGACCACTTCCGGAGACGGCCCGCCGCGCCCCTTCCAACCCTTGGGCGTCGCGGCCAGCACCACGATGGACTGTTGGCCGGCATCTGAGTCCGCGTCCGTGAGCGACCAGCCGGCTCCCGCCAGTTCGCGGCGCAGAATCGCGCCGAGGGGGCCCTCCCGCCCCGCCGGCGGGCCGACATCGGGGTCGTCGGAAACTCCGATGACGGTGGTCAGGGCGGACCGGCTCCAGTCGGACAACGCGTCGGCTCGATCTACGATGGTTCGGCAGGCGAACCGCACGTCGTCCATGGGTTCGGCAGCTTGAGCACCGGTTCGAGGTCGAGCGAGTGCCGTATCGATCCGGCGGATAGACGCGGCGACTGTGTCGCCGAACGGCGCTTCGGACAGCGCCGACTTCAAGGTCTGAATCGTGGCATCGACGTCGCTCGGATACAGCACCAAGTCACACCCCGCGCGCACGGCGTCCACGGCCGCTCCCGCATCGTCGTGCCCGATCGCCCCCATGATCATCGCGTCGGTTGCCACCAGCCCATCGAACCCGAGTTGCTCGCGCAGGAGTCCGTTGACGATGGTCGACGAGAGCGTGGCCGCGCGTTCGCTGCCCAGCGCCGGAAACACCACGTGGGCGACCATCGCGCTCGCCACCGTCGCGGCGACCCGCGCAAACGGCTCGAGATCGGCCTGCAGCGTTTCTCGATCGGCCGAGACCACCGGAAGCCCGATGTGGGAATCATCGGTCGTTCGACCGTGTCCCGGGAAGTGCTTCGCACAGGCGAGGGCGCCCTGCGACTGACACCCCTCGATCCAACGCAACCCCAACTCCGCCACCCGGCTCGGATCCGAGCCGAAACTCCGCGTGGCCACGATGGGGTTTGTCCGTTCCGCGTCGAGATCGAGGACGGGTGCGAGGACCCAGTCCACGCCGACCGAGAGCGCGTCTCGGGCGGTCACCGATCCGGCCTGCCTCGCGGCCTCGGGCGCATCCGACAAAACGGCCAACGCGGCTGGCGGGGGAAGTTCGGTCAGTCCTCGAAATTGTTGGCCAGCGCCTCGCTCGAGGTCGGCGCCGATGAGGATGTCATGGCTCGACTGGCGGCGGAGTCGCTCGGTCAATGTCGCCACCGCCTCGGCCTCTCCGCCGAAGAGGATGAATCCGCCCACGCCGAGATCGAGGGCGCGCGCGGCGTGCTCGGACACATCCCCGGTCGACCAGCGGTCGAGCCGAAGCGCCGCCACGACCAGACGGCCGGCGTCGACCGCTTCCGGCGTCAAACGGGCGTCCCGGCGCCGAGGATGCGTGGGCCCTTCGCCCCGGTGGCCCAGGGTGCGTTGGCGGGAAAGCCAAGCACGTGCTGACGGGCAAGAAGCGCGAAGGCGACGGCCTCGCGCGCATCGGGATCAGCGCCGAGGGCCGAGAGATCGCGCACGGGCATCGGAGAGAGATGGGTCTCGAGGCGCGCCACGAGCGCGCGATTTCTCGCGCCTCCCCCGCACAGGTAGCAAGCCGACACTGGCGTTTCGATCCATTGGTAGCCGCCCGCGATCGAAGCCGCGGTAAGCTCGGTCAGCGTGGCCGCGACATCCTGGGGCGAAAGCTCGGCGTGTCGTCCAATCCAATCGAACAATCGGGCCTCCGTGAAATACTCTCGACCCGTGGACTTGGGCGGCGGAGCTCGGAAGTACGGATCCTCCAGCCACTCCGACAATGCCGCTTGATCGATCTGTCCGCTCGCCGCCAGCTCGCCGTCTCGATCGAAGGTCTCTGAGCCACCGGTGAAGTGCTCGATCGCGGCATCCAAGAGTGCAACGCCTGGCCCCGTGTCGAAGGCCAGGGGGTCCGCGTCGTCGTCCAGCGCCGGCAGGACCGTCACGTTCGCCATGCCCCCGATGTTTTGTATGGCGAGCGCTTCGGCGCCGCGGAGTAGAAGCGCGTCGGCGTATGGGACCAGCGGAGCTCCTTCGCCTCCCGCCGCTACATCGCGAACGCGAAAATCGGCCACGACCGGAATCTCCGCGATCTCGGCGATCACCGCGGGCTGTCCGAGTTGGAGCGTCGCTCCCAGCCGCCCGCCGCTCGGCGGACGGTGCCACAACGTCTGGCCATGGCTCCCGATCGCCCGAATCTGTTCGCTGGAGATGTCGGCATCGGAAAGCGCGCGGCGCACCGCGTTTCCGATTCGGGCTCCCAAGTCGAAATCCAGATCGCACAGCGCCTCGGCGGTCCCCGCTGCGATCGCGCGTCGGATTTGGTCGCGCACATCGAGCTCGTACGTCTCGGTCCCGAAGGCGACGAGTTCCCAGGTGGTCGGCCGTTCCCCCTCGCCCGCGAAGTCGACGATGGCGACGTCGATCCCATCGAGGGACGTGCCCGACATGACCCCGACCCAGAGGCTCATGCCCCGCGCTCGCCGGAACCGTCGATGCTGTCATGCAACAACGCAGGGTGCACTCGCTCTCGTATGCGGAGCGCATGCGCCTCATCGTGTTGAGCGATGCCGCGAAGAAACTGATACAAGGTGAACGACTCTTCTCCGAGCTGACCCCGCCAAGACCAAACGTCGGGGTCGGTGCCGATCGAGGCCAAGGTTCGGGCCCGCTCCGCGTTGAGGGCGGACACGAGGTTATTGAATGTCTCGTCGACCAGCGGATGTGGGTCGGCGATCCAATCGACCAACGCTACCGGGACGGCACCCTCGGACGCCAACCAGGCGCGCACACGCGGCCCGACCGCCTCGCGTTCGAACTCGAGAAGATGAGCCGCGTGCTCTGCGGCATGCCAGCCGTTTGTTCTGGCCGGGACGCGCGAGCCCGCGGCGTCGATCTCCGCCGCCTCCACGTGCGCTTCAGACAGCCTTTGTGCGGCGCGCGAGAGCCGGCTCAACAGGTCGCGCACGTCTCGCTCCGCCGGCGTTGCCGTATACGCCGCATAGTAGACGTCCTTATGCGCATCAAACCGTTCCACTACCCGGCCCAGAAACCCTCCGCAGGCGTCGAGCCAGCGCTCGGCGACGCCTCGATCGACGTCGAGGAGCGTCATCGCGAGGGCGGTCTTGACGCCCCCCCCGGACGCGAGGAGTCGATCGCGAGCCTCTTCGCGATCCACATCCGTCACGGCCTGCATGATTCGTAGACTGCGGTCGACCAACTTCGCGGACCTCGCGCGAACATCCACCATCAGATTCTGATAGACCCGACCGCCACGAATCATGGCGCCGGTCGTAATCGTGTTGAGAACGAGCTTGGTCGCCGTCCCGGCCTTGAGCCGAGTGGAGCCCGCGATCACTTCGGGTCCAACCAGGGGGACAATGAGATGGTCAGCGAGCGTCCGCATCTCCTCGGGCGGCTCCGAACAGCACAAGAAGCCCGTCCCGGCCCCTCGCCGGTGCGCTTCCTCCAACGCGCCGTGCACGAACGGCGTCGTGCCGGACGTGGCGATCCCGAGGACGAAATCTGCGGCCGTGACATCCAATTCGGCCAGACGTTCGGCCCCCGCAGCGGCGTCATCCTCGGCCCCCTCGCTGCTCCGAATTAAGGCGTCCACGCCGCCAGCGATCACACAGCGGACCAGCTCCGGGTCAACACCAAACGTAGGAGGACACTCCGAGGCATCCAGCATCCCGAGACGACCACTCGTCCCCGCGCCGACGTAGATGAGCCGCCCGCCGTCGTCGAAGCGCCTCGCGACATCTTCGACGACCGCCGCGATCCTCGGTGCTTGGGTGGCGACTGCGTCGGGCACGGCGCGATCCTCGGCACTCATCAATTGCACGATCGTGGCTGCATCCGCCTGATCGATGCCCAGCGTGCGCGGGTTACGCGCCTCCGTGAGACGGACGTCCGTTGGTCTAGTCATGAGACTTCGGGTACATTAGCGTCTCCGTCTCGCACGTCGCTCGCGGCCCTTCCGAGTCGCGGCCAACCTAGGGGGAAGAGCCGGTGTCGGTCGAGGGAATCGTTTTTTTGTTCGCAATCGCGATCATCTTTGGAAGTATCGGCGAGTCGCTCGCCGGGTTCTCGGCCGGCAACCTGCTGGTCCGTACGGCCATTGCCTTCATCGGCGCCCTCATCGGCCGGTGGCTGCCGCAACAGTTTGGCATGCCCACGCTGCAGACCGTGACGATTGACGGGAGCACCTACCCCATCGTTTGGTGCATCGCGCTCGCCGCGCTTTTCACAGCCGTGGCCGGGGCGGTGTGGGGTCAGAGGACGCATTAGCCCGCCGAGAGTCCACGATGTTCTGACGCGCCTCCTGGAGCGCTTCGGTCCTCTCGACAAGCCCCGTCTCGATCCGCTGGACGAACTGGTCCTCACGATTCTCAGTCAGTCCACGACGGATGCCAACCGGGATCGGGCATGGGAAAACCTGAGGAACCGATTCCCCGCGTCGTCGGAGCAGACGTTGGAGGTGGCTTGGGAGGCGGTGCTGGAAAGCTCGGTGGCGACGCTGACCGAGACGATCCGTGTCGCCGGTCTGGCGGGCCAAAAACAGGCGGCGATCCGAGGGGTCCTTAGCCGTCTGCTCCAGGAGTTCGGCCGGCTATCGCTCGATCAGTTGCATGGCATGGACGATTTGGAGGCCGTGGAATACCTGATCGGATTTCAGGGCGTGGGTCTGAAGACCGCCGCCTGTGTGCTCTGCTTTTCGCTTCGACGGCCGATCTTGCCGGTGGACACACACGTTCACCGGATCGCGAAACGCTTGGCCTGGGTCCCCGCAACCTCCGACGCGACCCGAACGCACCGGCTCTTGGAGCCCCTGGTCACACCCGAAGACCGTTTTCCGCTCCATCTCCAACTCATCACACTAGGGCGGACCTACTGCACGGCGCGCCGCCCCGATTGCTCGGCCTGTCCGCTGGAAAAGGGCTGCTCTCGTGTCGGTGTGACCTGATCGGTGGGGACCGCTAGGGGCCAGCAAGTGGCCCGCTAGCGACTTCCTGAGAGCGCTCCTAGGAGCCCATCGGGTCCGGAATACGGATTTCGAGTGGCTCGTCGAGGCGTAGCCGTAAAATCGACCCCGCGGCCAACACCGCGTCCGCGTCCTCGGTCGCGAGCGTGATCGCGGTACCAGCGGCAGCACCTACGGCGGCGCCGATCACGGTGCCCTTGGAGTTACCGCCGATCACTCGCCCCAGGATCGCCCCCGCCACGGCACCAGCCCCGATGCGGGCGGCCTTGTCACCGGTCGACAAACTCCCCTGGGACTGTGGCGTGGCTTGCACCACCGAAGCCGTAATCGGATAGGCCACCCCGCCAAAGAACACGTCGATGAACTTGATCTTGATAATCGCTTCCTGCCCCGACCCGCCGGATCGCTGAACGGCCGTAACCTCGCCGCGCACGAGCGAATTGAACGGGACGATCACCTTTCCGCCGTCGATCAGCGGCGTCGTCACCGATGCCTGGAACTTGTCGCCCGGTTGATTGGAGCGCGTGCTCAGCTGCTCGAGCAATTCTATTTCCAGCTCTGCACCGGTGGACGCCGTGAGGGTCACGTACCGGATCTCCGGCTCGGGCGGCTCGGTGACCTCCTCCGCTACGGGGGTCTGTTCGACCTCAGGGGCGGGGGCTGGCGGAGGCGGTGGCGGCGGGGCGCGCCGAACCGGCGAACTCGGGGGAGGCGGCGGTGGCGCGGCCTGTGCCACGGTTTCACCGGGCTCGCTACCTGCCCCTTCATCGCTGAGTTCGGGCTCGGTCTGTTCGTCCATCGGCAACTCGATTTCCCGGAGCGACACGTCCGCTTCCGGCACGACATCTCCACGACAAGCCAAGAAGCTCGATCCCACCACCACGATCATGGCGACGCCTCGAACCACCATCCCACCACTGCCCCATATCGCATTCACGATCGACTCTCCTTGGTGTATCCAGATCTCGTTGTACGCCGTGCCCCTCACCTGTACGTTCGCCGAGCACGTCCAAACACTGCATACCGTATTGTCCGACACCGGTTCCATCATTCGGATCGACCCCGAACACGGCCGCGCTCAGGAGTTGCTTTGAGATCGCTTCGTACCCTGCTCCCCTACTTTCGGCCCTACCGAGGTGGAGTGGCGATCGGCCTGTTTCTAGTGGTGGTGAGCAACGTGTTCACGGTCGCGGGTCCGTACGTGCTCAAGATCGCGATCGACGCCCTTGAAATGGAGGTGAACTCCGGGCTCATCCTCCGTTATGCGTTGCTGATCCTCGGAATCGCGCTCTTGGGTGCCGTCGGCCGCTACTGGATGAGAGAACTGCTCAACGGCATCAGTCGCCGGATGGAGACCGACATCCGAGACGCTCTGTTCGCTCATCTGCTCCGACTCCCGCCGCAATTTTTTGATCGCTGGCGGACGGGTGACCTCATGAGTCGCGCGACCAACGATATCCAAGCGGTTCGGATGGTCGCGGGACCCGCGATCATGTACACGGTCAACACCGCGACGGTCTCCGCTTTCGCGCTCATCCTCATGTTTTGGATCGATCCGCGACTCACGCTGCTGGCCATGATCCCAATGGCGATACTTCCGCCGACGGTGTTCGCCTTCGGAAAGCAGATCCACCAGCGGTTCGAGCGTATCCAGGCCCAGTTCTCGGAGCTGTCCAACTTTGCTCAAGAGAATCTAGCCGGCGCTCGGATTGTCAAAGCTTACGCGCGAGAGGCCTCGCAGGCGCGACGGTTCGAGGTTCTCAACCAAGAATACAAGGGGCGGAATCTCGCGCTCGCCCGGGTGTGGGGACTCTTCCACCCGAGCTTGATGTTTTTCTCGGGACTCGCCGCGGTCGTCGTGCTCTGGTTTGGCGGTGGGCAAGTCATTCGCGGTACGATCTCGCTCGGCGACTTCGTGGCGTTCTCTTTCTATCTCACGTTGTTGATATGGCCCATGATCGCGCTGGGTTGGGTGACGAATCTGTTTCAGCGCGGGGCCGCCTCGATGACTCGTCTCAACGAGCTGTTCGAGGTAGCGCCGACGATCCGCGATCCCGACGTCCCGAAGACGCGCGAAGCGGTCGAAGGCGCGATCGAGTTTGATTCCGTGTCGTTTCGCTATCCCGATACCGAACGCGACGTGCTCGCCGACGTCTCGCTTCGGATCGAACCGGGTCAGACGGTCGCGATCGTTGGCGCCACGGCGAGCGGAAAGTCGAGCGTTGCGTCTCTGATTCCGCGCCTCTATGACGCGACTCGAGGCACCGTCCGCATCGACGGGATCGACGTTCGTGAGCTCGACTTGGCCGACCTGCGTGACTCCATCGCCTTCGTCCCCCAGGAGCCTTTCCTCTTCAGCATGCGACTGCGTCGAAACATCGACCTGCGCAGCGACCCGGACCAAGAGGGTGAAGAGATCTCGGAGGAGTTGCGACACGCGCTTCAGGTTTCGCAGCTCGAGCGTACGTTGGAAGTCCTCCCTGACGGCATCGATACCCGCCTCGGCGAGCGCGGAATCAACCTTTCCGGCGGCCAGAAACAACGGGCGACGCTCGCTCGAGCGGTGTATCGCGATGCGCCGATCCTCATCCTGGATGACGCTCTATCGGCCGTCGATTCGGAGACGGAAACCAAGATCCTGGCCGCGCTCCGCACCTACATGGCCGGTCGAACCTCGATCATCGTGTCGCACCGGGTGTCGGCGGTCAGAGACGCCGACATGATCTTCGTCCTGGAGGACGGGAAGATCGTCGAGCGCGGTGTCCACGATGATCTGATCGCGATGGGCGGGACCTACGCGCGATTGCTGGAGCGGCAGTTGCTCGACGAGGAACTGGAATCTCTGGAGAGCCGAGGCCTCGCCTCGGGGACCCGGCCTTAGCGCGACTCGGTCAAGAACCCGATCATTTTATAGATCAGCTTTGCTGCGGCGAACGCGGAGGCCTCTTGCCCTTGCCGCGGCGCGAGTTCAACGACGTCTGCGCCCACCACATTGCGTTCTCGAAACACCGCGGACAGCGCATCCATGGCATCCCACCAGCTGCCGCCACCGGGTTCGGGCGTGCCCGTCGCAGGGAAGAACCCGGGGTCGAAAAAGTCGACGTCAAACGTAATGTAAACGTTTTCACCCAGGCCTTCCAACATGCGGTCGATCCAATCCGCCCGCCGCATCTCATGTGCGAACACGACGGTAAGATCGCGCTCGCGGATCAGATTCCGCTCCTCGATGGTGAGCGCTCGGATGCCAACCGAGACGATATTCGACGTATGCTCTAGGACTCGCCGCATCACGCAGGCATGGTTCCACTCGGTGTCGTGATACGTCTGTCGCAGGTCGGTGTGGGCGTCGAATTGCAGGATCGAAACATCTCCGCCTAGTCGTTCGATCCATGCGGTGGCCGGGGCGCTCGAGATAGAATGCTCGCCACCCAAGCCGATCACGAATCGATCTCCAGCGACCTCGAGAAGATCGCGATACAACGCGCGGAGTTCGCGGATTGCCGCCTCAGGCCCGGCCATGGAAAGATCGAGGGCCGGGAGCGTACAAACGCCGACCTCATGGGGTTCGCGATCGAGTTCTTCGTCGTACCACTCGATGTACTTGGAGGCTTCGATGATCGCGCCGGGGCCGAACCGCGTACCGGTACCCCAGCTGGTCGTCGCCTCGTAGGGGATCGGCAGTACGACGACGCCGGCGTCATCCCATGACGTCAGCTCCGGCGGGAGGTCGAGAAAGTTGGAGACGTTTGCCCAGGAATGGGTCGAGAGACCGAGCGGGTTCTTCGATTCGCTCAGTGGACGCAATCGGGGCAGTATCCCTGCAACTCGAGACGATATCCCACGACGTCGAAGGGCGTCAGAGCCGCGATCCCCTCCATCCAATCCACTGGCCGAAGACCCTCGATGTCCTGGACGCGTCCACAGGAAAGACACCGAATGTGCTCGTGGTCGTCCGTCCGGCCGTCATACCGGGCCGGACCGCTGCCCAGCGCGAGTTTCCGAGCGACCCCGCAACTCACGAAGGCTTCGAGCGCCTTATATACGGTCGCCAGACTGATATCCGGCACGTCATCGCGCACCGACGTAAACACGTCGTCGGCGGTCGGGTGACTCGTGGTGCCCGCCAGCACGTCGTACACGGCCGCGCGCTGAGTCGTAAAACGGTGGCCTCCCGCTTCGAGCGCTCGTCGGAGTTCTTGCGAGGAGGCGATCTTAGGAGATGATTCGTGACTGCTCACGGAAATTTCGCATCGTAGGGGCCTCGCGGTTGGCCGGTTGCAAGAGCCGGCGCATCGGCGCCGGTGCCGCGCTCCAAGGTAGCTTAACGGAGGTTCGGAATCAGATCAATCCGTAGCTTCATCCTCGCGGCTTCGATCCAACAGCGCTTGCCACCGCTCATCGTCTCCCTCGATCGGTATGTGTCGCGGCGGCACGGATGCTCCCAGGCGCCGCTGAAGTCCCGTAACGAGCTTGGTTACGCGATCTGCCGGGGCTCGCCCGTGCTCCACTACTTCTTGGTGCGCTGGCTTCCCGTTCGCCGGAACCAGTCGGGCCGAATAGAGTCCACGATCGCCGCCCTCGAGTATGCGCGTGAACAAGAGGAATTCGGACGAACTTTGGACTTCCGGAAGCGGCGGGAACAGCCAGACGTCGGCGATCGATGGAGGGGGGACTCGCTGCCCCAATTCTCCTAGCCGGGCGGCCAGCGACCCGTCCCGATCGACGGGTAGGCTTTCGGTCTCGACCTCCGCAATCGGCTCCTGGACTTCGTCCATCTCACCTCCCGACACGATTCCCCACCCTTGAGGGGCGACCCGACTCTAGGCCGCCATAGGACGCACCAAACATACTCGACGACCGCCCCGCGGTGCAATCAAACCGACGCGGCGCCGCCGACGACCGGCGCGACTTCCTAAGCGACATCCGGGGCTTGGGTTACCGCGTCGACCAGCGGACGTAGCTCGCGTAGCACGGCCTGGATCGCGGCCTCCAAACCGAGCTCGAGCAACACGCCGGACGCCTTGGTGTGGCCGCCACCCCCGAGCCGCTGTGCGGCGCCGGACACATCGACCTCTCCATTGGAGCGAAGAGAAACCTTCGTTCGGTTCTTCGTGAGCCCTCGGAACATCAACCCCACCTCGATCCCCTGCAGACGTCGAGGAAATTCGACCAGACCCTCCATGTCTTCCCCGCGAGCACCCGTCTTTTGGAGGGCATCATGATCCACTGCCACCCACGCGATGGGCGCCATCGGATCTACCTCGAGCGTTTCGAGGCCGAGCCGAAGAAGCGCGAGCTTGCCCGGCGTGTACACGCCATACAGGGCTCGATACATCTCCCCGGGGTCCACGCCCGCCTCGACGAGCTCGGCCACGATGCGATGGGTGCGACTCGAGGTGTTCGAGAACTGAAACGAGCCCGTATCGGTCGCGAAGGCCACGTAGAGCGCATCCGCCTCCGCACGGGTCACCGGTCGCTTATCGAAGGCGAGCAGATCGTAGATGAGTTCGCCCGTGGCGCACGCCGAGGGATCTCGAATCGCCGGTTCGACGATGGCCTCCCCGACGGCCGGGTGATGATCGATGAGTACGCCGCCGACCCGATCGATATGACTCGGCAGCTCACCTAAGCGTTTGCGCTCGGCCGTGTCCAGGATCGCGATCGTGCTCGCGCGAGCCAGCGGATCCGCGGCCGCGGGATCATCGGCTACGAACACCGGGACGTCAGAGATGACGAAGGCGAGCGACGTCGGGGGTCGGGTCGGCGTGACGATCGTGGCCTCGACGCCATGTGTGTCGAGACGTCGGGCCAGCGCGACCATGCTCCCGAGTCCGTCACCATCGGGGTTCACATGGGTCGTGAGAACGACCGAGGATGAGGAGAGGAGACGTGCGCGGATCGGCTCCAGCGCACGACGACGCTGTTCCGGAATCTCGAGATAGTTCAGCGGATTTCCTTGGTTGAGAGAGGGTTCGAAGGGACCCTAGGCGGGCGGTTGAAGGTCGTCAACCAACCTCTTCGATGGCGGCCCTGTCGGACGCCGCTTCCAGCGCGGCCCAGATCGTATCCGCATCGCGCTCGAGCTCGCCGAAATCGCCCGTGTTCTGGATCACGTAGTCAGCGCGAGCCACCTTTTCTCGTGCAGAGAGCTGGGCCTGATCGACGGCGCGGAACTCCTCCTCCGACCACCCGCGCGAAGACTTGGCTCGATCCGCGCGGCTCGCCACGGGCGCGTCCACGACGACGATCGCGTCGTAGCGGTCCTGTGCGTCCGTTTCGAACAAGAGCGGCACCTCTTCGACGATCCAGCGGGCGCCAGCTGCAGAGGCCTCCGCTTCCCGCCGATTTCGAAGCTCCGCAATCGAGCGGTGTACGATCGATTCCAACTGGCTGCGAGCTTCGTCGTCGTTGAAGACCCGCGCGCGCATCGCCGCCCGATCCAGCGTCCCGTCCGGCGCGAGCACGTCGGCTCCCCAAACAGAACGAATGTCGTTTAGCGCGGAGGTGCCGGGAAGCACGGCTTCGCGGGCGAGTTCATCCGCGTCGATGCGAACCGCACCGTGCGCTTCGAAGCGTCTTCCGACGACGCTCTTTCCGGCGGCGACCGTCCCTGTCAATCCGATGAGATAGGGTCGGCTACGATTCGACATCATCATCGCCGCGAATCAATGTCGCGGACGTCTCGGGGTCCACGCCGAGCGCCCGGAGCAGATCATCCATGATGGATCCGCGGAGCTCCTCCGCGGCTTCGTCGGACAGACCGCGCAGGTCGATCTGTCCTCCAGCCAGGGTGCCGTGACCGCCGGCCGATCCGCGCTCGCCGATGGCCTCCCTCATCAGGATCCCGGCATGTGCCCGCGCGTCCCACGTTCGAACGGAGAAGAGCAGACGGTCTCGATAGCGACCCGACGCCAGCGTCCAGGCGACCCCCTTCATCTGCAGGAAAATGTCGGCCACTTCGGCAACCATGTCGGGATACGGCAGGGTTCCCATCGGGACCGCGATCACGCTCCCGTGCTTACGGGCCGCGCCCAGGGCTTCATGCACCGACCGGAAATAACTGGCAGGGACTCGTGCGTGACGTATTCGCGAAATCGCGGCCGGATCGGATCGAAGATAGAGGAACATGCTGGCGGCGACATCGGCCTCCGAGGCTTCTCGGCCCAGATCCATCGTCTCCGATTGAATGGCGTAGAAAAGCGCCGTGGCCAACCACGGCTCGGGCTCAACGTCCGCTGCACGCAGATATTCGACGAGCATCGAACTGCTGGCCCCGTACTCTGTCCTCACATCCTTGAACGGCACGGCGGTCGTATCGAGTCGTTCCGGGTGGTGATCGATGACGACCGACACGATGCGTCCGGCTGGGAGCGCGTTGTTACCGGCGCGGGGTTGTGTGTCGACCATGGCGATCGCCGCGCCCGGAGGGATTTCCAGCCCCTCCATGCGCTCGAACTCGATCTCCATCTCCTGTGTCAGCGAGCGGTTCTCGGCCCGGCCGATGATGCCGCCAAAGGCCACGCGCGTGGAAAGACCCGCGATGCGACCTAGCAGCACGGCCAGCGCCGCGGCAGAAGCGAGCGCGTCGGGGTCTGGGTTGTCGTGCGTGAGGATGAAGACTTCTTCGACGTCCTCGAGCGTTTCTAGGAGTTCGGCAAGACGCAAGGTCGTGTCGGCCGGAACGCCGGAATCGGAAGTCGCGTGTTCTCGCGCGCCATCGGTCATGGTCAGAACCTAGAGCTCGGAGCCGTCTCCATGGGGGGATGGATGCGCGCAGTGCGAGCACGGGCCCGCTTTGCCACCCGTATTCCTGAGCGGCCGCGGCGCACCGCAGTGTAGACAAGGTTCCAACAACCCGGTGAGAAAAGGGTTCGTGGCCCCTTCGGCCGCGACGGTCGTCTCGGGCCCGTGGCCAGGAAAGAGGCGCATCTGTGGCGGCAGCGACATGATCTCGGACACGATGGCGTCGATCAACGTCTGCGGTTCGCCACCGGGCAAGTCCGTACGCCCGATCGACCCCGCGAAGATCGCGTCGCCCACGAACGCACCCGGACCACCGACGAGCGTGACGCTTCCCGGAGAATGCCCAGGCGTATGACGAATCTCCAACTCTAGATTGTCGACGACGAACAATTCTCCCGGAACGAGTTCTCGCTCCGGAGTCGGCGGCTGTTCGACCGTGAGACCAAACGCGGCCGCGTGCTCCGCCGCTTGCTCATACAACGGGAGCCCTGCCGCGTGAAGCCAGATCGGCACGTCCCACCGCCGCTTGATCGCTGCCACGGCCCCGACGTGGTCTAGGTGAGCGTGGGTGAGGACAATGGCCGCAAGCTCCCCGCCGGTCGCATCGATCGCCCCTTGGATTCTGTCGGGCTCGTCACCCGGGTCGATGACAATCAGGGACCGGCCCGACGTCGGGCCGACGATATAGCAATTCGATTGGAATGGACCGACCGTGAGGCGGACGAGGCCGAAGTGCCGGCCCGTGTGACCACCGGGGACGGAGCGTCCGGAAACAACCGGAGAGCTCACGCCCGCGTCAGACGGCGAACGAGGTCCCGCAGCCGCAGCTGCCGGTGGCGTTCGGATTCTCGAACGTGAAGCCCGTCCCCTTGAAGGAACTGTGATACCCGATCTGGAGTCCGGTCAGGTATTGTGCGCTGAACGGATCAATCACGACTTGCACGCCTTCCGAATAGAACGTGAAGTCATCGTCTCGAATCGTCGTATCCACGTCGAGTCCGTATTCGAAGCCGGAGCAGCCACCCGGAATCACGCTTACGCGCAGCACCGAATCGTCGCCGGACTCTGCCTGAAATTCCAAGACTTTCTTGGCGGCCTCTGGCGTCAAAATGACGAGAGCCTCGGGCGCGTCTGGCCCCATTTCGGCCGTTTTTGTCGCTTCAATCATGCTGTTTGTGCCTCCTGAGCGCGCTCAGAGCTGGTCTCCCGTTCGTCGCGCTGTTCCTTCAAGTCCAGCAGGTACTTCTCGGCCGCAAACACGGCTGTCGTGGCGTCACCCACCGCTGTGGTGATCTGCCGTACTAGCTGGGACCGCACATCCCCTGCCACAAATAACCCCGGGATGGACGTCCGCATGTCACGGTCGGTCTCAATATAACCCGAGGCATCGTGTCCCACATGTTCCCCGATCACGTCGACGTTCGGCGTGAACCCAATAAAGATAAACACTCCTGTGACAGAAAGTTCCGAGGTCTCGCCGGTTTCCACGTTGCGAAGCGCCAACCCCGTGACGCCTTTTTCGTCACCCAGGATCTCGTCCACCACCGTGTGAAAGATCGTTTTGCTCTTTGGGTTTTCGAGGAAACGACGTTGGAGCACGGCTTGCGCCCTCAGCTCGCCGCGTCTGTGGATGAGCGTGACCGACGAACCGTAGCGGGTCAAGAACTCCCCCTCCTCCGCCGCCGAGTCTCCACCACCGATGACCGCGATGTCCTCACCTTTGAAGAACGCACCGTCGCAAATGGCGCAGTAGGTCACGCCCTTCCCCATGAACTTCTCTTCTCCGGGGACACCCAACCGCTTCGGCGTCCCCCCGGCAGTGTAGACGACCGCGGGCGCTCGGTAGACGGTGCCGTCATCGACCTCGGCGAGAAATCGGCCTTCGTCGTCCCGGGTGATTTTTTGGACCTGCCCACGTGTCATCTCGACACCGAACTTCGCGGCGTGATCGACCATCTTTTGCGCGAGTTCCATCCCGCCGACGTCCTCGAGCCCCGGGTAGTCGTCGACCAGTTCCGTGAGGAGCAGCTGCCCGCCCGGAATCCCCGCTTCCAGCATCACGACATCCATCTCCGAGCGACCCGCGTACAAAGCCGCGCATAGCCCGGCCGGTCCGGCGCCGACGATGATCAACTCGTGATCGATGAATTCCATCTGCCCGTCATCCTCGTCTTCTGTATGAACGCGTCTATGCGGCGGCGCTGAAAAAAGCAGCGCGCCGAGCTATTTCATCAAACCAGCGTTCGGGAACGGGTTCGAAGCCCAGCGTGGCTCGTCTCGTTCCCGGACCATGCCAATCCGACCCGCCGGTGCGCAGCAAGCCCAACTCTTCTGCGACCGAGTCCATCTGACTCCGGACGGTAGCGGAGTTGGCGGGGTGAAAGACTTCCACGCCATCCAACCCTTCCCGAGCCCAGCGCCTCACGTCGTCCGATCCGAACGTCTTGCCGGGGTGCGCAAGGAGGACGACCCCGCCTGCGCCATGAACCACCTCGAACACTTCCGCCGGCGAAACCTCTCGCTTTTCAACGAACGCCGGGCACCCGCGTGAAAGATAGCGCTCAAACACTTCCCGCTCACCCTTTACGTGCTCGCCGGCGACCAGCGCGCGGGCCACGTGCGCCCGAGTCGGCGCCGCCGCGCCCGTTTGTGCCTCTACCTCTGCGTATTCGATGCCGAGTCCGAGCCCCCGCAGCAGATCCACCATCTTTTCCGCGCGTCGACGTCGATCGACATCGTAACGATCAAGAAACGTCTGCAGGTTCCCGTCGAACCGATCGAAGCCGAACGCGAGCAAGTGAACGCCGCGGCCGGGTTCTGTCGCCGATAGCTCGGTCCCCGGCATGAACCGCAAGCCGAGCCGACTCGCTTCGGCCTCCGCTTCATCGAGCCCAGCCGTGGTGTCGTGGTCGGTTAGGGAGAGCCCGCTAAGCCCCGCGTCAGCGGCGTAACGCACGACCTCCGCCGGCGAGAGCTTGCCGTCGCTTGCCGTCGAATGAAGGTGTAGATCAACAAGACGTGCCTCGTTCAAGAGCCGTACGTGGGGTAGTCTCTCGGGGCACCCATCGATTTCGAAGCATCGAACAGCGACTGCACCTCCTCAGCCGACGCTTCCGAGAGCCCGGCCTCCCCAGAAAACTGTTGGGCGTCGATCTCGACGACCCGATACGGTCGCTGATCCGTCGTCGTACAGAAAAACATGACGACGCGCGGTCGACCCGCCCCCTCGTCCCCTAGTTCCGCTCTCCAAGTGTCGCCGTCCGCCTTGATCGTGCTTGCGCTCACGAGTCCACGCTGTCCCTGGCTATGAGTTCGACCTCAAATCGCATCATTCTTCATGCTCCACAAAAATGGCTCGGGCCAAATCGGCCTCGAGATCGATTTCTCGATCGTCCACCACCAGCTGAACGCCCCCCTCGGGTAACCCGCCCAAGATCCGGATCCGAGTGCCTGGGAACAGACCGAGTACGGCGAGTTGTCGCAACGTCTGGTCACTTTCGTCCGATACTTCCCTGACGACGCCCCGTCCTCCGTCTTGCAACGCGGCTAACGCGATCCACCTCGTATCGGCGATTTCTCCATCTCGGGTCGGGATCGGGGAGCCGTGCGGGTCGACGGAGGGTTCCCCGAGCTTGCGGGCCATCCGATCGATGAGTTTGTCGGAGGCCGCATGCTCGAGGCGCTCCGCCTCGCGGTGCACATTGTCCCACGAAAACCCGAGCTTCTCGATGAGATAGAGTTCGAGGACGCGGTGTCGCCGGATAATCCGAAGCGCCGTAAGCTCACCCGATGACGTGAGGCGGACACCGCGATACGGCGTGTATTCCAGGAGCCCTTGTTCAGCCAGGCTCTTGACCATGTTGGTCACCGACGCGGCCGATCGGCCCAACTCCTCGGCCAACGACGTCGTCGCCACCGAGTCCTGGACCTGCTGGAGTTTGTAGATCGCCTTTAGATAGTCCTCGGCGGCGCGACTCGTGTCGGGCGCTCGAGACTTCCCGTCGTGACTCACCTACTCGGCAAGAAACGGAGCGCCGGACTCCAAAGAGGTCAGGAACCCCACGATAACCTCGACTGCGGCCTCCAAGTCCTCGAGGTCGATCAACTGGTTGGGGCTGTGCATATAGCGATTGGGAATCGAAACGATCGCGGTCGCGACCCCCGACCGGCTGGTGAAAATGCTGTCGGCGTCGGTGCCGGTAACGGATGGGGCGGCTTGCCATTGGATGGGGATGTCCGATCGCTGCGCCGAAGCGCTCAGGGCCTCCACGAGCCGGGGGTTGATCACCGCCCCGCGACTCAGCACGGGACCGCCGCCCAAGCGGACGTCGCCGAACTGCTTCTTGTCGGACAGTGGGTGATCGGTGGCGTGTGTCACGTCGATGACGATCGCGGCGTCCGGCTTTACCTCGAAACTGCTGGTTCGGGCGCCGCCGCCCGATTTGCCGCTGATCTCCTCTTGTGCGGTGGCGACCGCGATGACGCGCGCCGCCGTGCCGCGCTCGGAGGCGCGTCGGAGCGCCTCGAGCGCGACCGCCGCGCCCGCGCGATCGTCGACGGATCTGCCCGCGATCGCTGTCGCCCCCAGGGAGATCGTATCGGATCTGACCACACCGCAATCCCCTACGGACACTCGCCCACGCGCCTCTTCACCATCAGCGGCACCGATGTCGATCCACAGATCCTTGAGCTTGACGGCCTTCTCCCGCTCATCGGTCTCCATGAGGTGAATGGCGCGACGGCCGATGACACCGATGATCGGCCCCTCCTTTGCGAAGACCTCGATCCGTTGCCCCACCAATACCTGCGTGTCCCAACCGCCGATCGCCTTGACGAACAAATACCCGTCGTCATCGATGTAGTGGACCATCAACCCGATCTCATCGACGTGCCCGGCCAACATCACGGCGGGTCCGCCGTCGGGCTTGTTCGTGGCGAAAGAGTTGCCGTGCACATCGCTCCAAACATCGGGTGCGAAATCCGAGGCGATCTCTCGCCAAACTTCGCCGACGGCGGTTTCGAAACCGGATGGCCCGGGGGCGTCGAGCAGTCGAAGCAGCGTGTCTCTTAAGATGGAATTCTCGAACGGTAGACGCGCCGAATACGGCCCGCGCGTGGGGTGGAATTCGAAAGCACGGACCTGCCGTGCACGATGGATCTCATGTTAGCCGCTCTACGACGTCGGCGCCGCGAACAGAGAGTCTGAAAGCACGGGATTCAGTTCGACGTCGTCTACCCTGAGCTCGCGAAGCGGGGCTCCCTCCGCGTTGTACCACCGGCGTGTCACGTTGTACTTGAAATCGCCAATGCTCCCGTACCCGAACCAGTGTGTGCGGGCGCGGCTCTCTTCTCCGCGACCTTCCGAGATGTAATGCACCTGTTCCGGATAAGGGTCGGCGTTATTGAAGTAGTAGAAATAGCGGTCGCCGGGCTGGAGCCCCACCTCCGGTCCGAACGTGATTCGCACCTCATACCCCTCGTCGGTGGCGACGGCGCTCCGGTTGACGCTTGGATCAAAAAGTTTGAACGGAAGACCGAACCAATAGACGACATCGCGACCTACGTACTCCGACTCATCGTAGGCCCTGATGCCGGGCTCGAGCGCGTGGTCGTTCAGCGTGGCCCACATCTCCGTGCCCGTAAACGTCTGTACATACAGGCCCTCCGCCTCCGGACGCTCGATACGGGCCTGCTCGACTCCATTGAGCTTCCGGTATTCGACGCGTCGGGGTCGCATCCGCTCGATCACGCCGGTGGAGTCAAACCAGACCGTGGTGATCGTATAGCGCGCGGACGTGATGTCGTTCCACGCAGCCATCCCCCCCGCGGCCGCCAACCACGCCCCCAGAAGCGAATCCGCTAGGACTTGGTCCGCTGTGCGGTTCGCCGCGACATTCGAGGGCGTGGAATCGGCGGATTGGCAGGCTCCGCCCGCGAGGGCGGCGACGAGGACGACAACGAAAGCAAAGGGGCGCGTTTTCAAAGGATCTCCTGCCTCGACTCTGGGCATGCGGCCGAGCCGGTAAGCGCCCGGCTACGGTCGTCGGATACGGGAAATTAGGGTTCGGAGCGAATCTGGCGCCACCGGCGCCGATGCGCGGACGTGAACGCCGTTGACTTCGATCCATCCCAGTGTGAACGCCCCGGCCCGATTTCCGGTTTCTGCCGACGCCGCCCCGAGTGCGGAGCGATCTAGCGAACGGCTCGGCATCTCGCGTAGTTCGTCGAGCGTTGATTCGGTCCCCAGCTGGACCAACTCCAGCGTCTCTCCACCCGGGAGTCGCTGGCGTACCCGGGCCAGCCGCTGGCCCTCGTGCGTCGACAGCGCGTACTCCTCGACCTCCACATCTGGGAGGGTCAAGATTCCGCCCACCCACTCCGCCGCCTCGACGACCTCCACGCGCCGCCATGTCAGATCGTCGAGTGCCCCGTCCTCCAGTACTACGGCGTCGGACCGCAGGTCGTCCGCTTTTGCGTCCACGGCCCCGGCGACTGGCTCCGCCGCCGCCGGCACATCGGCCTCGGCGAGCAGCTGAGTCTGCGCCAGCCGTGGATCGGCTAGCCGTTCGACGCGCTCCTCGAGTTCGGCCGGCGCCGCCGCCACGACGGGGGCATCAGACGCTCGGCGACGCTCCTGCCGCTCCTCGGTGGGGGCCGTCACGGGCGCCGGGTCCGCCGCCGCGACGTCGGACGCCTCTCGACCGGGCTGACTCCGAGCGGGCTCGGCTGCGTTTGCAGCGACGTCGCGAGCCTCGCCCCCGATCCGCGCAGCGGACTGCTCGTTCTGCGACTCGGGAGCCACGGTCCGGCCCTCGATCGTCGGCGAGGCGGCACCTGGGAGGGCCGCATCGGAGTCGAGGGGTGCGACGGCTTCTGGTTCGGCGACTGCGAGCGATTGCAGGGGGGATGCGCCGGAATCACGCAGGACGACATTCGCCATCCATCCGGCGCCCAGCGCCACGATCACACTCGCCGCCCACGCAAACTTCTGTATCCGAAACGGCGCTCGGGCGGACGCGGGGTCACCGAGACCTTCGTCGCCCCCCGCCTTCCTGACGACGTCGGCGAACGGCGGGGCTTCGATCGGTTCACCCAATGCGGTGTCCAAAAGCACGGAAGCACGGTCCCGGAGCCCACGCGCTGTCTCCATCCGCGCCTCACAGTCACCGCATGTCTCGAGGTGCTTCGCGATCCGTTCGGCCGCGAGGGCATCCATCGAGGCCAGGGCCCCGTCGATGTATGCGTGTAGCTCACCCTCTGTGACGTGCGACATCGTTCTCCAATCCTTCGTAAGCATCTAGGAGCCGTTTGCGCGCCCTCGCCAGGGTCGTCCCGATGGCGCCCGGCGAGAGATCCGTTATTTGCGCGATATCTCCGTAACTGTTTCCTGCACTCCAAAGGAGCAGCACTTCGCGATCTCTTTCCGAGAGCTGCTCCATTGCGAACTCCACTTGGCGTCGCGTTTCGTCGCCTTCGAGCTTGGCCGTTACGCCCGCCTCCGTGGGTCCCTCCGTTTCTACTTCGTTCTTGAGCAAAGTGAGATGACCCCTTCTCCGTACCGCTGTGCGCGCCTCATCTCGGGCCAAATTGGCGGCCACGGAAAACAGCCAGGCGCGAGGGTGATCCGGATCGTGCCGTAGCGCGCGGACAAACGTCTCCTGCGCGAGGTCCTGGGCCCGCTCCCGGTCCCACACCTTGCCGATCAGAAACCGTACGAGATCCGCGTACGTCTCCGTGTAGACTTCGCTCCAATTAACGCTCACCCGGATCCTTCGACGTGGGTCGCCGCGTGCCGCCTAGCATGGGTCTTCCATCCGATAAGACGCACCGGTCGCGTAACCTTGCACAAGGAGGAGGCGGCGCGCGCGAGGAGCGCGGATCACCAGCTGGGATCTTGCTCCAGGAGCGCGCGAATCTCGTCTTTCGGAGCCGGTCGTGCGAAGAGGAATCCTTGGCCCGATTCGCACCCGATCTCCCGGAGTTCGCGGAGCTGCTGCTCCGTCTCGATGCCCTCGGCCGTCACATCCATCTCCAGCGCTCCGGCGAGCGTGACGACGGTTCGGATGATGGCCTCGTCCTCTGGATGCTCCGACATCCCCATGACGAACGAACGATCGATCTTGAGCGAATCCGCCTGGATGTTTCGCAGGTACTGCAGCGACGAATACCCGGTTCCAAAATCGTCGATCGCGATCTGAAGACCGAGACCTTTGAGAAGGCCGAGGCGGCCGGTGTCTCGCATGAGTTCGCTCTCCGTGATCTCGATCCGGAGTTGCTGCGGCCTGGTTTTCGTCTCTTCGAGGATCTTGAGGATCTCTTTGTCGAGATCGGGCTGTTCGAACTGTTTGGTGGACAGATTGACTGCCACGACGAGGTCGCGTTTCGATCCGACGATCTCTTGAAATTCGTGCAGCGTCTCGCAAGCACGTCGCATGACGAGGTACCCGAGCGGAACGATGAGGCCGGTCTCCTCGGCCACGGGAATAAACTCGTCCGGTCCGACCAACCCCCGCTCCGGATGTTTCCACCGTACCAGCGCCTCGAGACCCGTGATACGACCGCTCTCGAGGTCGATGATGGGTTGATACACGTTGAAGAGCTGTTCACGATCGATGGCTTGTCGCAGGTCCGTCTCCATCGACAAGCGACCGGTCGCACTGGAATCGATCGCCGGATCGTAGACCCTGAATCTCCCGGCCCCTTCGCCCTTGGCCCGGTACATGGCGACGTCGGCGTAACGAAGCAGGTCTTCCTCATTGTCGTCGGAAGCGTCGCCGCTATACGCGATGCCGACGCTCGCCGACACGTACATCTCCTGGCCTGAGAACGTGAAGGGCGGCTCAATCGCATCGAGAATGCGTTGTGCGATCATCTCCGCCTCCTCGCTGGTCACGCCAACCTCGAGCAGGACGCCAAACTCGTCGCCGCCTAGGCGGGCGACCGTATCGGTATCCCGGACCACCTCCAACAAACGTCGAGCGACGGCCTGGATCAGCCGGTCTCCGGCCTCGTGGCCCATCGAGTCGTTGATGATCTTGAACCGATCGAGGTCCATGAACATGACCGCGATCTCCCCATCGGAGCGCTTGGTCCGCATGAGCGCATGTCGGAGCCGATTGAGAAAAAGACTTCGATTTGGCAGTCCGGTCAGCGGCTCATGCAGCGCCTGGTGCGAGAGCTGATCTTCAAACGCTTTTTGCTCGCTGATGTCGCGCGAACTGGTTTGAATCTGAACGATGGCCCCGAGATTGTCGTAGAGCGGCCGCACCGACATCTCGAACCACGTGTACCCGGCGCTACTCGTGCGGAGCCGGAGCGACGTTCGCGCGTGACGACCCGTCCGGGCAGAAGCGAGCGCGGCCTGCACGCCCTTCCAGTCCTCCGTCGGACTCATCTGATACGGATCTTTGCCCACGATCTCTTCTTGCGTGAACCCCAACAAGGTCGTCGACGAGGGACTCACGTAGGTAAAGGTCCCTTCGAGATCGTGTACGCCGACGAGATCGCTGGAGTTGTTGGCCAGCATGCGGTACAGATTCTCTTGCCCGCGCAGCTCTTTTTCGGTGTGTTTGACTCCGCTTACGTCTTGTCCGACGCACGCCAATTGACCGTGCCGATCCGCCGGCACGAACGTGACGCTCCAAAGAAACACGCGCTCGGACCCGTCTTCCACCGTGTGCCGACTCTCGAAAGTCTTGCGCTCCCTTGTCGCGAGCACCGCTTCGAGCTGTTCGGTGACACGATCTCTCACTTCGGCCTCGAAGAGCGACAAGAACTGCGCGCCGAGAATGTCGGGACGCTTCGCCACGAGTTGTCGTTCGGCCTCGGGGTTCCACTCCAGGATCTGAAAATCCGGGCTCAAGAGCGCCAGCGGATAGGCCGCGGAGCTCACGATCGATTCGAACCGGCTCGGGTCGCCGTCTCCCTCGGCTGCCGCCGCGCGACGATTGCGAAGAATCAAGACCAAACCGTTGTCGATGGCGGTGAAGGAAGCGTCGAGCGGGATGAGGTCGCCAGACGGGGTTCGACCGCGGAGCGAACCGACCCAGCGGCCGTTCTTCTCGAGCGCCGGTTTGACCAGGGTGTCGATGCGCTTGGCATCGGTGTCGGAGATCAACGAGCGCCAGGGTTTGCCAAAAACGGCACTGGGTGCGGAGTACCCGAATAGCTCGGCGCCCGCCGGGTTCGAGTAGATGCAACGATCCGCTGTCCCCGTGATGAGGAGCGCGTCACCGGCCGCCTCCACCGCGGCCACACGGTGCTCCAACGTGCGCTGGACCGCAGCGTGGTCCACGGCGCGCGACGTGGCCCGCTGCGATCTGACGAACAAAGCGACGACCAGCCCGAGCAGCACGAAGATGAGCGCCAGCGCCAGCCAGTTGCTTTCCACCCAGAGCAGTGCGTCGCTCATCCCCGTCCTTTCCACCCGCTAAGGTTCGATCACGATCTCCTTCGGAGAGGTGACCGTACCTGCCCCCACAGAATGCACTTGCAGCGTCAGACGATAGCGCCCCGGAGCCAGTTGCGGGAGTTGGAGTTCGACGGCTCGGGCCATCGGGTTATCCGAAGCGGCCGTCCCACCCTGTTCGCTCCATCGAATCCCCACCTCTTCCTCATCCTGACCCGCTAAGCCGGTCCACTCCAACGCCTTACGGACCAAGCTCTTCTCTTCTCGGGTCAATGACAACGTCACGGCGAGTGCTCCGCTCGCCTCGGCCCCTCCGTACCACTCCCAAAACACCGTCAGCTTCTCCCCGGAGCGGGCCGTCGAGTGCGGGCGCGCGCTACCCAACGCTGCATCGAGCGTGCCTGGGAGCTGCTCGACCGGATCCAGCAACAAGATATCCGAGAGCAAGTTGCCGGTTTGAGGCAGTGCCGTCCGACTTCGAGCGGCTCCGGAGCCGTCGACGCAGCGGGTTTCTATGCCAACCAGGGTCGCGGCGCCGCTGGGTTTCGGTTCCAGGACCTGAAGCGGCAACGTGCCGTTGCCCTCCGTGCGATGGATCTCGTCGAACGAATTCGAGAGAAAGAGGCCGGACCGGGCCACGCAGTTTTCCAGCTCGGACGGAGCGTCGAACGCGGCCACGATCAGCCGCTCTTCTCCGCGCCAGAACGCGGCCAACTGGTAGGGCGCTCCGTACACGGGACCACCAGGTGGAGACCACGTGCTGCGCGGCTTAGCCGCGTCGAGATCCCATATCGGTGCCGATTCGCGATCTCGCCGCGAAAAGCCCGACACGACAAAGCGCTGTGCCTCGGGTGGTCGGTGGGCCTGTATCGAGCGTTCGGTGCGCACCCCCGGCGTGCGTCGCCAAGCCACGTCCCACCCGGCCGGCCAGCCGTAGCGCGTCGTTAGCTCCTCCAGATCTGCGCCCCAAGACATGCCATATCCGGAGGCCGCATCCGCCTCGAGCTCATTGCGAACTCGACGGCTCAAGTGCTCGACTCGGAGTTCATGCCCAGCCACGAGCCACAGCGGATCCGACAGGTGCCAGAAGGCGCGTTCGAAGGCCCGTCTCGCGGGGCTTCCACAAGCGAGTCGGCGGTAGTCCCGGCGATCTTGGGGCTCCAGGATGAGCGACGCGTCGGTCCATGCGCACTGCTCTCGTGGAGACATTGCGGCGAGCGCGCGATCGTAGGTCGTCTCGGCCTCGGCGTGCCGCCGCTCTTGATGGAGTGTCAGCGCGCGAAGCGCCAAGCACCATCCCTCGGTAGCGCCGCAGTCGGCGAGGAGATCGAGCGTTTCTGTGGCTCGGCCCGCCTCGAGTCGGTACTTGACCCGCTGGCCGAGAAGCCACCGGTCGCCTTGGACCACGCGCGCAACGCTATCCAGTGTCGCCAAGAGCCACCCCCGCCGCTCGGTGACCTCCGGGTGCTCTGGGGCCGCGGCCCATTCGTCATCGCTGTCGTGGTTGAGGCAGAAGCGACCGACCTGCTCGTCGCAGGCGTCCGAAAACCACGGGCTGCGAGGGAAGTGACTGCGTCGGATGCGCTCGAACGACCGTTGGGCCCTGCGGGCCCGGTCGGACTCCTGTTCGACGCTTCGATCGGCAGCGGGGACTTGAAGCCCGGAATCCTGTTGCGCCCCGACTGGCTGCAGCGCTGCGCCTGCTGCGCACAGCAACGCGGCCAGTCTGAATGCGGCCGATCTGAGGGTGCGACGCCCCAAGGTCAGTTCACGATAATCGTCGCGCCGATCATCGTCGCTGGATGGACATCGCATCGAAACACGTAGGTGCCCGGAGTGATCAACGTCTGCTCGAAGGTCTGACGGTTTGTCAGATTCCCACTGTCGTCGGTCACCGCTCCGGAAGGAACGGACGTGAACGTCACCGTATGCAGGTTCGCGCCGTTGTGGATCCAACCGACCATTTGGTTCGCCGTCATCGTCTCGCTGGATTGCGCGTTCTGCCGGCCCTGCGAGTCGACGAACGCGTTGTCGATGATGCTGAAGCCCACGTCGCCAGGTGGAGCCGCTGGTGGGGGTGGGGGTGGCGGGGGAGCAGGCGGGGCGTTGCCCGTCGGTCCGGACTCGCCGCACGCCATGAACATCAATGCTGCAAACGCTGTCGCCAGCTTCTTCATCAACCCCGTCCTCTCGGTACCCCACTCGAATCCATGGAACGACACGTACGAAAAGAGAACGTCCTGAACCCCCTCACAAGTGACGAACCACTTTTGAAGGCGCGCGAGGCACCACGTTCAAAGGCACTTGGCGTCCTGCAAGTATGTGCTCCAACCCCGCTCCCGGTGGCGCGCACGCTATCTCCTTGTTCTCGCGGAGCGTAGCGCACCGATCCCCCGTTTCCAGGCTCGAACACACACGAAAAACTTGCCGGTTTTTGCCGTCCGATCGGCTTCGCGACGGTTCGAGGTGAACCGCGCCATTCATAGTGATTTCACCACTTATGGAGACCCTCACCGTGTGGCACGCTCCTGGCTCCTGAACGGGCCGGCGCCATGCGTCAGAGAAGCGGTTGTTGGAGTCGTCCTGCCCAGTCCGAAAGCGGCATTCCGTGCCGACGGGCTGGAAACACGAGGGGGTGGAGATGGTGGGGAGAGATCTGGTTACAGGTTGGGGCACGGCGCGAACTGCATTCGTTCGCTCGCTCGTTTTGGGGGCGATCGCGGGCGCAGTGTCGTTTGCCGGCGCCTCGGCGCAGATGCGCGAAGGACAGTTCATCGCCGTCGGCCTCGGCGGCGGATTCGACCAGATCAGCTGCGAAGTGTGCGCGGGAACTCCCAAGTCCGGGCTCAGCGGCTTCGTCCGCTTCGGGGGCACGGTGAGCGACCGGGTTCTTCTTGCCGCCGAATTCGATGCGTGGACCCGAGGGGACGAAGGCGTTCGCCAGATCCTCGGCTCGTTGACGGGTGTCGCTCTTTTGTACGCCGGTCCTGAAGCGCGGCTTCACTTCAAGGTCGGCGGCGGCGCGGTCGGGTATCGCGCCAGCGAGGACGGCAATGACCTGACCGCGCTCACGATTGGGGTGACCGCAGGGCTGGGCTACGACTATCCGGTTTCGGAGACGCTCTCGCTTTCTCCCTATGCCAACCTCGTGGTCGCACCCTTTGCAACGCTCAACGCTGACGGAAACCCCGCGGTGAGCGGGGCTACGCTCGCGATGCTTACCGGCGGGCTCTCATTGACGTGGCACTGAGCGGACTTGTCGTCCGCTTTTCGTATCTGAGGAGGAGGAAGTATGGGAATCTTGAATCGTGCGGCACGGAGCGCGCCGATCACGGCGCTGATGGCCGTGACGTTCACTTGGGCCTGCACAGAATCATCGCCCTTTTCGCCACTCCAGGCACCGGTCCCGACCGGGGAGCTCAGCGTCGCGTATGCGCGCTGGACGCCGGGTCCGTTCGACACGTGCAGCCAGGCGATTCACGACTCGTACAACACGGTTGGCCCAGACGGGAAGCTGTACCCGACCTGGCACCCGGCGAACGACCCGGCCACCGGCTGTTCGTTCGGGCACGAGCACGGCACCGACCCGCGGGAATCCGCAATTTATGACCAGATCGGGGATCTTCCGTTTGGTCTGGCCAACGAACAGCTCGACACGTTCAACCCGGGTATGTCGCGGCATGAGGATCACGTGGGGCACAAAGTGGAGATCGGCAACGATCTTCCCATGAGCTTTGGGGGCCCGGCCGATGTGGTCTTCGAAGCCAAGTGTCACTTCCTCATCAAGATGCACCAGGGCACACACTCCAAGGACGCCTTCACGAACAACATGCACGAGATCGCGTACCATGCTCGCTGCACGGATGGCTCTGGCGTCTCGATGACCTTCATGACGAACATCGGTGACGCCGGGTCCTTCACCGACGCGTGCTCGGGCAACGAGATTTTCGTGGGCACGCCGAGTCCGGCGACATCACCCGATGGTGGCGGCCACCGTCGGATCCCGACCCGACAGTGCGTCGAAGAACGCATCTTGGTCGCCCCGGGTCAGAACTCGAGCTTCGGCAGTCTCCGCGAGAGTTGGCAGATTTCCGAGTCGTTGAGAACGGTCGACAACCACTCTCTCGTCTCGATCAACCCGTACTTCAACGTGCGGGAGCCGTCTCGTTTCTTCGATCCGGCGAAGCCGGACGTGACCGGGCGTCCCATGGACGTCTGTTACGAGCTGATGGGGAATCAGGCGGCGCGCGGCGGCACCTGCGATGAGGTCACGGGCGAGGGCACGATCCAGGGGATCGTGCACGATGACCCCCGCACCGGTTTCAAGGGCGCCGTTCGCGACTTCGACATCAATTCGTTCCGGATTCGCAACGATGGCGGACCCGAGATCTGGTACACCGATCCGCTCGGCCACAACGGGCAGACCACCGAATTCCCTGGATCGATCCGGCAATTTATCGCTTCGATCGATAACACTCGGGGTGGCGCAGATCTCCACGGTCCGCGAATCGGGAAAGAGAAGAATCACTCGGCGGCGTCGGTTCACCCGCCGAACTGACCCGACGAAGTCGAAGGTGGCTCTTGCCAGGGCCGAACGGTTCCCGGGGCAAGCCCCGACAGGACCGTGAGTAGGAGAACGGCACCGTGCGAGCGGTGCCGTTTTTCGTTCTAGTACGCCTCGAGGTCGCGACCGTAGACGAGCCGACCTTCGTAGCCTGCCGCGCGGACCTCGGCCAACACCTCATCAGCTGTCGCGCCCCAGGTAAGTTGGTGGTGCAGGACGAGAATCCCGGGCCGCGCCCGAGTCGCGATCTTCGCCAGTTCGACGGCGGAGGTGTGCGCTTGCGCGTGATAAAGCTGCCAAGGTCCCGGGCGGCCCCGAAACGTCCTCGCCGAATAGACCTCGTGCACGAGCACGTCGCAGCCATCGCAAAACTCGACGATCGCTTCGGTCGGCGCCGTGTCGCCCGAGATGACGATCGAGCGGTCCGCCGTATCGAACCGATACCCGTAGGCCTCGGCCCAGCCCGTGTGAGGAACCGCAAACGCCGTCACTCGAACTCTGGCGTCTTCGAAAATCACGCCCGGGTCGATGTCGACGGCTTCGACGCGCCACCCATCGGCGGTGGACGGCTGGGCGCCGGTGAGGCGGTTCTCGATGTCGGCGCCCCAGGCCGCCGTGAGGTGTTGGGCCATATCCACCGTGCCGTCGGGTCCGAACAGCGCCAAAGGCACCTCCCGCTCGGCCACCCAGGAGGTGTGAATCAGATCCGGAAGCCCGATGGTGTGGTCGCTATGGAGGTGCGTCAGGAACACCTCGCGAAGGCGGGCGGCATCGAGCCCCTCGACTTCGTACCGAGCCGCCGCCTCCGCGGCTCTGCGCACGACCCCGGTGCCCGCATCCACGATGTACGCCCACCCATCGACCACCACGGCGGTAGCGGGGCCCGACGTCTCAGGATTCGCGTCGGGCGTGCCCGTCCCGAGCAGGATGACGTGGGTGCCGGATGACAGATCGCGCGGCGCACTGGAGGTCGGTTCGATAGACGCTCCGGTACAGGAGACCGTCGCCAGGACCGCGAGCCCCCACGTGCGCAGTTTCATGACGAAAGATGCGGTGCGTACTCGCGTCGTTCAACCGGCGAGCGGCCGGTCGCTTGACCGGGCGTGTCGGACGAGGCCTCTTGGGGCCATGAGCGAATCGACGAAGCCTCAGAGGCGGCGTGGTGTGTACGCTGCCGTTGCCGTGTTCTACATCGCGTTGTTCGTCGCGTTGATCTGGCCCGTGTATCCTCGCTTCGCCACGATCGAGCCGCGGATTCTCGGGGTGCCCTTCACGCTCGCATATGTGGTCGGGGCGCTGACTCTCTCGTTCGTAGTGCTGCTCTGCCTGTACCTGTGGGAGCGCTGATGCCGGCGTGGGTGATCGTATTTCTGGTGACGCTGGGCTACCTGTTTCTATCGCTCGCCATCGGTCTCGCCTCCGGTCGGCACCAGTCCGAGACGACGGAGGGCTACGTCGCGGGCGATCGTTCGCTCAACTTTCTCGTGCTCTACTTTATCATGGGCGCTTCGGTGTTCAGCGCGTTTGCCTTTCTTGGCGGGCCTGGGTGGTCCTATAGCCGCGGGGCGGCGGCGTTCTACATTCTCGCCTACGCGGCGGTCGGTCTGGTCCCCTGGTATTTCTTTGGGCCACGCGTGGCCGAACTCGGACGACGGTTCGGATACGTAACGCAGGCGGAGTTGTTTGGGCACCGGTTTGACAGCCGTGCGATCCCCGCGATTCTCGCGGTGCTCTCGATCTTCGCGTTCGTCCCCTACCTCGTCATCCAGATGAAGGGCGCGGGTTACGTGTTCAGCGTCGTCACCGAGGGGCGCGTGCCGGAGTGGGCGGGCTCCGCGATCGCCTACGCCGTCGTGTTGATCTATGTGTTTCGAAGCGGCGTACTCGGCGTGGGCTGGACCAACACGTTCCAGGGCATCTTCATGATGGTCCTCGCCTGGGGCCTCGGTCTTTATCTACCCTACAAGCTCCATGGCGGCGTGGGGCCAATGTTCGATGCGATCGCTGCGGCCGCACCTGACATGCTGCGCGGACCCGGCCTTGGCGCCGATGGACAACCCTGGAGCTGGGGGGGCTACTCCAGTTCCGTCGCCATCTCCGCGCTGGGCTTCAGCGTATGGCCGCACTACTTCATGAAGATCTACACCGCTCGAGATCTCCCCACATTGAAGAAGACCGTCGTGTTCTATCCGACGTTCGCGCTCTTCTTGGTACCGATCATGTTTATCGGTTTTTCGGGGGTACTCGCTTTTCCCGGAGTCGTACCGGCCGACGCGATTCTTCCCACCATCGTCACGTCGGCGCAGATCGGACTCCCTCCACTGATCGTGGGTTTGTTTTGCGCCGGCGCATTGGCAGCCTCGATGTCGACGGGCGACGCGCTACTACATGCAGCGGGCTCGATCGCGATCAAGGATTTCTGGGGAAACATCCAACCCGATTCGCTCAGTGATACGGAGCAACGGAAGTGGATTCGCACGCTGGTGGTCGTGGTTGGGGCGGTGTCCTACCTGCTCAGCCTGATCCCAGGGCAAAGTCTCGTTGGACTCCTACTGCTCAGCTACGGTCCGATCGCCCAGATCTTTCCGCTCACGGTGGTGACGTTCCTGTGGCCGCGGGTGACCCGAGAGGGGGCCCTCTTCGGGTTGTTGACCGGCGGTGGCATCTGTCTGCTTCTCACCCTCGTCCCCGAACTGGCTTGGGGCGGGGTTCACGCCGGCATCTATGGCGTCGTCGGCAATACCCTTGTCATGGTCGTCGTCTCTCTACTGACGCCGCCGATGAAAGCCGAGCACCTGGAGCAATTCGCGACCAGCTGACCTCGACACCTGCGCGGATTAGCCGCCGGCGGCGAAGGTCACGGCCCATTCGCGGGCCAGCGCCGTGTTTCCATGCAGGCCGCGCTCGAGTTCGGTGACCTGGATGTGTTCGTTGACCGTGTGAGCCAACCGATCATCGCCGGGCCCGAACCCGACCACGGTCATCCCGGCCTCCGCGAAGTGCCCACCATCGGTCGCGAAATCCCAAACGCCGACGGGAGGCGCTGCCCCCAACGGGCCGGCGAGCACGGCCACGGCGGTCTGTACCGCCCGGTGGTCCGCCGGGAGCGAGAGGGCCGGATGTTCGGCCCCGTAGGTCATCTTCAGCCCGGCGTAGCTCGCCCGCTCTTCCTCGGGATTCAGTATGTCCCCGGTCGTGCCCTCGATCTCGCAGGATTTGAGCAAGGGAATCAGGACCTCCTTCAGGGCGTCTGCACCCTGCCCTCCTATGGTGCGACAATCCAGCGTTAGGTGGGCCTCTCCCGGGATGACGTTTGCGCTCGTCTGATCAGTCCGGATCAGAGTCGGCGCGATCGTGCCGGTCCCGAGATTCGGGTCGTGCGGGTGGTCCATCCCCTCGAGCAGCGTCAGGAACCGCCCGAGAACCGTCAATGGGTTACGGCCGATATCCGTCATCGACGCATGGGCCATTCGGCCGCGAACACGAGCTTGTAGCTCGACTCGGCCGCGATGACCACGTCGCACCTCGTTGCGACTGGGTTCGCCGACCATGATGAGATCGGCCTCCAGTGTCTCGGCCATATAGCGCGCGCCGAGACCTCCAACCTCCTCTTGCACGACGGCCGTCACGTACACATCGCCGGGGGGTCGATCGCCGTTGATCAGTGCGGCGATTCCATAGACCTGCGCGGCCAGCGGACCTTTGATGTCCACCGCGCCGCGACCCCAGATCACGCCGTCATGGAGTTCGCCTCCAAACGGATCGTGCGGCCAGTCGTTCGGGTCTCCGGCATCGACATGATCCAAGTGCGTATTGAACAAGATGGACGGGGCGTCCCCCGACCCTCGCACCAGGCCGATCACGTTGCCGGCCGCATCCGCGGAAACCTCGTCGTAGCCCAGCGACCGCATCTCGGAGACCAGCAAAGCCGCGATATCCGCCTCCTGTCCCGGCATGGAACGCGTTCTGATGAGACGTTGGAGGAAGTCGACGCACGCGTCGGTTCTGGACATCAACTGCTCCTTGGTTCTAGAGGTCGATCGTGGGAATAGGGGCCCGTACGGTGCCTTCGTAGCGTCGGCAGCCGTGCGACGGGTGGCACAACATACCATCTTGGTTTTAGGGCGTCCTAAAACTCGAGTGGAGAGGGCCTCCTCGAACGCCCTCCGTCACTAGTCTATCTTGCTACCGTATTCATACCTATCGTTGTGTTTGCCAGTTTTTGGGGGAAAGCGGCGAAATGACGGACGGTTCCGACAAAAAGGTAGGCCCAGAGGGGTCCGGGGCTGCCGGCCCTCCGGCCGGCGAGCCCGAAGCGAAGCCGTCGCCCGGGCAGTCTGGGCCGATCGGCACGATCGTCTCACACTACCGAATCGACGCCCACATCGGCCGGGGCGGCATGGGCGTCGTCTACAAGGCGTACGACCTAAAACTCAACCGCACCGTCGCCCTCAAGTTTCTTCCACCGTTCCTGAGCGGGGGCGAGAACGCACGCAAACGGTTCGTCGCGGAAGCACGAGCCGCCTCCGGCTTGGACCATCCCAACATCTGCACGATCTACGAAATCGGTGACGCCGAGCCCGGCGAAACCTTCATCGCCATGGCGTACTACGAAGGTGAGACGCTCGGAGAAAAGATCGCAGCCGGATCGCTGAACGTCGATGAGGCGATCGACTATGCCATGCAGGTCGCTCGCGGACTCTCCAAAGCCCACGAGGCGGGAATCGTCCACCGGGATATCAAACCGGCCAACATCATCATCACGCCAGATGGGGTTGCCAAGATCCTCGACTTCGGCCTTTCGAAGGTCGAAGATCAACGGTTGACGCGCACGGGCGAACTGCTGGGGACGCTGCACTACATGAGTCCCGAGCAGGTGTCGGGCGAAGACGTCGATGCGCAGGCGGACGTATGGGCCGTGGGCGCGATGCTATATGAGATGCTCACGGGGGGAAGCCCGTTCGACGCGGGGAACCAGGCGGCCGTCCTCTACTCGGTGATGCACAGCGAGGCGCCTTCCGTCAGCCTCACCAACCCCGCGGTTTCGAGCGGCATCGCTCGGATCGTCCATGTATGTCTCGAGAAGGACAAGGCGCAGCGGTTCGCGGATGCTCAAGCGCTGGTCGATGCGCTCGAGGGAAGACAGGCGGCTCCGATGCAGGCGCCGTCTGGAGCCGTGATGCCTCCGCAGACACGCGGGATCGGATCCGTGCCGGTTCCGTCGTCCGAGCCCCAGCCGTCTCCTCACCGGGGCACGAGAGATCCATCGCGCAGGGCCTTCGCCAGTCGCGGCTGGATGGTGGCCGGTGCCGCCGGGGCGCTGGCGATCGTGCTGTTCTTTATCCCCGCCGTTCGCCAAGCGATCCAGGGGACCTTCTCGCCCGCGACGGCGCTCGCGCGCGCCTCCCGACTCGTGGCGGTGATCCCGTCGGCGGGTGGCACAGAGGAGGATGAGATCATGACAGAGGGTCTAGCCCACGCGCTGACATGGGAGATGTCCCGACTCGTGACGGGTGTCGATTCGCTCGTCGTCCTCTCGGCCACCGAGATTCTCAATCTCCCGGTTCGAACCATTGCCCGTATTCGCGAAGAGTACAACGTGACTCAGGTCATCACCGTCGCGATTGCCAGCTTCGGCCCTCCCCGCATCATCGTGACCCTGACGGATGCCAGCGATGGCGGAATGGTCGATCGGGTGGAGCTTCCCTTGCCGCGTGACAACTTCGAGGCCTTTCAGGAACAGCTGCCCTTGGCGTTGGCGAGCCTCATGGGACTAGATCCGCCTGAAACCGGCGCTCAGGTTCTTGCGGGTACGACCGCGGAAGCGTTCGATTATTATTCGCAGGGGCTCGGCTACCTACGGCGGTACGACGACGTGGCAAACCTCGACCACGCCGTCGATCTGTTCGAGAGCGCGTTGGATCAGGATTCGCTTTATGCCCCGGCTCATGCGGGACTGTGCGAGACGTACTTCGAACTGTTCCGGATCACATCAGAGGCCAGCTACGTGAGTCGCGCGGAGCCGCGTTGCGATGCGGCCGGAGAGCTTGGCCGTGATCTCGTCGAGGTGCTCGTTCCGGTGGCAAGCGCGCAACTGCAAGCCGGCGAGCCTGAGCGCGCACTACGAACACTGCGCGAGGCGCACGGCCGCGACTCGCTCAACGCGGAGGTGCACCGCTGGATGGGTCGCGTCAGGCTCGTGCAGGGCGAGACGGACGCGGCGCTCGAGTCGTTTGCCAAGGCGATCGAGATCAATCCTCGAAACGCGATCTACTACAACCACCGCGCCGAATTGCTCTCGTACTTGGGTCGTCACGAAGAGGCCAATGAGCATTTCACGGCGGCCCTTCGCCTTGCCCCGGACAACCTCAATGCGAAGATCGGACTGGCCGGTTCCTACGTATTCGACAACCGCCTTGCCGAAGCGGACTCGCTGCTGCTGTCCTTGATGGGTAGAGGCGGCCATGCGCGGATCTTCAGCATCCTGGGCATGTCCTACTGGTGGCAGGCGCGATATGCGGACGCGATTGGCGTACTCGAGTCGGGTCTCGATCAATACCCGGGGGACATGTTCACCCTGCACTGGCTAGCCAACGCGCAGGCACAGACGGGAGACACTGCGAGCGCACGGGAATCATGGCTCGAAATCGTGCGCCTCGTGACGCCGCTGCTCGCGGTGAATCCGTCGGACCAAGATCGCTTGACCACGCTGGCCGAGGCGCACGCGCATCTCCGCAACCAAGAGATGGCCCGGGGCCGTCTGGATCGACTGAGCGCTGAGCCGCTTCCATACAGCTATCACGTTTACAGCATTGGTCGCACGCACGAACTGTTGGGTGACCGAAATGAGGCACTGGGGAAGGTTCGGGAGGCTGTGGACCAGGGATTCAGTATCGAACTCGTGGAGCGCGATCCGTGGCTCGATGAGCTGCGGGCGGATCCCCGGTACCAAGAAATCATGAATTGAGTTCTCGGTTGATGCGCACTCAGCGCCGTCCGAGCGACGTTCACTCTCGAGGAGCAGCGAAATGAGCACTCAGCTAGACAACCGAGTAAGCGACTCCGAGTCGGTTTCCGCTGCCGCGGAGGTCCCGGCAGATGCGGTTCAACCGATGGCCTACACGAACTTCAAGGTGCGGCTTCGCGACTTGTACCGGGGCCGATTCAAAGTCGAGGTCGTAGAGTCGCCGGTAGGTCGAATGCGGCATCCGCAGATCGTGCAATTCAATACCGGCGTCGTGCCCTACCTGAAGCGACTAAAGAACCCGTCTGATACGGGATATTTAGATCTCGATGAGATCGCCGAGTTCGGCGAAATGATCGGGGACATGCTCTTCCCCCAGTATGTGCGACGCTTGCTACAGAAGAGTCTCGCCTACGTGCATGAACCGCCTCTCAACCCGAAAGAGAGAGTTCCCCGCCGAGGTCTCCGACTTGTGCTCCAGATCGATCATCCCACACTCAGTACGATGCCGTGGGAGTATGCGTATCTGTGGGAGCATCAACATCTCATGCGTACCCGCAACCGCGCCGAGATCGCTCGCCGACAGGCGGAGATCGAAGCCTATGAAGAGCCGCAACTCTTGTCGAGCGCTCTGCGTCTGGCGAAGGACCAGATGCACGAGGCGTTGCGGAAGGAGCACGCGCATTGGGGCTTTCTAGCGCGCGATCCTCGGATTTCCATCGTGCGGCACGAGTCGTTCGCCCGACAGATCGACTTCAAGATTCCAGATCCCGCCGATCGCCTGCGGGTGTACGTCGGAGTGGCGTCCCCACCCGATCTGGGTGAGAAACTCGAGGTCGACAAAATGGTGGGCACGGTCGTCGAAGGGCTTCAAGCGAGCAATGCGGAAGCCGCCGAGTTGCTGGGATCTGACCTCTTCCTCATCAACTGTGCGGAAACCATCGCCGCGACGGGCAGTCGGTTCAACGGGGCCCGTCATTCGAATGGGGGCGCGACGACGGCGGCGGATGCGGGCACGCTCGGTGAGCGACACCTCACGATGGAAAAACTCGTCGAGGCCTGCAACGACAAGTTCGACATCTTCCACTTTACGGGACACGGCGGATACTTCCCCGAGTCGTGGGTGGATGAGCACGGACGCCTCTATCCACAGTTTAACACACACGCTGCCAAGACCGGCGACCTCGGCATGGGTGGCGACCTCGGCATGGGTGGCGACCTCGGCATGGGCGGCGACCTCGGCATGGGCGGCGACCTCGGCATGGGCGGCGACCTCGGCATGGGTGGCGACCTCGGCATGGGCGGCGACCTCGGCATGGGTGGCGACCTCGGCATGGGCGGCGACCTCGGCATGGGCGGCGACCTCGGCATGAGGCGCCGTCGTGCAGCCGCGACTCTGAGACGACGCGCGCGGGTACCCTCCCGCGGGTGCATCGTAGTTGAGGGAAAGCAGCACACGTCTGAAGGCGAAATCGTCACGTCCCACCAGATCGTTTGGTCAAACACACTGGGCAAAGAGCTGAAGCGAGCTGGCGCCAAGGTCGTCCTCTTGAGCTCCTGCTCGACCGCCCAACGCGATGCGAGCAGCTTCTCCTGGACCGGCGTTGCGGGTGCATTGTTGAAGGCGGGAGTACCGGTGGTCATTGGCATGCAGACCCCACTCAGCATCGGCGCTGCGAATGAGTTCGCTGAAGCGTTCTATCGCGTGCTGGGCGCCGGGCTTTCTCTCGACGAGGCCGTGGCCGCGGGTCGCATGAAGATCATGGAGCTGTACAAGAATCAGGGAGAGACCGAGGAAGACAAACAGGAGATAAAGGAAAAGGGGACGCGGGATCAGGACTTCGGCGTTCCTGTGCTCTACGCGACGGCCGTCTCCGGACCGCTCTTCCCGGAGTTGAGGACCGCGCAGGCCGAGGAGGCCATACAGAACGTTTGCACCCGAAGTACCGCCACGAGGGGGATCAATGGCGAACCTGCACAGGCGCATGACCTCTCCGAGGATGACAAGAAAGAGTTGAGTTACGCCGAAGCTGCCTTGGCGCATCGGAAGAGGATCATCGAGGAACTCTGCCCCGACTGAAGGGCCCGACGAGCTTCGGCGAACCGAGCCCTCTTCAGTCCGGCATGACCAGCTGAGGGAAGCCGATCGGACACTCGGCTTGTACCGCACTCGCTAACGCGAGAGCGCGAGGTTCGTTGAACGGCGGCACGACGATTTGAAGTCCCACGGGTAGCCCGGCCGGATCCAATCCGGCCGGGACGCTCGCGATCGGGAGCCCGGGGAGCGAGAGCAGGAACGTCGGCGCGACCCAGTCGATATACGTCTTCATGGGTACGCCGCCGATCGTTTGCGGATAATTCTCCTCCGCGGGGAATGGCGGGATCGCCATACACGGCGTCACGACCGCGGCATACTCCTCGAACGAAGCTTGAAACTGTTCGCGCATCTTTCGGCGCACGTTCTCGGCGGCTCCGAGTTCTCGGGTCGTAACCTCGAGCCCGGACTTCAAGTTTGCCGCAACGTTCGGCCCGTAGTCATCGATCCGATCCAGATCGTGAAACAGGTGGGCAACAAACCAGTAGCCGCGTAGAGCGAGGAACGCGTCGCGGCCATAGGAGAGATCGAGTTCGATCTCGTCGACGGTTACGCCCCAACTCCTGAGCCGCTCGACGGCGGCGGAGCACACCTCTTCGATCTCAGGATCGATCCCGATCCCCGCGATGTCCCGACAATAGGCGATCTTTCGTTGAAAAAGATCCGACTCGGCCGCCCAAGCTTCTCCCCGTCTCCGACGCGGCGGCACGGTGACTGGCGCGTCATCCGCAGGCCCTGACAGCGCACTCAACGCGAGTCCGATATCAGCCGAAGTGCGCGCCATTACGCCGGTCGCCTGCAAGTCGTCCCACAGGTAGGTGGAAGGGATCGTCGGGATCAACCCGACCGTAGGCCGGAGACCCACGACGCCGCAGAACGACGCGGGGATCCGAAGCGACCCGCCCAAGTCGGTTCCATGTGCGAGCGAGATCATCCCGGTCGCGAGCGCGGCGGCGCCACCGCCGGTAGAGCCCCCGGGGCTGCGAGTGAGATCCCACGGATTGCACGTCGCGCCAAAGACGTCGTTCCAGGTGCTTCCCCCGGCCGCGAACTCGGGCGTGTTCGTCTTGCCGACAATCACCGCGCCCGCCTCGCGAAAGCGACGCACGATCAACGCATCTTCGACCGGGACGTTGAACTCGAACAGCTTCGACCCGTACGTCGTTCGGATCCCTGCCGTCTCGGTGACGTCTTTGATCCCCACGACCAAACCGGCCAGCGGACCGGCGTCCTCTCCTCGCGCGATGATCGCGTCTACCGCGGATGCTTCGGCGCGCGCGTTCGGGTTTGGGGTCACGACCGCGTTTACGGCGTCGTTGTGCCGTTTGATCCGATCGATACAAGCCTCCAACAGATCCAACGCCTTGAGCTCGCCCTCGCGCACCCTTCGAGCTTGCTCGTGCGCCGGAAGCAGCGCGACGTCGCCGGTCGAACTCATAGGTTCTTCGTCCGCCGCTTCAAGGAGTCGAACTCGTGTCGCCGTTGGATCTCATGCTCCATCTGTTCCTCAGATACGTCTCGAGCGCGACGGCCTGATTGTGGTTTTCGTCTCGCGCCGAGTACACAAGCGTCACCCGTCCGCCGCGAACCCGCGTCTCGAGTTCTTCCACGAGTTCGCGGCTACCGTCGAGCTCCGCCGCGTACCGCTTCACGAATTCATCCCATCGGCTGGCGTCGTGTCCAAACCACTTCCGCAGCTCATCGCTCGGACCGATCTCACGCATCCACATGTCGAGCGCAGCCCGGGTCTTGGACACGCCGCGAGGCCACAAGCGGTCGACGAGAATGCGCGCCCCATCCTCCGGTGACGGATCCTCATAAATCCGCTTTACTCTGACATCCACGCCATGGCTCCGCGGAGCTATTCTTCGAGGAACGCGACCGTCCGACAAAACGCGGCTTCGCCACCTTTGAACTTCCAGGGGAAGCAACCGATCGTCAGCCGTTTGTTTTGCAGCTCGGGCGCGGCGATCTGTCCACCGAGATTCTCGATGTGCATGCACTCGTGTGGGAAGAGCGCGTTGTGGGTGAGCTGATAGTGGTCCTCCGGGAAGAGCTCGTCGACGGCCTCGGCCCCGCCAAACACCCTCTCCGCCAGCGCGCGAACGCGATCGCAATGCCCGAAGCTTCCTTTACCCAGAAAGCGGCCGATCGGAAGGTTCATGGGATGATCCGTGGATATGACGTCCACGCCCCAAATCTTGATCTTCTTGTCCATGAGCCACTGCACCATGTCGGGGTGAGCGCCCGGGTGCGTGTGCACGTAGCGCTCCTCGTTCGCCTCGTCGCCGAACTGCGCGAAGCGGTGCCACCCCGTGTGCAGCATCAGGAGATCCCCTTCCCTCACCTCCACACGCGACTCGATCATCTCGGGCGTGTAGGCTGATAAATCGCTCATCTCATCGCTCAGATCGACGATGACGCCATCGCCATAAAGCCACTCTAGAGGGATCTCGTCGATCGTCATCCCGTTCGTAACGAAATGACGCGGCGCGTCGATATGCGTGCCCATGTGGTTCGAGGTCTGGATGTACTGTGCGTTCACGCCATGCTCGGCTTTCCGCTTGATATACTTGACCTCGAACGGCGGATAATACGGCCAGGCGAAACAGTCTTGGTTGAGCGGTTGGGACAGATCGTAAAGCTTCATCGAGGCCAGACTCCTTCGAGTGGATTTGTATCCCCAGGATACGCCCCGATCGCTCGGGTGGCGATCAGGCGGCCTACGGAACCTCGGTCGACGGGTGCTCGTCAGCCGCCGGCATCCGCGATCATTTCGCTCCCTTTGAGAAGAGTTCCTTGACCAAGGGTTTCTGAACCTTCCCCATCGCGTTCCGCGGCAACTCCTCGACGCAGAGCCAACGCCGAGGGACCTTATAGGGCGCGAGACGTTCGCGGGCCCAAGGATCCAATACGCGTTCGACCGACCTGGAGCGTTCCTCCGCTCCCGCCAAGCCCGCGGACGTGAGGTCCGGGATCAGCTCGGCCCCAGGCTCGGCCACCACCGCCGCGGCGATGCGCTCCCCCCATTCCTCGTCGGGGAGTCCCACGACCGCGCAGTCTCGAACCGCGGGGTGCGATCGCAGGAGCTCTTCGATTTCGATCGCCGAGATCTTGTAGCCGCCGCTCTTGAGGATGTCCACCGAGTTGCGACCGAGGATGCGATAATAGCCATCTTGGAGGGTCGCCTCGTCTCCCGTACGGAACCAACCCTCTTCAAACGCTTCGGCGGTCTCCTCCGGGCGTCGCCAATACTCTGAAAACACCATGGGCCCGCGAACCAGGATCTCGCCCGACACTTCGTCGGCAAGCGGTTTGACTCCCTCCGCGAGGATCGCCCGACTCTCCGCATCGACCACTCGCATCTCGACGCTGGGCAGGGGCTGTCCTACGGTGCCCGAGCGCCGCTCACCAAAGAAGGGGTTGGAAAGACCCATTCCGATTTCGGTCATGCCGTAGCGTTCGAGCAGCCGGTGGCCCGTAATCTCTTGCCAGCGGTCGAACAGGGTGACGGGGAGCGCGGCCGATCCCGACACCATGAGGCGGAGCTCGCCGGCCCCCCTGGACCATCGACGACGCGTAAACGCATCCGCCTTTTCCCATTCACGCAGAAGCTTTGCGTAGATGGTCGGCACCGCCATAAACACCGTGACCTCTGGCGATGCGAGACGATCCCAGGTCGCGGCCGCGTCGAACGAAAGGGCGAATTCGACCGACGCCCCGGCATAGAGCGCACAACACAACGCGTTTACAATGCCGTGCGTGTGGTGCAGCGGAAGCACGTGGAGGATGCGATCGGTCGGCTGCCACTCCCAGGCCTCGACCAGAGCGCGCATATGTGCATCGATGTTCGCGTGTGTCGTCACCACGCCTTTCGGACGTCCGGTGGTCCCGCTGGTATAGAGGATCATGGCACGGCGATCGATCGATAGCTGCGGGAGGTCCTTGGCCTCCGCCACCGCGACCGCCCGAGCCCGCTCCTCCTCAGCGAGCAGGGGCAGAATCGGGAACACATCGTACCCACGAGCGGCGACGCGTCGATACGGGAGTTCTCGGGCCTCGGCGAGCGGGTGGAGCTTGGCGTGTAGCCCTCGGCTCGCGAGCAGCATGGCGACGTCCGCGTCGTCGATCACGTACTCGAGTTCTCGCTGCGGGTGGGCGGGACACAGCGGGACCGCGATCCCCCCGGCCCGCCAGATCGCCCATTGGGTGACGACGTACTCGAATCCCGGCTCCATGAGAAAGCCGATTCGCGCCTCGTCCAGATCCGAACGATCACCGAGTAGCTGACGCGCTCGGACTCGTGAGCGGGTCTCGAGCCAATCGTAGCGCAGCGCTTCGCCATTATCGAAGATGGCGGGACGCTCGGCGAACTTCTCCGGCCGATCGAAGAGAGGGATTTCGTTCACTGACGCTCCCGGCGCATCAACCAAGCGTAGACGAGCGAAGCCACCGCGGCAGCCGAGAACCAGGCTCCGTCAAACAAAAACGACAAACTGGGATCCAACTTTCCAGCCAGGGCGACCAAGATACCCGATCCGAGCGCGATCATGGCCGCTGGGTTCACACCGCCGCGATAGGTGTACGCGCCCGTCTCGCTGTACAGATCCTCGAGGACGAGTTTGAACCGTCGCACCCACCAGTAGTCGCAAATCAGGACTCCACCGACGGCGCCCAGGAGTCCAGAATACCCGATGAGCCAGGTCTGATACGCGTCCAGCAGCAGCCACGGAAAAATGAGGATCCCGATCGCACCCGCGATCATGCCGCCGGCTCGAAAGCTGATCTTTCGAGGGGCGAGGTTCGAGAAGCTGTTGGCGGGCGCCACGACGTTTGCCGCGATGTTCGAGGACAACGTGGCGAGCGCGAGCACCAACATGGCGACGACCCCGAGCCAGGCGTTTTGTCCAGCCGTGAGCCGGACGACCAGATCGATCGGGTTCCAAATCGCTTCTCCGTACAGAACCACGGTGGCGCTCGTCACCGCGATACCGACAAACGCGAATGCCGGCATGGTGGTGAGAAGCCCGACGGTTTGTCCTACGGCCTGGTCGCGTTGGCTGGCAGCGTACCGCGTAAAATCGGGAATGTTGAGCGAGAGGGTGGCCCAATAGCCGACCATGGCCGTCAACCACGGAAGAAACAGCCTGGGAAAACTCGCGCCCGGGCTCTGAGCGCCGCCGGCTCCGCCTCCCGACGCCACACCCGACCCGTCGGCGCCGAGAAGCTCTGAACCGCGCAGGATCTCGCCCATGCCGCCGACGCCGTTCCACGCCCAAGCAAGCAGCGGAGCGCTCATGATGACGAGGAAGGGAGCGGACACGGTCTCCAACCACTTGATCGACTCGGTCCCATGCCACGCGAAGTGCATGTTGACCAACCAGAAGGCGATAAAGCTCACGTAGTGCCCGAGACTGTATCCCATGAAGGTCGCGCCGCCCGCCAGACTCCCCCACGCCGGAAACAGAAGCTCCAGCATCGCGTGGATCGCCAAGCCGCCGATCCAGGTCTGGATGCCGAACCAGCCGCACGCCACGATCGACCGGAGCAGCGAGGCGACGTGAGCCCCCTTCCAGCCAAACGATGCACGCGCGAACACGGGAAACGGAATGCCGTAGCGCGTGCCGGCGTGCGCGTTGATCAAGAGCGGTATGAGCACGATCGCGTTACCCAGCAGAATCGTGAACAGGCTTTGCCACCAGTTCATGCCCGCCTGAATCATGCTGGACGCAAGCATGTAGGTGGGGATACAAACGCTCATCGCGACCCAGAGTGCTGCGATGTTCCAACGACTCCAGGTCCGAGCCTCGAGACTCGTAGGCGCGAGTTCCGCGTTGATCAGAGGTCCCGCTGGGAGCGGTCGGGCGAGCATGACGAGGTCATCTCGCGTAGTTGTTGCAGCGCCGTGCATCAGACGACGCGCTCTCGTGCTCGTCCCCTCGCGCGCAACAGTACGCGGTTCGTGAGCACCCGGACGAGGTGCCTCCGATAGGCCACGCTGCCGTGCATGTCCGCCGCCGGCGAACACTGTAGCGAAGCGATTTCCGCCGCGTTTGCGATCGCCGCGGGGGTCGGGACCTCCCCTAGGAGGGCGGCCGCAGCGTCTTCGGCGAGACACGGGGTTGGGCCCGCATTGATGAGCGAAATCGCCGCATCTTCGCACAGGCCGTCCGCACCCAGTCGCACACGTACGGCGACGCCGACGATGGCGTAGTCGCCCCGTCTCCGCGCCAGCTCAGCAAAAGCCGTCCCCTCGCCCACGCGTAGTCCTGGAATCTCGACTTCCGTCAAGATCTCGTCGGCTTCCAGGGAGGTGAAGAACGGACCCAAATACAAGTCGCATAGCGAGGATGCGCGCTCGATCCGCGCGCCCGATTCGCTCCCGCGCGCGGCTCGAGCAACTCGAGCCTGGGCACCCAACACCATGAGGAGCGCGGGAAGCTCGGCCGCAGGATCCGCGTGCGCCAACGATCCTCCGATCGTACCGCGCGACCGGATCTGTGCATGCGCGATCCAGGGTGCGGCCTCCGCCAACAACGGAGCCCTGATGCGGACGAGCGGATCATGTTCCAGCGTCTGCTGGCGTGCCATCGCGCCGAGGCGAAGACCGCCCTCTTCGGTCGGCTCGACAAACGCCAGCTCGTCAACGGCGTTGAGATCGACGAGCGTGGCGGGTCCGCCCAGCCTGAAGTTGAGCATGGGCACCAAACTTTGCCCCCCGGCCAAGGCCCTCGCCTCGCCCCCGCCCGCAGCGAGCGCGGAGAGCGCGTCATCCAGGTTGGTCGGCGCGACGTAGTCGAAGCGCGCGGGCTTCACGCTTCCTCCCCGGCGTCTTGGAGCGCTTCGAACAGCCGACCGGGACTCAGCGGGATGTCGACGAGCTCCAGGGTTGGCGCCACCTCCCTCAACGCATCTTCCACCGCTTGCACAAACGCCGCGGCGACGGGAATCGCGCCGGCTTCTCCGACCCCTTTGGTCCCCATGGGATTTAGCGGAGAGGGCGTGACCATGTGGGCGGTCTCGATCGCCGGCACATCGGTCGCGGTCGGTAGGAGATAGTCCATGAAGGAAGCGTTGGTCGTACCGCCGAATTCATCGAACGTGAGTTCCTCGTAGAACGCGTTTCCGATCCCGAGCGCTACGCCACCATGTATCTGTCCTTCGACAATCATGGGGTTGATCACGGTCCCGCAGTCATGGACGACCACGTAACGAAGGATGTCGACCATCGCGGTCTCGGGGTCGACGGCGACGATCAGGGCATGGACGCCATTCGCCGTAGTTCCCCGCTCCGGTCCGAAGTACGACGTCGCCTCGAGACCCGGTTCCGTACCCGGCTTCACGGCGCCTCGCAAAGGATTCGCTCGCCGCGCGAGCTCCCCGAGTGCGATCGACACGTCGGGCGCGCCTCGCACGCGGGCCGTCCCATCGACCAGTTCGAGATCCTCCTCCGACACCTCCAGGGCTTCGCTCGCGTGAGCCAGGATCTTCTCACGAACGGCCTGAGCTGCGGCGCCAAACGCGTTCCCCGCCACGACCGCGCCTCGGCTGGCAAAGGTCCCGGTCCCCCAGTGAAACTCGCTCGTGTCCCCTGTCACGATCCGAACGTCCGCGGGGTTCACGCCCACCGCTTCGGCCACGACCTGGGCAAACGCGGTGAAGTGCCCCTGCCCTTGGGTGCCGACCCCCGTTGCCGCGCGCACCTTACCGCTGGGCTCGACCGTGATGCGCGCTCCTTCGTAGGGGCCGATACCGGTCCCCTCGACATAGTTGACGATCCCGAGCCCGATCCGTTTACCGTCGGCCGCCGCGGCGCGGCGCTCGTTCTCGAAGTCGTGGTATCCGATCAGGCGCGCCGCTTCGGCGAGCGCTGGGGCGTAGTTGCCGCTGTCATACGTAAGGGGCGCGGAGTCCTGGTAGATGATCTCGTGGTTGTGCGGGAACTCGTCGGGGTCCAGCAGGTTCTTCGCCCGGATGTCCAAGCGGTCGAGCCCCAACTCCTTCGCCGCGATATCGAGCAAGCGCTCCATGACGAAGACGCCGTGTTGCCGGCCAGCTCCCCGCACCGGCGTAACCATCGGTTTGTTGGTGAAGACGACACGAAACTCGCTCTCGTAGTTCGGGATGCGGTAGGGCCCGAGGAGCGTGCACTGACTATTGATGGGGACCGTGAGACCGTAAGGATCGTAGGCTCCGGAATCATGAAGGAAATGATCGCGGACGCCAAGAATGCGCCCGTCCTCGGTGAGGGCGAGTTCGGACTCGTGAAGTTGTTCGCGCTCCTGCGTCGTCGCGAAGAAATTCTCGTATCGATCCTCGATCCATTTCACGGGTCGGCCGAGCTGCATCGCGACCCATGGGATCAGGATCTCCTCGGCGTAGAACATGACCTTTGGCCCGAACCCGCCTCCGATAAAGGGCGCGATGACTCGAACCTGAGCTTCGGAGAGGCCCAGAGTGGACGCGATCGCGGCCCGAATGGGGATCGGCGCCTGCGTCGTGTCCCAAACCCGGAGTCGGTCGGCTCGGGCATCCCACTCGGCGAGCACGCCGCGATTCTCGATCGCCGCCGCGACCCCGCGATCGTAACGAAAACGGCGGGCAACCACGCGGTCTGCAGCAGATTTTGCCGCCTCGTAGTCCCCTTTTGTCTGTCGGACATGCGCGGCGAGATTCGATCCGAGATCGGAGTGAACCAAAGGCGCTCCTTCGTTCAACGCGGTCGACAGATCCACGACCGCGTCGAGCGCGTCCAAGTCGACCGACACGAGGGCCGCCGCGTCCTCGGCGATGTAGCGGCTATCCGCAACGATCATCGCCAACGGTTCGCCTTGATGTCGAACGATCTCGCGCGCGAGCGGCAGCGGCGTACGCGCGTGGAAGATCGCACCCTCGATGGGAGGCGGGGGCACCAAGACCGGCCCCGGGCAACACAGGGCGCCGAGATCCTCGGCGGTGTATATCGCGGCAACGCCGGGGTGAGCCGCAGCTGCCGCGGTGTCGATATCGAGGATTTTCGCGTGTGGAAGATTGCTGCGTACAAAGGCGACGTGAAGCGTGCCCGGCGGCTCCCAATCGTCGACAAAGGGTGCGCGGCCCGTCAGCAGTCGAGCGTCCTCGATCCGGGGTACGCGTTCACCGATCCATCGGCGCCTGTCGCTCATCACGCCTCGACTTCCGTCAACAACTCAGCGGCGCGGGCCACGGCGGCAACGATGTTGTGATAGCCCGTGCACCGGCAGAGGTGTCCGGAGATCGCTTCGCGAATCTCCCGGTCCGACGGCTTCGGATTGCGCTCCAAGAAACTCGCGACCGTCATGAGGATTCCGGGCGTGCAAAATCCACACTGCAGCCCATGCGTCTCGTGGAAGGCTCGTTGGATCGGGTGAAGGTCCGCGATCCGAAGATCAGTCCCGGCCGCTGGCGACAGACCTTCCACCGTCTCGATTTCGTGCCCGTCGATCTGGACCGCGAACATCAGACATGCGCGGACGGGGTCGCCATCGAAGCGGACGGTACACGCACCACATACGCCATGTTCGCAACCTACATGCGTACCCGTGAGGCCGAGATTGCCTCGGAGGAAATCCGAGAGCAGTAGCCGAGGTTCAACCGCCCCGGTCCATTCCTCCCCGTTGATGCGGGTCCGAATGGAGACGTCACTCATACGACCGCTCGTGGACCCCCCGCACGGCACGGCCCGAAGGATCCGCCATGGTGGCGAAGTCAGGGTCCCAGGCGATCGCCGCGGGGGTACTGCACGCGATGCTGGGCCCCTCGGGGACGCAGCGTACCGCCGGCTCGCTTGGGAAGTGCGTCGCGAAAATCGATCGGTACAGATACGCCTCCTTGGTCAGCGGCGGATTGGTGGGATAACGCGCCCCCGCCCGCGACAGCTGATCGTCCGAAACCTCTCGTTCCGCGACCGCCTTGAGTCCGTCGATCCATGCGTACCCCACGCCGTCGGAGAATTGCTCCTTTTGTCGCCAGAGAATCGAATCTGGCAGCAACCCTTCAAACGCCTGCCTCAAGATGTGCTTCTCCATCTTTCCGTCGACGGGACGTTTGCTCTCCGGATCCAGCGACATCGCGACATCGAGAAACTCGCGATCGAGAAACGGGACCCGTGCCTCCACGCCCCAAGCCGCCATCGATTTGTTGGCGCGTAGGCAATCGTACTTGTACAGTTTTTCGAGTTTGCTCACCGTCTCATCGTGGAACGCGCGAGCGTCGGGGGCCTTGTGAAAGTAGAGGTACCCACCGAACACCTCGTCCGCGCCCTCACCTGACAACACCATTTTGATCCCCATCGCCTTGATCCGACGAGCCATCAAATACATCGGTGTCGAAGCCCGGACCGTGGTGACGTCGAACGTCTCCAGGTGGTAGATGACATCTGAAAGCGCGTCGATGCCTTCTTGTACCGTGTAGACGATTTCGTGGTGTACCGTGCCGATCGCCTCGGCGGCCGCACGCGCGGCGATCAGATCCGGGGATCCGTCGAGCCCGATCGCAAAAGAGTGCAACCTCGGCCACCAGGCCTCCTCGCGGTCATCGGCCTCCACTCGGTGGCGCGAATACTTCATGGCCAGAGCCGAGATGATGGAAGAGTCGAGCCCTCCAGACAGAAGGACGCCGTAGGGCACATCTGACATGAGCTGTCGATGAACCGCGGCCTCCAATGCCACCCGAATTTCGGCGGGTTCGGAGGGCCCGTCGCGGACGGAATCGTAGCTGCTCCACGTGGGCTCGTAGTACGGAACCGGCTCACCGCGCTCACTGTCCAGATAGTGCCCTGGCGGGAAGTCCCGCACTTCCGGGCAAACCTCGATCAGCGCCTTCATCTCCGATGCGACGTAGAAGCGGCCAGAGGCGTCCCGCCCGGTATAAAGGGGCATGACCCCCATGGGATCGCGGGCGATCAGATACCGATCCCTCGTTTCGTCATAGAGCGCGAACGCGAAGATCCCGTTGAGCTCATTCAGCCAGCCGGCGGGATCGTCGGGGTTCCGTTCGTACAGGGCGAGGAGGATCTCGCAGTCCGACTTGGTTCGAAACGCGTAGGCGTCGGCGAACTTACGCTCGAGCTCGGCGTGGTTGTAGATCTCACCGTTTACCGCGAGCACGGTGGCGTCGTCCGTGCCGTATAGGGGTTGCTCCCCGCTCTCGACATCGACGATCGCCAGTCGCTCGTGGGCGAGTATCGCGCGCTCGCCCACATAGAGACCGCTCCAGTCCGGCCCCCTGTGTCGCTGACGACGCGACATTTGGAGCGCGGGCCGGCGCAGGTTCTCGGCGGCACCCTCGATTTCGAAAATCCCCAAGACGGAACACATCAGTGGAGCTTACCGACGGCCCGTCCACCTATCCAGGTCCGAGGGCCTGGATGCGGGACTCGCCCGCCCGATGTCGCGTCTACGGTTTCTGTAGCCTGAAGTTGAGGGTGCCGCTGTAGTCGGTCATGATCAGATCGACCATCCAGGTGCCGGGAAGACCCGGTTGTGTCGCCTCGTTGAGACTCGGCGTCAGGACCTTGTCGTAGACGATCGCCCCTCCGGCGTCGCGAACGACGAGCCTCGCCTGACCCTGTGTGGTGACCGTCGAGTGATCGACGTTGGCGAGCGTGCCCGTGTTCGCCCAGTCATATCTGACGGTGCTGGTGACGCTTGCTACGTCCGTAGCCTGCAGCTCGAAGGAGTCGATCTCGTTCGAGAGCTGAGGTTGAAACGGCGCCAGCGGGTTGTCGCCACAAGCGATGCAGATGAGCGCCAAGAGCGCGGCCATTGTCGAGCTTCGCATGATCCTCCTTTATGGTTCGCCGAACTTGGCGTCGATCTCGACGCCGCAGTGCTTCAAGAACGCCGTCGGCAGTTCCCCCCCGATAAACACGAACGTGTGATCGTTGGGGACGGACATCGCCTCGCCACCGTTGATGTTTAGGACCACTTCATGGGGTCGGATCTCGCGAGGACTCGTCGTCCACATGATCTCGAGCGTGTTTCGCTGTACCGCGTCGTCGACGCGTTCCCGATTTCTCTGCTTGATGCGTGAGAACGCGTCGCTGCGATACGAAATTCGCACGTTGTTCCCAGGCTGTTCGGACAGACTGAGCGCGGCCTCGATGGCGGAATCGCCTCCCCCGACCACGAGAATGCTGTTGCCCTGATAGGCCTCGGGTTCTCGGAGCGAGTACATAACCCGATGGCTGTCCTCGCCCGGGACGCCGAGCTTCCGGGGCACACCACGACGCCCCATCGCGAGGATCACGCGCTGCGCGCGGTAGGACTCGCCGTCCGTCAAGATCGTGAACGCACCGTCCGCATCTTTGGCGACCCCCTTTACCGTGCAACCCGTGACCACCTCGAGGCCGGTACGCTCCACCACATCGGTCCACAGATCGATCAGTTTTTCCTTGACGATCTCCTGGGAACCGATCGTGCCGTAGCCCGGGACCTTGATCGGCTCCGTCATCACCAGCTTCTTGCGCGGGTAATGACGTACGGTCCCGCCGATGTCCTCTTTTTCGAGCGTGACGAAGGAGATCTTCTTATCGAGGCAGTGAAGCGAGGCGGCCAGCCCTGCGGGCCCGGCTCCGATGATCGCGACTTCAACTATGCCGGTCGCCTTGCTCCCTCGACGAATCTCAGAAGCGATCCCTTCCACGCATTGCTTGCCCTGGGCGAATGCGTTGCGGATGAGACCGATGCCTCCCAGTTCGCCGATCACATACATCCCGGGAACGTTGGTCTCGAAGTTCGCCTTGACCCGTGGGAGATGGACGCCGCGCTCTTCGGTACCGAAGACCAGCGTGATCGCGTCCACGGGGCACGAGCGCTCGCACAAGCCGTGGCCAATACAGTTGGCCGCTTTGATGGGCTGAGCCTGACCGTTTACGAGGCCTAACACGTCGTACTCGGGACACACCTTTACGCAGTTGCCGATGCCGATGCATAGCGTGGTATCGATCACCGGATGTAGCGAGGCAGGAACGTGGAGGCCGTATTCCAATGCCTCGATATTCGCCTGCTGACTGCGCGTCTCCGCGCGTCGCGTCTTGCGAACAAAGGGAATCGTAAACGCGGTGGCCAGGAGCGCTCCCAGCCCCGCGATCAGCAGGGTGTCGTGGCTCACCTAAAGCTCTTTGAGAAGCCGGTGTATAAGCGGTTGCTAAAGACGTCCCCACCCCATTGGGTCGTCGCTTGCAACGTGTACCGCATGCCCCGCCCCACGGGTATGCTGGCGCCGCCCTCGACCGCATGGTTCGTAAACGAGCGCCCGTCATAGTCCGAGTAGTAGAGGCGGTAACCGGCGTTGACGACCGCCCGCCCAATGCCGGCACTGAGACCGGGCGCGAGCGAGATGGCCTCGTATCCGGCCCCCTTCCAGTAGCTGGCGTTCGCGTTGATGGTAAATCGGCCAATCCGCGGTGACGAGACAAACCCGGAGTACGAAGTCCCGATCTCGTCATTGAGATCCCGGTTGACCGCGACGTCTGCCCCGAGCGACATACCCCCGGCGAAGAGCGATAGGCCGATGTTCGCGCGGTCGCGCGCGTAGGAGAACACGCTCACCGTGTCCTGCAGCCGGTAGGGTTGGTGGCGCGAGACCCCCGCGTGCAGGGACAATTGTTGGACGATGTCAACGCCGGCCGTCAGCTGGAACCGGGTGATTTCCCAACCGCCGGCGATGGGGTCGCGATCGACCTGCGCGTCCTGGCTGAACCGAACCTTCCCCACCCGGAGTCGCTGAGAGACTCCGACGAACGTGTGCGAGAGGAAGACGTCTTTGGGTTCGACGCGATGGGCCGATGCAGCCACCCGGTAGGCGCTCGATCGACCTCGAACCGAGTAGTCACCGAAGAGTGTGAGCTTCGGCAATGCCGTGGAAAAGGTTTGGTTCCAGCGGTCGGGTTCGAATCCGGCCACGACCCCGAACCCACCGGTGGTTCCACCTACCCGGGCCATGAGCCCGTCCCAGTAGCCGCTATAGTTGTCGTAGCGGTTGTAGAAGCGCCCGGCCTCGATCTGAAGCGGGGCACCCTCGAACGTTTTCTCTAGGCTCGCGTTGTAGAGCCGAACCGAACTCGAGGGGGTGCTCACGGCCAGGCTCGAATGTCGATAGGACATCCGGCCGTTCAACCGAAGCGTCAGTCCTCCCGGGATCTGGGAGATGGTCGTATAGAGACGCATCGCGGGCGTGGCCAGCGTGCGATCGACCCTCTGGTCTTCGCCAGAGCCGTACGTGGTCTGCGAGCGGACCATGTCGACGTCAACGCCGACGCGGCCCGTCACGATGGGGCCCGCGACCTTCGGGATCCCCGATGATTGCCGGGCGTACGACGTCGGTTCCG
>JAJCZV010000029.1 GCA_029262175.1 Gemmatimonadota bacterium
CAGGTGCCGTAGGTCTCAAACTCCTCGGGACGAAACTCCGGGCTCGCGTCATCGATCTCGCGCTGGATCTCCTCGTCGGTCTTTGGCCAGGTGATACATCCCTGAAATCTCAGATACGTCATCCGGGCTCGCGCACCTGGCTCGAGGTCTGAGAGACCATAGTCGAGCACCTCGATCCACCCGATGCCATCCTCAGGGTCGGGCGCGGACAGGCGAGGCGCGTCAGGATCCGTCGACGGCCGGAACCCCCCGGTTCCGACAAGGGCCGGAGAGAAGAAGAACCGTCGGAGCTGTTGAGGCGCGTTGACGTCGCCCTCGTTAGGACCCGTGTTGGCCGCATTGCGAAAATGCCAGCCAAAAAGATCGCGGGGGTTCGGCGCTCCGCCATGAGGCGGTGTGATCTCGCTTAGATCGACGGCGTCTCCGATCGCGGCGTTTTCGTACAGCCGGATGGCCCAGCCGTGCGGCTGCGGTATCAATGCGAAATACCAGCCGCGGCCGACCTCTTGATAGAAGGGGTGCGCGCCGTATACCTCGGCTGCCTCCGGTGGGAGGGTCCCAGCCGCTGGCTGCCCGATCCCGACCGCGTGGCGCAGATCGGTGGCCACGCACTGCTGGGCCACAACCGAAACGGGTGTCAACATGACGAGGGCCAAACACCACAGCGAGATTCTCACGCTATTGGCGCGACGCGGGCTCTTGAAGCCAGAGTTCCGTGATCAACGCGGATTGCGCGACAAGCGCCGCTGCTTCATCCGGAGAGTACTTCCCATCCTCGTCTTCACCGCGGAGCGCACGGGCGATGGTCGCGGCGGCCTCGCTCGTTCGCGCGATGTAGTCGGACCACGGCTTACCGCCCTCCGGCGTCGCGCCTGACGCCTCCAAGGCCTCGAGCTTTGCGTTGATCGCGTCGATCGCGACGGTATAGTCCAGGCGAAGCGCGGTCGCCGCGAAAACCGCGGGTGGATTCTCGGCCGAAGCCATCTCGCGATAGACAATGAGATAGGGCGGCAGCATCTCGGCTTCCACGCCATCTCGCGTCGATTCGATCCAGCCCGCGACCATGGGTGCGTCACACGGCGTGCTCTCGACTCCCGAACCAACCTCCGCCGCAATCCGTCCGCGCATCTCAGGGTCGAACCGTTTGAGCGGTTCGAGCGACTGCGCGCGAAGCACGGCCGCTTGCCACGGCACGAGCAGGCCGCAGCCGAGCCCACGTTGAGCGATGATCTCCATCTGGACCACCGTGCGCGCCTGACCAGGAAGGCCTTGGGCCAAGGCTGGACCAGCCGCCAGCAGCGAGCAGGTCAAGAACGACTATAACAGTCCACGCACACGCGCCTCCGAATTGGCGGAATGGAGTTAACCGAAGGGGAGCAGGAGACGGCCCCGATGTGGATGGAAAAAGCTACGACGCCCGGATCTGCGTTCAAACACGCGAACGCGGTTGACGGCGCCCAGCCCCCTCCGGATTGCCAGCCCGCGCCGACTTCGCATACGGTAACGTTGGCTAGTCGCTCACTCTGCTCTCGCCCATTGGTCCGCCATGTATACCGGAAATCGTCTTACCAGGTCCCTTCTTCTTCTGATCGGGTTGATCGGCGCCTGGTCGCCTTTCGATGCTGCGGCGCAGAACACGATCGGCCCAGAGGCGTACTCCGCTCTCGAGTACCGGTACATCGGTCCTCCGGGAAACCGGACGATCGCGGTCGCGGGAATCCCCGGCGATCCGCTCACCTACTACGTGGGTGCGGCCTCCGGAGGGATCTGGAAAACCATCGATGGCGGCATCCACTGGGACCCCATCTTCGATGACCAGCCGGTATCTTCGATCGGAGCGCTCGCCGTCGCGCCCTCCAATCCGGACATCATCTACGCGGGCACGGGCGAGTCGTTCTTGCGTAGCCACATCTCTCTGGGCTGGGGTGCGTTCAAGTCCATCGACGCCGGCGAGTCGTGGCAACGAATCGGCCTGGAGTCGACGGGGAGAATCGGCCGCATCGTCGTCCACCCCACCAACCCCGACGTGGTCGTCGTCGCGGCGCTCGGTCACACGTTTGGACCGCAACAAGATCGAGGCATCTACCGGACGACGGACGGCGGCTCGACGTGGGAACGCGTCCTGTTCGTCGACGAGAACACGGGCGGTATCGACGTCGTGATGGACCCGAACGACCCGAACATTCTCTTCGCCGCGATGTGGCAGATCGAGATGCGAACCTGGGGGCGAACCAGCGGCGGACCGGGCAGCAGCATTTGGCGTTCGCGCGATGGCGGCGCCACGTGGTCGCGGCTCGAGGGTGGCGGTCTTCCGACAAGACCGTTCGGGAAGGTCGGTCTCGCGATGTCGGCCGCCAACTCCTCTCGTGTCTACGCACTCATCGAAACCGGCGACGGGCTCGAGTGGAATGGTGAGCCCACCGATGTCGGCGTTCTTTGGCGTTCAGACGATGGCGGTGACAACTGGGCGCTGATCAACAACGACAAGTTCCGACTGCTCACCCGCCCGGCCTACTACACGCGGATGGGGGTCGCGCCCGACGATCCGGACGAGACCTACCACCTCACGATCTTCCTCAGCAGTTCGAGCGATGGGGGGGAGACGCTCGACACGCGGCCACCCGCTGCGAGCCCGGGGTTCGACAATCACGACATCTGGATCGACCCCACGAACGGAGACCGGATCGCGATCGCCAACGATGA
>JAJCZV010000030.1 GCA_029262175.1 Gemmatimonadota bacterium
GATCCGAATCGCCATCGGCGCCCGCCCGAGCGAGGTGCGGCGGGAGGTCGTTCGCCGCTCGCTCCTGGTGGTATCGGGAGGCCTGGCGGTCGGTCTCGTCACCGCTGTGTTCAGCACCCGCCTCATGGAAGGTCTTTTGTATGGCGTCGAGCCGACCCAACCGACCGCGTTTCTGGTCGCGGCGGCGTTGCTCACCGCGATCGCCGGCGTGGCGAGTTGGATTCCCGCTCGGCGCGCGGCGCGCGTCGACCCGGTGGAAGCGCTTCGAGCGGACTAGCCTAAGCGCGGCACGAGACATCGAGTCGACCATCCGCGCCACCGTCTCAGTGTGAACCACCGCTGCAAACCTGACCTAAAGATCGGGGACACGGCGGTGACGGAACGATTATCGCGCTGAGCGATACCAACCAGGTCCCGACGATCCAGGGAAGCGACGCATGCCGCGGATCGCAAGACAACTCACGCGGAGAACTGATCTTGAGAATCAGCAGGACGCTTCTTGCGTTCCTCGCGATCTTCGGCAGCAACGCTTCTTCGGCGTCCGCGCAGGGATCTCCGGTGCCCGAGGCGATCCTCCCGAGCGAGGGATGGGAGTTTCTCAACGGGGAGTGGCGCAAGGACTGCGTCTTTTACGCGGATCAAGACCGCGACGGGCGGATCGATTATCGACGGGCGCCGACGCCGTGCGGCTCTTTCAACCACCTCGTCTGGTTCGATCGCGATGGAGATGGATTCTTCGATGCGGACACGACCGATGGCGAGCCGATCCGTGTGCCAGCGATATCGCGTCCCATGCTCACCCGCGAATCGGGTGAAAGGGTCCCGTGCAGCCTGTGGTCCGGCATCCCGTCGACACCGCACGTCCTTGCGGCCGCGCTCACTTCGGAGCTTCTGGTTGAACACGAGTTTCGGCATTTTTCGGTCGTGTATCCGGTCTCTCCTGCGGGTGGATACCCGATCGGATTCAACCCGGACGGAACCGTCGAGTCCGAAAACTTTCGGGACATGCGTTGGCGGATTTCCGAGGACGGTGCACTCGTGATCGAAGCCGCCCCCGGTGTGCACCATGAGTGGCGATACGATGAGCGCTGCGGGACGCTCTTTCGCGAGCTCGAGTTCGGCGAAGGACGAGCTGCGAGCGAGATCTACATGGTGGAGGACCGGTGACCCGAAGCGCGCCTGCCTCGCTTTCGGTGGACGGACCGAAGCTCTCGGTGGCCGCCACGAAGCGAATACGGCTCGGCGTCGTCGCCGGGCTCAGCGTCTACGTCGTTTGGCTAGCCGTCGCTTACCGCTACCACTTCGTGGATGGCGTCAACCTCCTCATACACGAAGCGGGGCACGTCGTGTTCGCCCCCGCCGGCGAGGTCATGTCCTTCCTCGGCGGCTCGTTGCTTCAGCTCGCGTTTCCGCTCGTCTTCGTCTTGTACTTTGGTAGGCGACGTCAAGCGTTCGAGGCTGCGGTGTGTGGCGTGTGGGCTGCGGAGAGCGCGATGTACACGGCCGAATACATGGCCGATGCAAACGCGCTCGCGCTTCCCCTGGTCGGCGGACACATCCACGACTGGCGGTGGTTGTTCCAGAGAAGCGGCCTACTGGAGCACGCAGAGGCGATCGGTGGATGTCTGCACGTGCTGGCCTTCTTGAGCGCGATCGTCGCCGTGTGGTTCGCGGCGAGGGCGATTCAAAACCAGGACGAGGGGCCTTCCCCTATCGCGGCGGCATCGACGGTCCGCGCACCCTAGATCAGCGCTGGGATCCAGCTCGTCCTCAGGCCCCTTCCACTTTTCTCAGATACCTTCGACCGAGTCGGGCGAAGCGGTCGTCGCCGTCTGTCTCTGCCTGCTCGATGAGCGCCCTCATGTGGACGACCAACTCCGGATCACCCCACATGTATCCTGTGGCGAGTTCGGCGCTGCGCGTGTTGCCCTGGTCTGCCCCTTCCAACAGGGCGCGCGCCGCCGCGAACGCGTAGTCGGAGGACTCGCGCGCCGGTAGGACGTAACGCGGTTCGGGCTCGCTCGCCGCATCTTCGTTTACGAACGCTCTCGACATTCTGCCGTCTCTTCTTCGGGGATCGTGTGCAACTCCACCGCATAGCATCGTCACAAGGAGTCGAACGAGTCGCTCACGGTATGAACTTCGCGGGATAGAACCGCCATGTCGAATCATCGGATGCAATTGGTCAGCGGCGATATCGCAGGGCTCCACGTCGACGCGATCGTAAATGCCGCCAACGAAACGCTTTTGGGCGGAGGCGGCGTGGACGGCGCGATTCACCGCGCAGCCGGCCCACAGCTGCTCGAGAGCTGTCGCGCGATCGCCGAAGTGCGCCCAGGCGTGCGGTGCCCGACGGGTGAGGCGCGGATCACGCCGGGGTTCAACCTCCCTGCGCGCCAAGTCGTTCACACGGTGGGCCCGGTGTGGCGCGGCGGCCAATCGGGGGAGGCCGAAGCCCTCGCCTCCTGCTACGTGACGTCGATGCTGCTCGCCGCCGAGCACGGAGTGACAACCATCGCGTTTCCGGCGATCAGCTGCGGCGTCTTCGGATACCCGGTCGCGCTGGCCTGTCAGGTCGCGATCGAAACCGTGAACACGTGCCTCGAAGCGGATCCGCGCATCGAGATGGTGGTCTTCTCGGCCTTCAGTCTCGAAGTGGAGGCGGCACTCTCCGCCTCGTTGGACTCAGATCGATGAAGCTCGCCGCACGGAAGACCATCGCCGTCGGCTCACTCCTGACGCTCGGGGGTCTGGCCGCGACCGTGTCGGGCCCATCCTACTCCGGGCAGGGCGACCTTCGCCTGGCGTTCCTCCCCTTGTTGCTTCCGCTGGGGCTGACGGTGTTCGGCGTCATCGCGTCCAAAGCCTGGGCGCGTTGGCTCGCGCTAGCCTCCGCCATCGCACTGCTTCCTTGGGCCCTCGCCATCGTCGCCGAAGACGGCTTCAGAATTCGGCAGATCGAGCCATGGCTGGTGTTGGGCGCCTCGGTGCTTCTACTCATCACGTTGACGGGCCGGGCGACCTACGACGACTTCGAGGGACGCGACCCCACAGAGCGGTGGGCTGGGCGTCGCATGGCCCTGATCCGGTGGACGGTCATCTGCAACGTCGCCGCCGTCCTAAACCTCTGGACCTTCGCCACCGCGTACACGCCTGCGGCCGCCTGGCACACGCTCATCCCGGGATTGTCGGCCGTGGGTCTGGTCCTCGGGGCCGGGTTCCTCGCTCGGCAGAAGACGGTCGGCCTTCTGATCCTGGCGGTCTGCTGCGTGGCCTTCCCGCCGGCCGCCTCCTACTTCGTATCCGAGCAATCCACGGGCGCCGCAGAGAAGCTGTTGTTCGTCTTCCTCTTTCTCCCGGGCTGGACGACGGCCGTGGCCTCGTTGGTCTCGTTCGCCGGCCCCATCCGTCGGTTCGCGCAGCACTAAGTCCCTTCCCTCTCGGGGCGTCGCCCTTGGCCGGGCTTGCGTCCTTCTCTATCCGGCACATATGGTAACCATATGGTTACCATTTCAAAACGACTCGATCAGACGTTCGCGGCGCTTTCCGACGCCACGCGCCGAGCGATCCTCGCCCGTCTCGCCGATGGAGACGCGACGGTGGGCGAACTCGCGGCTCCGTTCGACGTATCGAGGCCGGCGATTTCCAAACATCTCCGCGTGTTGGAACGCGCCGGTCTGGTCGAGCGAACGAAGGACGGACGAATGAGTCGGTGCGCTTTGGACGCGCGCCCCATGAAAGAGGCGGCGGGTTGGGTCGAGGACTACCGGGGATTCTGGGAGGGGCAGCTCGCCGCGCTGTCTCGCTATTTCGAAACCAAACCCTAACCGAGGAGCACCCGACATGAGCACGCAGACCGCCACCGCCCTCCGCGTCTCACAGATGATTCAAGCCGACCGCGAAGCCGTCTTCGCCGCCTGGACCGAACCGGACTTGATCAAGGCCTGGTCCTGTCCCCCGGGCGCTTCCGTGGTCAGATCGGAAGTCGATCTCGAGGTCGGCGGGGCTTACGTGCTCGGGATGCGAGGCGACGACGGGGCCAGTTATACCGCGTTCGGCACGTATCGCGAAGTCGTCCGTCCGGAGAAACTCGTCTACACCTGGGACTGGGAGCAGTCCGAACACGCCGTGGGAGAGACGCTGGTCACCGTAGAGTTCATCGAGCGAGGCGACGCGACCGAGGTCGTCGTCACCCATGAGCGCTTCCCGGATGCCGAGCGCACCGAGGGTCACCGACAGAGCTGGACGTCGTGTCTCGCCAAGCTCGGGACCACGCTCGCCGGAGACGAAGTTTGACCGTAGCGGTCTGATCCGCGAAGGTGGGGCGCTTCACCCACGCACCCGACCCGGAGGCAAAGGCCCCTCGTGTCAGCCGATCGATCGGCCCGCGCGCCAATAGATTTGTCGACCGGAAGGATTCTGCTCTTCTGGGCGCCTCTGGCGGCGACGTGGTTGATGATGGCCTTCGAGGGCCCCTTCCTCGCGGCCGTGGTCGCGCGTCTTCCGGAGCCGACGATCGGCCTTGCCGCATACGGCGTGTCGATCGCGATCGCCGTGCTGGTCGAGTCGCCGGTCATCATGCTTCTCAGCGCGGCGACTGCGCTCGTGGAAGATGCCGTCAGTTATCGGCGACTGCGCGGGTTCGCCAACGGCCTCAACGCGCTCTCGACCGGGCTGCTGCTCCTCGTCTTGATCCCGGGGATCGGAGACTTCCTGTTTGGCACGGTCCTCGGACTCCCCGAGCAGGTCAGTCGTCTGACCTACGGAGCCTTGTGGTGGTTTTTGCCCTGGCCGGCCGCCATTGGGTACAGGCGGTTCGTTCAAGGCGTCCTGATCCGGTCCGGGAAGACGCGGCTCGTCGCCTACGGGACCGTGATCCGTTTGGCCGGCATGTCCGGGGGGGCGATTGCCCTCGCGACCCTGACCGATCTACCGGGCGCCTCCGTGGGGGCGGCGGCGCTTTCAACGGGGGTCGTGATCGAGGCGTTGGTCGCCCGCTGGATGGCTCGGGATGCGATCAACGGGCTCTTGGCGGCGTCGGATCCGGCGGCCGGAGTCGCGACGATCTCCGAGGGGCTCGGCTATCGCGAGATCGCCACGTTCTACTACCCGCTGGCGCTCACCTCTCTCATCGGCCTCGCGATCCAACCCATGCTCACCTTCTTCATGGGACGCGGCGTCGAGCCCGTCGTCTCGCTGGCCGTGTTCCCGGTAGTCGGGTCCCTCGCCTTCATGTTCCGCGCGATTGGACTGAGCTTCCAGGACGCGGTGATCGCCTTGCTTGGGAGCAACGGCGAGGGGTACAGAGAGATTTCTCGATTCGCGTTCGGGCTCGGCCTCTTGATCACGGCGATCCTCGCCGCCATCGCATTCACGCCGCTGTCCGCCGTCTGGTTCCAGACCGTATCCGGGCTGTCTCCGGAGCTCGCGCGCTACGCCACCACGGCCGCGCGCGCACTCGGTCCCGTCCCCTTCCTCGGAGTCTGGTTGTCTCTCCAGCGCGGCGTGTTGATGCGGAACCGCCGGACTCGTCCGATCACCTATGCGACCGCGGTCGAGATCGCGACCGTAGCCGCCGTGTTCGTGATCGTCGGCCGAGGGTTGGGTTGGACCGGAGTCACCGCGGCGTTCACGGCGGTCACCGGGGGTCGGGTGACCGCCAACCTCTACATGCTTACAAAGACTCGGCGAGCCCTACTCGGCGCCAAGAGCCCAGAGGCGAGGACCGTCGGGGACTGACCCCTGGGAGAGGGGCCCTGGGCCGCCGTATATTCGGTTCGTCTCAGCGACTCTTTAGAGCTACCAGGAGGTAGGGATGTTTGATCGAGCACGAAGATTCGCCCTTGTCGCGCTGGTTGGCGCGTCCGGCCTGACGGGTGCTCTCTCCGCACAGGACCACACCGCGTCGAGCGATCTGCTTCAGATCGACGAGTGGACGGTCCCGTATGCGGAGAGTCGGCCTCGAGATCCCTACGTCGGACCGGACGGGCGGGTCTGGTTCGTGGGTCAGCGGACCCACTACGCGGCGGCCCTCGACCCCAAGACGGGTGAATTCGTCAAATACGACATGGACGAGGGGACGGGGCCGCACAATCTCATCGTGGCCGCCGATGGGATGATCTACTACGCGGGCAACGCCGCCAAACACATCGGGATCATCGATCCGGCCACGGGCGAGATCGACAAGATCATGATGACCGACGAGCGCGCGCGTGACCCGCATACGCTCGTTTGGACCGAGGACCACGACATTTGGTTTACGGTTCAAGGCGGCAATCTCATCGGATTTCTGGACACGGATACGCGCGAGGTTCGACTCGTCGACGCGCCGGAGGTCGAAGGGGGACGGGGCACCTCGAGTCGTCCATACGGCATCGAGCTCGACTCCAAAGGCCGACCGTGGATCGCCCACTTCGGGACCAACCTCATCGGCATGGTCGACCCGGGCTCGTTCGAACTGGTCGGGTACGATTTACCCGAGGGCTCTCGACCTCGACGGATCGTCGTCGACTCCAAGGACCGCGTCTGGTACGTGGACTACAGCCGCGGCAAGCTGGGGCTGGTCCTGGAGGGCGACGGCTTCCAGCGGGAGTGGGATCTTCCGGCCGGCGAACAGTCGCGACCTTATGCGGCTGCGATCGACAAAGACGATCGGATCTGGCTGGTCGAGACGGGCGTGCAACCAAACCGTTTCGTCGGCTTCGATACGAACTCGGAAGCGTTTCTCGACGTCGTCGAAGTCGGGAGCGGCGGGGGCACGATCCGGCACATGTACTACGACGAGGCGACCGACGCGATCTGGTTCGGCACCGATGTGAATACGGTTGGCCGCGCGGTCCTCAAACCGCGGTAACCCCGACCTTGTCCAAGTGGGTTGCACCCGCGGCGCTATTCGGCGTCGCGGGTGTCGTCGTCTTCGGGCTGTTCGCGTTCGATCAGACCGCCTTGGCCGTTCCACTCTCGGGTGCGCGGTTGGCGTCCGGTCTACAGATCGACGGGCCGCCTCTTGGCCACACCGGCGGCTTCGGTGAACCCACGTGCGCGGAGTGCCATGTCGGGTCGCCGCTCAACGAGCCGGGATCGACACTCGACGTGATCGGGCTAGACTCCACGTTCCAGCCCGGCGCGGAGTACCGCGTGACGGTGCGCTTGCGATCGTTCGACATGCTGGCGGCCGGATTTCAGGCGACGCTGCGCTGGGATGGGGGTCCGAACCGCGGCGGCTCCGCGGGCGAACTCCGTACCGAGGGCGAGCGCACCACGATCGTCGCTGACGAAGCCGGAGTGGTGGCCTATGCGCAGCACACGGCCTTGGGCACCGAGGCAAATGGCGACACGGCGGACTGGGTGTTTTATTGGACCGCGCCAACCGACCCCGGCTCGGTGTTGATTCACGTCGCGGCGAATTCGGGGAACGGCGACAATTCCCCGCTCGAAGATCTCATCTACACGCGCGTGGTTTCGCTACAACCAGCAAGGGATCGTTGATGTCCGACGTCAACATTCGAGACGCTACGGCCGAAGACGCAAGAGACCTCGCTGCATTGGTCGTCGCGCTCAACCTCGGTCTCGGGTGGGGGGAGTGTCGATACGAGGCGGACGACTTTCTACGCGACGGCTTGGGGCCCAACCGATGGTTCGACACCCTGGTTGCGGTGGACGGTGGCGAGTTGATCGGATACGCGATGTTCCATCGGTCCTACGATACCGAGACGGTTCGGTGCGGCAGCTACCTCTCCGACCTCTACGTGGCGCCGGGAGGACGTGGAGATGGCGTGGGTTGGAAACTCCTGGCCGGCGTCGCGGCCCGCACGCAGGAATGGGGCGGGAACGTCGTGTGGTGGATGACAACGGAGGAGAACGAACTAGGGAAGCGCTTCTTCCATCGCGTGGCCCAGCACGTCCCCGGGCTCGAAGTCTGGGTAGCGGAGGAGGAGAATTTCCAGGTGCTTGCGGGAGGCTAGTCCTCGCGAGGTCCGAGCTTCTTGGGGCGCCAAAACCCGGCTAGCGTCGCCTCGCCGGCCGACCCGATCTCTGCCCAATCATCGAGGTCGAGTTCGACGGCGGCCAGCGCCGCGGTCGACATCTCCTCGCACTCTCCCGTCAGTACGGTCACGAGCGCCGAAATCCCGGGGTTGTGCCCCACGACCATCAGACACTCTGCGTCGTGCCCCATCTCCTCGATGACGTCGACGTACGTGTGCGGTGACGCCAGATACAACTCCCGAGTGACCTCTATATCCACGTGCTGTTCAAACTCGCCCGCCGCCAGCTCTGTCGTCGCCACGGCACGGACGGCGCTCGATGTGAGGATTCGGTCCGGCACCAAGTCCTCGTCGACGAGGAGCTGACCCATGCGGGGCGCATCTCGCGCGCCGCGCGGACTGAGGGGGCGATCGTGATCTTTGATGCCACGGTCATCCCAAGATGACTTGGCGTGTCGGAGTATCAGAAGTGTCTTCATGGTTGGGAGATGTATCGGCTACGGCCCGCTCGAACCAGATCCCCAAGGCATTGCTTCCTCCAGTCTCTGTGCGCTCGATGACGACGACGAGCTACCAACTCGTCGGGATGACCAGCATGGTCGTGATCCCCACGGCTACGCACGCCAGCCAAATGAGAAACGCGTATCCGAAGATCTCGCCAAACCGGCGGCGCGTGACCGCCAGGATTGGCAGGGCCCAGAACGGGTGAATCAGATTGAACGCGGAATCACCGTAGGCATAAGCCAAGAGGGTCGTGATGACCGAGACGTCGAGCTGCTCGCCAGCGGGAACGATGTAGGGCGCCTCGATCATCCATTTGGAACCGGCCGATGGGATAAACAGACTCATAATCCCGGAGTAGACGTATACGACCAGCGGATAGAGACGCGTCGTCGCGACTTCGGCAAACCGCTCGCCGAGCCAGCCGCCCAGATCCGTGTTTTGGATGACGCCGAAGATACCGGCATAGAACGGAAACTGGATGATGATCCCCCACGCCGCGCCGACCCCGTCTCGACAGGACTTGAGAAACGACATGGGGCGACCGTGGAGCAGCAGGGCCAAGACGAGAAAGACCGTGTTGTAGGCGTTGATCGTCCAACTCGCGCCGAAGCCGCGCGTTGCGATCGAATGACCGAGCGGATACGCGAACAAGAGCGCGGCAAAGATTGTCCAGCCCCGAAACGCATCGATGCGCTCGGCAGGCGTGGTGGGTGTCGCCGGGGGCGTAGGCGGCTCCGGAAGGATCTCCTCGATCTCAGCGGCCGTGAGCGTGACGACATCTTTTCTCGGGTGGAGCGACATCGCGGCCACCAGGCCGGTCACCAGCATGACCAGCGCGTAACCGATGTTGAATGGGTTGAAGAGCGTCTCCGTGACCGGGTATAGGCGGTCCACCACGGGCGCGCCCGTGCCTGGCTCGAGAAGCGGATTGCCCGGGGTGGCGAGGATGAGCGGTGCGGAGCTGGACAGTCCGCTTTGCCACACCGTCCCGATCCCCATGTAAGCGGCCGCGATGACGAGCCGAACGTCCGCTTTCGGGTTGCGCTTTAGGATAAACGGAACGAAAAGCGCCGACACCACGAGACCGAACGCCCAGTTCAGGTATCCGGCGACCATCGAGAAGCCCGCGGCGAGCGCGACCGCCTGGACCGGTTTTGTGGGATTCGGGACGGCGGCGAGTCGGTCCAACATGCGATAGACCGGAGGCGAAGCGGCGCAGGCATGGGCAGCCACCATCGCGATCGTAAACTGCATGGCCAGCGTGAGCAGCGTCCACACGCCATCGCCCCACGCGAGCGTGGCTTCCTGGATCGTCGCACCGCCGGCCCAGATCGCAAGGACGAGCGACACCGATGTAAGCGAGAGCAGGATCACCCAGGCGTCGGGGACCCAGCGCTCCGTTACTCGGGAGAGAGACGCTCCCGCATCACGGAGTCGATCGAGCAAATCCACTCCCGTTCAGGTCGAGGCTCGCGACCGTGCCCGTCGAATCGAGCTCGAAGGTCACGAACGACTCGCCGCGCCACTTGGCGTCGTAGCGGACGAGGTAGGTGTTGTGGTGCCAGTGCTCGAGCGGACCGGATAGACCGGGGCCATACTCGAACCAAAGGGCATCGCCTTCCTGAGTGATTTTGATCTCGCCATAGAGGGGGTCGGTGTACGATCCGGCGAAGTCCGTTGCGGCGTGGGTCGCGGAAGTGTTGGCTTCCCGGCGCGACAGCCTGGCCTCGCGAGCTGCGACGCCTCGAGCGGCCAGGTCATCGTACAGCTGCCTGAGATCCGTGCTCCAATCGCGCGGCTCCCGCGCGTGGGGATCGAAGAGATCGAAGACCCGGTACATCAGCGCGTGCCGGACCTCTACGTGATCTCGATTGGAAAGCACGTACACCCCGAGACCTTCATCACGGATCATCCCTGCGATCGCCACCATCCCGTCGATCGACCCTGTGTGAAAGTCCACCTTCTTGCCGCGGTAGTCGTGTTGAAACCACGCCAGACCGTAGCCGGCCCAACTCGGCTTGGTCAGCGCGGTCGTCGGGTACAACTCGGCAGGACGCAGCGCCACATGTTGGGTAAACATCTCGCGAACGGTCGCTGGCTCGAGTAGCCTCGTGCCGTCGGGTGCGGCTCCATCGCCCAACAGCATGATCAACCACTTGGACATGTCGTGAACGCTGGACCAAACCGAACCGGCCGGCGCCACCGGATCCACGGTCGCGTTCTCGATCACCATGAGCTCGTCGCCCACCCTGAAATGCGGGGATGCCACGTTCTCCTGACCCATCGTGCCCGCGAGCAACGGAATCGTTTCGTTCATGCCGAGCGGTTCAAGAATGCGACGCTGAACAAACTCGTCCCAGGGCGTGCCGCTGACGGCTTCGACCAGCGCGCCCGCGGCGAGGTACATGATGTTTTGATAGATGAACCCGGACCGTAGCGAGTACGCCGGCTCGACGAGTCTCACCTTGTCGAGGATCTCCTCGGAGGTCGTGTCTTGCTCGTACCAGAGGAAATCGGCGTTGCCCAGACCCGCTCGGTGTGTGAGCAGGTCCCGCACGGTGAGTTCGCGCGTCACGAACGGGTCGTACAACCGGAAGTTCGGCATGTGGTCGATGACCCGATCATCCCAGTTCAGCAAACCTTCATCGACCAACATTCCGATCGCGGCGGCGGTCATCGCTTTCGTGGTCGACCCGATGGCAAACCGCGTATGCTCGTCGACCCGGTCGGGCTTACCCAGTTCGAGGACGCCGTAGCCGCGCGCGAACCACACGTCTCCATCCTTGACGACCGCAACCGCGAGACCGGGAGCGCCCCAGTCCTCCACGGCGCGCGCCACATAGGCGTCAAACGCTTCGGCGTCGAACGCGTCTCGAGCGGACTGGGCTTGTACCGCCCCAGCTCCGCAGGCCAGCATGAGAGCAAGCGCCGCGAACATCCGTCTTTTCATCAACACCTCGCTTGTCTGGGAGACAGCTCGAGCCTAAGGCGTCGGGTCGTAGCCTTCGCGTCGGATGAGTTCGAGTTCCGTGGTCAGGGTTTGGCTGCCGAGCCGAAGGACGACCGTGTACCTTCCGGGCTCCGCGATCTCCTGCGGCCCGCCACCACCGCCACCGCCGCCACCACCGAGGCGGATGCCTCGATCTCGCAGCGCTCGATTAAACGTCCGATTGATCTCCCCGGCCCCACGGGCGCGGGAAGGTCTTCTCGAGGTCGTGCGCGCCGGGCGATTCGGGAACGACTCGCCCGGACGCTCCTGAAACTCGGTCGTCTGGAGGGGTCGAGCTCCACCGAGCGCGGTTGGGGCGGAGCGTCCGGCTCGATTCTTCGCGTTTTCCGCCGCGCGCGTCACAGCGGCCGAATCCGCACCGGTGGCAAGAAGCGAGTCCGCCACCACATCGATGACGACGATCGCGTTCGCACTATCCCGGGCCTCCGACGGAGACAATGGCTCGAGGCTGGTTCGCAACGAGTAGTTCCAATATATGCGCGCCAACCCCGGGGTTACCGGCCCGGTGACGATTTGAGTCGTGTCACCCGCAGCATCCAGAATGATGAACTCTGCCTGCGCACGGACGCGCGGACCGCTCGCTCCCGACTCGGAAGCTGCTTCTCTGGCTTCTCGTGCCTCGGCGAGCAGCGCGGTGGAGACTTCCTTCGGGATGTAGTACGTCAGCTCCGCGCCGAATCGTTTGACCTGGCCCCGGAACGTGCTATGGCCCGTCGACTCCCCACCGATCGCCTCGCTGCCGTACTGGAGTCCAGGGCTCGGATCGAACAGCACGGCCTCGTCGCCGAGCCCACGACCGGCGATCTGGCTCAGCGCCGCAATGTCGGCGACCCAAATCGACCGTCCGTGCGTTCCCGCGATCAGCTCCCGATCTCGCGGATGAATCTTGAGGTCATGGACCGGGACCGTGGGCAGGCCCTCCATGAAGCGGCGCCAGTTCGCGCCGCCATCGAGCGATACGTACACACCGACGTCCGTCCCCACGAACAACAGGCTCTCGTTGAGAGGGTCCTCGCGAACCACGTGCACATAATCCGGCGCTCCCGTCGGAAGCCCCGTCGTGATGGCCGCGAACGTCTCTCCGCCGTTTTCGGTGACGTAGACGTAGGGAGTGAAATCGTCGGCCCGGTGACCGTCGAAGGAGACATAGAACCGGTCGTCGTCATGGTGCGATGGCTCGATCCGACTCACCCACGTGCCCTCGGGCACGCCGGGGAATCGTCCCGTCAGTTCGGTCCAGTTCGCCCCGTCATCGCGCGTGTGCCAGATGCGGCCGTCGTCGGTTCCGGCGAACAGCCACCCCGCCCTGCGCGGTGACTCCGCCAACGCCACGATCGTCGCATGCGTCTCGGCGCCCGTCGCGTCCCGAGTGATGCCGCCCGTCGTCTCGGTGCTGATCCGAATCTTGACCGTGTCGGCATAGGTGAGGTCGGGCGAGATCGCCCGCAGCCCATCGCCGCGTTCGGTAGATTTCAAGACTCGGTTGGCGCCCGCGTAGAGGACGTTCCGGTCGTGAACGGAGACCACCATCGGCGTGCTCCAGTTCCAGCGAAGCTGTGCGGCCACTGAATCGGCGGTGATCTGCTGCTTGAGGTCCGCCAAGCGCGCGGTCTGCGCGGACGTGGGGGCGGCGCCGGCTGCGTCCTCCATGGTCACCAGTTCATCGCGTAGCGTCTTCGTCGCTTCGCGCCAATCCGGCTTGCTCAGACTCTGTCGCGTGCCCGACGCGGTGTTGATCCGCGCCATGTTCCCGCCTTGGGACTCCGCCCACATGAGGGTCGGGTCTGTCATGTCCTGTGGTGCGTAGAACCCGTCTCCGCCGTTCACGGTCGCCCACATATAGTTCGAGATCGTGCCCTGGCGACGATTGCTCGGACCGCACCACGTCCCGTTGTCCTGGAGACCTCCGCACACGCGGTACGGAAGATCCATGTTGTAGGACACCGCATAGAACTGCCCGAGCGCCATCGTATTCGGAAAGTCCCAGTTGCCGCCGCGATCCCACGTGATGCCGATCCCGCCGTCGTTGCCGGTGACGATGTGGTCTGGATTCATCGGGTCCCACCACAACGCGTGGTGGTCGACGTGAATCCCCTGCGTCGTTTGTCCGACGGTCTTGCCGCCGTCCTTCGAAGCGCGCACCGGCGTCGACGACCAGATCACGAAGTCGGGATCGGTCGGGTCCACTCGCACCTGCGAGTAATAGAACGGTCGGGAGTTCTGGCTGTTCATGTGAGCCCACGTCAGGCCGCCATCCTCGGAGCGATAGAGACCGGAGCCTCGCAACCCATCCGTGGGGTCGGCCGTCTCTACCTCTTCTTCAGCACCGGCTTCCTCGGTCTGTTCCTCCGTGGCCTGCTCCTCGGCGGCCGGGTCGTCCGGGACTTCCTCGGACTCTTCCACGGCCGTCGAATCCGCACCCTCCGCCTCCACGAGCGCGTACATCACGTCGGGATTGGAGGCCGCGATCGCGATCCCGATGCGCCCCTTTTCCGTCGATGGGAACCCGCCGCCTTCGACCTCCGTCCAGCTGTCTCCGCCGTCGGTCGACTTCCACAGCGCGCTGCCCGGACCGCCGCTGCGCAGAAAGTAGGGTCCACGAACCCGTTCCCAGCTGGAGGCGAACAGGATCTGCGGATCCTTCGGGTGCATCGCGATGTCGACGAAGCCCGCTTCGTCAGAGATGAAATGGATGCGCTCCCACGTTTCGCCGCCATCGGACGTGCGATAGAGACCGCGCTCGTTGTTGGGGCCCCAAATGTGACCGAGGGCCGCGACGTAGACCGTGTTGGGATCCGTCGGGTGGATGACGATGCGGCCGATGGCCTGGCTGTCTTCCAGCCCCATCAGCGTCCACGTCAGTCCACCGTCGGCGGATTTGTAGACACCCGCCCCAGGTGAGATCGAGTTGCGCGAGTCCTCTTCGCCCGTGCCCGCCCAGACGATGCTGGTGTCGCTCTGTGAGATCGCGAGATCGCCCATGGCCGACACGCGTTCGTCGGTGAATAGAGGACGAAAGGTGGTCCCGCTGTTCGTCGTCTTCCAAACTCCGCCGGTGGCAGCCGCGAAGTAGAAAACGGGTGTTCCCGGGATGCCCTCTACGTCGGTGACTCGACCGGACATGTTCGCCGGACCGATCGATCTCCAGGGGAACTGCTCCATGAACGACGAGTCGGGCCAAATCTCCTGGGCCCGGATCGGCGCGGCGCCGGTGGCCATTGCGGCCGCGGCAAGGGCCAGGGCGAGCAGGCAGATGGCGGCGCGGGAAGCGTCAGATTGAACTCCAACAGTCATCTAGGTGGCTCCAAGTTTGATTGAGCATGCGCTCGGGTCGATCGGTCTGAGAACCCGCGACCCGACCCGTACGTTGACTCGACGGTCCTGGTTGCTGATCCCATTCCGCGTCTTGCGTACGGCTAGACCGGATCTGCTACAGGATCTTCGCCGCTACTGGGTGCCTCGGGGTCGGGTCGTATCGGCGGCTCCGGCAGCCAAGCGTCGGGTAGCAGGTCCTTGAAGGCCTCGCCGTACAGCTCCCAAACCGTGATGAACAACGCGGCGATGATGGGCCCGATCAGGACGCCAGCGGCCCCAAACGCGAACAGCCCTCCGAGAGTCCCCAGCAAGATCATGAGGTCCGGCATCTTCGTGTCTCGTCCTACCAGCCAGGGACGCATCAAGTTGTCGATCAACCCCACCACCACAACGCACCAAACGACCAGCGCGATCGCAACTCCCATGCGATCGATCACGGCCAGATAGATCGCTGCCGGGACCCAAACCAGCGCGGATCCGATGCCCGGCACAATGGAAAGCACGGCCATGACCGTGCCCCAGAACGCAGCCGATGGAATCCCCGCGACCGCGAAGGCGAGGCCCGCCAGGGCGCCCTGCATGATTCCGATGAGAAACGTGCCTTTCACCATCGCGCGCGTCACGGAAACGAACTTCTCGAGCATGCGTTGCTCGTTGTCGTTCGACAGGGGCAGATAGTAGAGCATCTTTCGTAGGACGCGTCCGCCATCGAGCAGGAAGAAAAACATCGCGTAGAGCATGATGAACAAGAGAAAGATGACGGTGACGGTACCCCGAGTAACGTTGGTCAGACCCTGCACGACCCAAGTGCCGATCGAACCGGCGAGCTCTCCGGCTTTTTGTACAACCTGCTCTTGATACGGCCGGATATTCTCGGCGAAGGGCAGCTGATCGATCAAGCGGTCAAACCCGCCCTGCTGGCCGAGTTGCGCCTGCACGTTCGCGATCCATGGGGCCGCAGACTCCGTGACCTGTACGGCCTGGTCCACGACGATGATGAGGAACGTCGCGGCCGGGCCCAACAACACGACGATAAAGAGGACGAGTGTGGCAAACGCGGCCAGCCCCTGCTTCCCCCGGAACCCGCCCAGGATCCTTCGATAGACGGGGTGCAGGAGGCCGCTAAACAGCGCTCCGAGTAACAGGGTGGTAAAGAAGGGCCGGATCATCTGGAGAAAAAGAAGACTGATCCCCAGGACGAGTACGAGAAGGAACACGGCTCGAAAACGATCCGGATCGAGCGGGGGACCCTGCTTCGCCTCACCCATGTTCTTGACTCCCGGTGGAATCGGCGCCCGCCGCGGCGAACTGCCGATCGTCTCGGACCTCGGCGCTCAATGTCTCGAGCAGCAGCGTCGTGGCGTGCGCGCGTTGCGACCAAAAGTCCGCGACTTCCGGCGCGATGGCTCCCCACTGGTCGTGGAGCTTCGCCCACCCGCGCGCCTCTTCGGCGAGCCAGTCCAGCGTTTCGGGCGCCCCTTGCGACATCATCGACTTGAGTATGAAGGCGCGCTCGCCGACGCGGAGACCCAGTCCCAAGTCCCGCGCCGCGCGCGCCAGGTCCCCTCGCGTCAGGACGAGGCCGCTGCGCACCGGACTCAGAAGCGCCGCGAGAAAACTCTGCCCGTCATCTTTGCGCGGATCCGGCATTGCGGTCGCTTCGCGCAGCGCCAGTGGAGTGCGGTCCGGGGGTCCCAAGATCGCAGACTCCTTCGCGAGGGCGTCTTCGAGCGTGTCCGCCCAGCCGCAATAGAACGGAGGCGCGATCTGCCGTAGTTTGATCAAGAACGGCAAGCACCACGAGAGGAGATGCTCCCACAGACACGCGTGACGCACTTTGCGCCACGCAAGCCGGTCTTCGCCGGGCTCGGAGTTGATCTCCGCATCGATCAACGTCGAGTAGGCGGCGAGCAGAGTGGCCAAGTGGTCGGGTTCCGCGGGCGGATCGCCGCCGAGCGCTCTCCAAAAACCGGCTACCCGGTCTCTGGCCTCCCCCCCCATCTGTCCCGTTTCGCCCAAGAATACCGACGCATACGGATAGACTTCGAACAAGAACAGATTGCTGTGGGTGGCGTCATCGGGAACGTTCCCGAGTTCGAGCAGATGCCCCAGTAGCCGACTCTCCGCGCTCGGAGCTTCGAGCAGCGCGCCCAGGGCGCGAAACAATTCCATCACTCGGGGAGGTCGTACGCTTCGCGAACCGGCCGCAGCGGCCGGATCAGCCAATGAGGCCGACGCGTGCCGTCGGGCGAATGCGCGGATGCGCCCCGAGTCTTCTCGAGCCAACGCTGGTAGATCTCGTGCGACTTCTCCGTATCCACGGAGATGTCTCCGTTGCGATCGCGGAGCGACGCCTTCACCACCCGAACCGCTTGGTGCCAGCAATGCATCCCGGAGACGGGGTCGGGGTGGACCGGGAACGTGAGGTTCTGGTGCACGCCCACGTCGCTCCACCAGATCCGCGAGGTGTCCGGATCGCTGGAGTCGTAGGGTCCAGCGCCCTTCTTTCGAGATAGCTTCCACCCGTCCTTCTTACGATCCATCGACACGGTGGCCATGAGTTGACGCTGGCTGCCCTGTCGAACTTGCTCGCCGACGACTGCGTCGGACGACCCACCGATGGCCGTTCCCTCCGACAGCTTCCATCGTCCCATGTGGTGGCTGCAGGCGACGACCCCGGGCTTGATCGCCTCGGTGACCCATGCCTTGAGGACGAAGTGCCCGATCTCCGTTTCGACTCGCACCAGCCCCCCGGTGCGCACGCCAAGCCTCTTTGCATCGGATGTGTGTAGCCACAATGGGTTGGTGTGCGCGATCTCATCGAGCCACTTCGAGTTGGCCGATCTCGTGTGGATCTGGACCGGGAGCCGAAAGGTCGAGATCAGACACATCTGGTCGTCGTCCATTTCGTCCGGGTGCACATGACTTCGGATATACGTCGGCAGCGCGTAGTCGGACCAACCCCACGCGACGAGCGTCGGGGAATAGAATTCGAGTTTGCCGCTCGGCGTCGGAAACCCTCGGAGCACTTGTCCGTCCACGCGCACGCCGACCGCGCGTCTCCCCTCACCATCCGCATCGGGCGCCCCCATCGGAGCGAGATTGGGCGAAACGGGCTTCGGTGTCTCCGTGTAGACGCGACCAAACTCGTCTTCGGCGAAGCCTACGAGTTCGGCCGGATCCACGTCTCGCTCATACAACGGACCGATGTCGCGCTCGACCTCGAACGCACCGTATTTCCGCATGTAGGCGAGCGGCGCGAGATCTTGTTTGGCGGCGGCTTCGGGGAGCCCGGGCACCGAGTTCTCGAACATCCATTCGTAGTATTCGTCCGCGGTCAGTCTTTCGCCGGGCCGTTTCTCAGACTCGACGAACTCGCGAATCCCCAGCGATCCATCGGGATCGATCCGCCAGGAGAGCTCGAGCCAGAACTCGTTCTCCTCCCACACCTCACCGGGGTTCGTGTGACGCGTATCGGCGACGGTCTCGCCAAGCCGTTCGCGCGCGGTGCGAAGGACGGGCTGTCGAAAGCCGATCCATTGCCCGTCGTGCGTCTCGTACGAATGGACGTCGTGACGCTCGGGCCCGTGTCCCATCGGCAACACATAGTCGGCGAAATACGCGGTCTCGTTCCACGTAGGCGTGAGGGCGATGTGCAAACCGACCATGTCTTCATCGGTGAGCGCCTCGAGCCAGCTAAACCCATCCGGGTTTGTCCACACGGGGTTGTAGACCCGAGTGAAATAGACATCGAGCTTGCCGCGCCCTTCCTTGAGAATGTGCGGAAGCAAGAACGACATCTCGTACATGGCCAGCGGGTATTCGTCGGGCCACGTGAGCTCGTTCCAATGCTCCGGGTGTCGCGGCATCCGGATGGGCTTTGGAATAAACTTGTTCCACGAACTGGGATAGGTACCGCCCGGCGTTGCCACCGATCCCGTGAGCGCGTTGAGAAAGAACAACGTGCGCGCCACTTGCCAACCGCCTTCGTTGCCCGATGCCGCGCTACGCCAGTTGTGTGTCGACAGTCGGGAACCCGCCCGAGATACGATTTCGGCGACCTCCGCCAACTGCGCGGCCGGGATCCCCGATTCCGCTTCGGCCCACTCGAACGTGCATGCGTCGTACAACTCGCTCAGCGCCGCTTCGAATGACTCGAAGGTTCGCGGAACATCGGGCTTCTCGGCGGCCAGGTACTGTTCCCAGTTGAACCACCGGCGGACGAAATCGCGATCGTAGGTCTGTGTTTGGATGAGGTAGTTGGCGATCGCGAGGAGGACGGCCGCTTCGGATCCAGGCTGCGTGGGCAACCAGTGGTGTGCATGTGTCGCCGTGTTCGACAACCGCGTGTCGAGGACGATGAGCTTCGCGCCCTTGTGGATGCCCTCGAGGATTCTCTGCGCATGCGGATTGAAGTAGTGCCCCGCTTCGAGATGCGAACTGACGAGAAGGATGACATCGGCGCGGGCGTGATCCGGGCTCGGTCGATCCATGCCGAGCCAGAACTGATACCCCGCGCGCGCACCCGACGAACAGATGTTCGTGTGCGAGTTGTGACCGTCCACGCCCCATGCGGCGAGGAGACGTTCGGTGAACCCGTCTTCGCCCGGACGCCCCACGTGGTACATCACCTCGCGGTGCCGATCCTCCTGAAGCGCCTTTCGGATCCGTCCCGCGATGTCGTCGAGCACGTCCTCCCACGACACGCGCACCCACTTCCCCTCTCCGCGCGCGCCCGCGCGCTTTAGCGGGTAGAGCACGCGGTCGGGGTCCACGACTTGATTGAGCGTCGCGGGTCCCTTTGCGCAGTTGCGGCCGCGCGAACCCGGGTGCTCGGGGTTGCCTTCGAACTTTCTTACTTCGAGCGTGTCGCGGTCGACATATGCCAGGAGCCCGCAGGCCGACTCGCAATTGAAGCATGTGGTCGGAACCAGCATGTAGCGTTTTTCTCGACGCTCGGGCCACGCCTTCGAATCGAGTTCGACCCAATCGTCCCAGCGCTCGCGCGGGGGAAACGCGGCGAGGTGGACGCGGCTCGCGCCCGGGTAGAACGTCTCGCCGCGCGCCTCGGTGTCTTTGCGCGCGGCGCTGACCAGACCCTCGAGCCGCTCGACCTTGCCGGCCGCATCCGCCCCGTTGGGACGCTTCTCGTCGCCGCTCATGCCAGCGGTACCGATTGGCCGGCCTGCACGTACGCATGTTCGAAGGCGAACAGACCTACGAGCGCCGATAGGGCGATCACGGGTTCGACCCAGGCGCCGGTCAGCCCCACGGCCACCAAAGCGGCGGCCGCTGCGACGCCGGCCGCCCCCGCCCAGAACCAACCTGCGAACCGACCGCGGACCATCTCGTGCGCCGCCAACGCCGCGTGAGCCGTGGGGTGCGCGAGCGTGAGCTCACCTAGGACAAACAAGAGGTGAGTCGCTCCGGTGAGTGCCACCAGAAGGCGCAGGCCGTCCGTGGCTTCTCCGAAGCCGGGCACGAGGAGCAGCGTCGCACCACCCGCCAAGAGCGCTTGCACGAACAGGTGCGGGGGAAGAAGCGGGTTCTGCCACAGGTCCCGCGCCTTGGCCTGCGCAAACAGATAGGCGGTATAGACGGCGGTCATGCCCGCCAACGGGCCGGCGCCCCACGCGATCCACCGCGTCGCCGCGCCAGATTGCGCCCCTCCGCCCAACCCCGCCGCCAAGTGCGTCACGAGACCGAGGCCGTACGCCGCGATGATAAACGCCCCCCTCACGAGCCAACTCTTGAACTGCGGTCGGGTGAAGATCATGAAGAATCGACCGGGGTGTTCGAGATCCCAGATCAACAGAGCCCCGGTCACCGCGAGGCCCACCATCGCGACGAGCGGAGTGATCGTCAGCCAGGCGCGCCCGTCCCACGACAGCCCGCCGAGAAGACAGAGAAGTAGCGCGGCCAGATACACGCCTGCAGCGACACCCTTCGTGAGCGTATAAAGACTGACCCGCCAGTCCCACGGCGCCTTGTGAGAGACGTCGTACGAGAGGACGGCCGCCGCGGACGAGTTGGCCCCGTGCTTGCCGCCGCCCGATCCGTGCGGATGCCCTGCCCCGACCTGAGCGCCCCCTTTGGGTTGCTCGCTCCACATGAACAGACCGCCGTCGGGGCGAGCCGCCGCCAACGGATCGAGCGTGGCTTGGTGCGCCCCGACGTAGAAGAGCTTTGGGTGCGTCTCTTTCTCCGGCCGGCGCACTTGTACCGGTTCGCGCCCTACGAGCTGTGCGACTTTCGATGTCGGATCAGCGAGGTCACCCACGATGATCGCTTCGGTGGGACACACCGTGACGCAGGCCGGCTCGAGACCGACGTCGATGCGGTGCGCGCAGAAGTTGCACTTCTCGGCCGAGTGATCGTCCGGGTTGATGAAGATGGCGTCGTACGGACAGGCCGCGATGCAGGCTTTACACCCGATGCAGGTCGACTTGTCGAAGTCGACGATCCCGTCGGGTCGCCGGAACATCGCGCCCGTGGGGCAGGCCGTGGTACATGGCGCGTCATCGCACTGGTTGCAGCGCGTGACCTGAAACGCTCGCCGTGCGGCCGGAAACGTCCCGACATCGGCGTATTTGACGTAGGTGCGGGTGACCCCGAGCGGGACTTCGTTCTCGGACTTACACGCGGTCGTGCAGGCATGACAGCCAATGCAGCGCGTGTGGTCGATCACTTTTGCCCAACGAACCGTCTCGCCACTCGACGTCGTGGACTCTGTCATCGCATCTCCCCGTTTGCGCGGCGCCAACAATGGCGCGGCTCCCCGCCCTCTTCCTGGCTTCCTGGCAACTAACTACGGCGGTCCCCGCGAGCCGGGCAAGACCGTCAGACCGTGAGGTAGATCTCCAAGCCGGCTAGCTCGCCGCCCACAGCCTCCGCTCGCCAACGGTCCCCCGGAGACAATGGCACGAGCCCCGTCATCGTACCGGTGCTCACGACGTACTGGGCCGGCGTCCGAGCGACGGTGTCGTAGGGCGCCAAGAGACGGGGGACGACTTCCAGCGCGTTCAGTGGGTGGCCCATCACGTTCCGGCCGAATCCACGCTCCACGTGTCCGTCGGCCCGAGACAGCGTCACCTGCAGGTCATCGAGACCCTCGACGATCTGTTCGAACCCCGGCGAATCTGCCCCGAGCCGCGGGCCCACGACCAGCGCCCCGTGCAGACCGAAGTCCGCGACCGAGTCCGCGGGGCTGAGATGCCAGTTCGGGTAGTGGCAGTCCACGATTTCGAAGCCCAGCGCCACCCACTCCGGCGACAACCCTCGGTTTGGCGCCTCCGCAGGGCCGGCCGAGTCCGCGGGGCCGGCCGAGTCCGCGATGTCCACGAGGTTCGGTCCCATCCCGAACACGACTTCGAGTTCGAGCTTCGGGGCAAAGTAGGGCGCGAGGGAAATGGGATCCGCGGGATCCAGCAACGTCTGTTCATACACGGGCGCCAGGATCGGCTGGTCCAGCCCAAACGTTGGCCAGATCGCCTTGTTCGTAAAGCCGACCTTGAACCCCGCCCGCGTGTACCCGCGAGCCTCGAGTCTCCGATCCAGCTCCGCACCCACCTCGTACGCCTGTCCGAGGTCGAAACCGGAGAAGGCTGTCGAGGGCGGATCGATGCCGCGTCGTTGCAAGCGTGCCTCGAGTAGGGCCTCGCTCGCCGCTTCCAGTGTAAAGATCATGGGTCCAACCTACCCGGTCCCCGGGACTTGCGAAGGACCGGGCGAAACCGGACGATCCTGCGGGCGGTCGCATCGTCGCGACCCGTAAAGCGATCGGAGGGTTCGGTGCCGTTTGTGAGTGTCGATCCGACAACCGAGGAGCGTTTGGCGTCCTTCGACGCTTTCGATGCGTCCAAGATCGATGCAGCGCTCGAACGCGCACGTTCGGGGTTCCAAAGCTGGAGACACACCTCCCCTGCCCAGCGTGCGGAGCGACTCCTGGCGCTGGCCGATCTGCTCGAGTCTGGAAAAAACGCCTTCGGTCAACTGATGACGCGAGAGATGGGGAAACCGCTCGCGAGCGCCGTTGCCGAGGCGGAGAAATGCGCTTGGGTGTGTCGCTACTACGCCGAACACGGACCCGCGCTCTTGGAGCGCGAACCCTTCGAGTCGAGCGGCAAAGAATGTTGGGTCGAGTACCAGCCCATCGGCGCCGTCCTCGGGATCATGCCGTGGAATTTCCCCTTCTGGCAGGTGATCCGCGCCGCGGCGCCCACCGTACTCGCCGGCAACGTATTTCTTCTCAAGCACTCCCCCAACGTGCCGCAGTGTGCGGTCGCGGTCGAGGGACTCTTCTCTCGCGCGGGGTTCCCGAACGGCGTCTTCCAGAACCTCTTCGTCGAGGTCGATGATCTCACGCGGGTGCTCGACGATCCGATCGTGCAGGGGGTGTCGCTCACCGGGTCGGTGCGCGCGGGTTCCGCGATCGCGGCGGAGGCCGGCCGACGCATCAAGACCACCGTCCTGGAACTCGGAGGCAGCGACCCCTTCATCGTCATGGAGAGCGCCGACCTCGACCGAGCCGTAAGTACGGCGATCAACGCACGCATGTGGAACAACGGCCAGTCGTGTATCGCAGCCAAGCGCATGCTTGTGCAGGCGTCGATCGCCGATGAATTCGAGCGACGGCTGGTCGAAGGCATCGCGGCCCTCGAAGTCGGAGATCCCAAACAGCCGTCCGTGGCGATTGGCCCGCTCGCTCGCCGCGATCTTCGAGATCAGGTCGCAGAGCAGGTAGACACCTCCGTCGCGGCCGGGGCACGTGTGCTCACCGGGGGCCACACACCCGACCGACCGGGTTGGTTCTACGAGCCGACGGTCCTGACCGACATCCCGGACGGCTGTCCGGCCAGCGCGGACGAGATCTTCGGCCCGGTCGCAAGCATATTTCGCGTCAAAGATCTCGATGAGGCGATCGAGCGCGCCAACGCGACCGAGTACGGTCTTTCGTCGGCGATTTGGACCAACGACCCCGACGAACGCGCGCGTGCCGTCCGCGATCTCGTCGCCGGGGGCGTGTTTATAAACGGCATGTCGGCCTCCGACCCTCGCGTCCCCTTCGGCGGCGTAAAGAAGTCGGGCTATGGACGCGAACTCGGACCCCATGCGATCCGCGAGTTTGTAAACGTGAAGACCGTTTGGGTCGGGGAAGACTGAGCATTCGGCGCACGACGACCTTCGCGGCCGCGTCCAAGATCGCCCTCGTCACGCTAGCAGCGCTGGCAACCGGCGCATGTCTCCCAAACGTGAACCTGCTCAACGCGCGTGGTTCGGGGACCGCTCGTTGTTATCGACTGCCGCTCGAAACCCTCTGGCCCCTCCTCGAGGAATCCGTGCGCTGGGCCGGCCTCGTGATCGAACAGGCGAACCAGGAGAACGGCATCATCCTCGCGGGCAGCTACCGACCCGAGGTTGAAGACCCGGAGGACATGGCACTCGACGCGGATCAGGGAGAGGGTGTCGCCGTCTTTGTGGAACCCGAGGGCGATGAGGTGTGGGCCATCGAGGTCGTGAGCAAGCCGCGGTTCCGGCTCGACCCGAGTCCGCGCGACTGGACCGATCCGGTCTTCTTGGCGCTCGAGTCGCGACTACCCGCAGAGGCGAGCGCGCCGCACGACGAGCTCGCCGCGTGCACCAGAGTGCGGGGGCTGTCGACCGGCTAGAAAGCCGGGAAGACTCCTAGACCTCGCCAGCCCAGCCCAAATCGACTTCCTGTTTCTCGGGCTTCTTGAAGAACGCCCGCACCTTCTGCGTCCCGACGTAGTTCATCATCGCCAGCGCCGGGGTCGCGATCATCAAAATCGCGGTTGCGAACAGGATCCCGTACCCCAGGCTCACGGCCATCGGGACCAAGAACTGCGCCTGCGTACTCTTCTCGATGATGATCGGGAATACGCCGAGGAACGTCGTGATCGACGTGAGAAGAATCGGTCGGAAACGTGCTTTCGCCCCCACGACGATGGCCTCGTTCATCGGCAGACCCGACCGATATTTTTCGTTGATAAAATCGATGAGCACGAGCGAGTCGTTTACCACCACGCCCGAAAGCCCGACGATGCCGAACATCGATAGCATGCCGAGGTCGATGCCCATGATCAGGTGCCCCAACGCCGCGCCGACAAATCCGAGGGGGATCGAAGCCATGATGATGAGCGGCTGTACATACGATCGGAACGGGATGGCCAAGAGCGCGTAGATCGCGAGCAACGCGATCGCGAACCCACGGCCCATCCCGCTGAGCGCTAGCGCCTGTTCGCGCTGCTCTCCACCAAAGGCATAACGGAGCCCCGGGAACTGATTCTGGAGTTCCGGGAGAATCGCGGCTTCGAGCGCGGTGTTGACCTCTTGGCCGGTAAGAACCGTGCGGTTCACATCCGCCGTGATCGTGGAAATACGTCGACCGTCGATACGATTGATCGTCGTGGACCCGATCCCGAACGACACATCCGCAACCTCCGACAACGGGACTTCGCCGCCGGTCGCCGCACGGATGCGATAGTTCTGGAGATCCGCGAGCGTGTTGCGTTCGTCTTTGGGCAAACGCACGTAGACCCGTACTTCGTCACGGCCGCGTTGAAGACGTAGGGCCTCGCTCCCAAAGAACGCGCCGCGCACCTGCCGCGCGAGATCGTCGAGCGTAATCCCCAGCGATCGCGCCGCGGGTTTGAGCGACAACTCGAGTTCGCGCTTTCCTTGCCCACGGTCGTCACGAACATCCGTGACCCCTGCGATCCGATTCAGCCGATCCTTGAGCGCGGGCACCGCGGCGTTCAACCCCGCCGTGTCGGGGTGTGACAGCTCCACTTGAACCGCGGATCCCAAGTTGATCAACGCCGATGCGAACGTGAGCGCACGGGCCTCTGGGATGCCGCCGACCTTGTCGCGCCAAGCGCGCTCGAATTCTACCGCGGGCACCGAGCGCACTTCGGGGTCGCTGAGTCGAAAGCTGACCTCCGCGATGTTGGATTGGACAAACGTCGCGTTTGCGCTGATGGAGGGGCCACCGCTCGCGGACGGTCGCTCTCCCACACTCGAGAACACCGCCTCCACGAGGGGCGGCTCATCTTCGTCGAGTTCAGCTCCCAGCTCCTCGGCCACCTCATAGCCTGCACGTTCGATGATATCCGCGAACTCCAGCGTCCTCTCGCTGGTGGTACCCGCTGGGAGTTCGAGATAGGCGATGACTTCCTCGCCCTCGATCTCGGGCAGCAGACTAAAACGGATATACCGACCGGCCACGAGACCGCCCACGAGCAGCAGCGTCGTCGAACACCCGAGCAGTACGAGTCCCCAACGACGAACAGCGAAACGAACCGCTCGATCGAGCGGTCCCTCGGTGAATCGTTGCAGGCCGGATTGAGTCCAGTCTTGTAGCCGGTAGATGGGTCCGAGGAGTCCGTTTCGGTTTTCTGTACCCGGCTCAGGCAGATGTGAAAGATGGTAGGGGAGGATGAACAACGCCTCGACGAGCGAGAGCAGCAACACCGAGATCACGATGACCGGGATCACCGTTAGAAACTTACCGAGACTTCCCGGGATAAAGAGGAGCGGTGTAAACGCGGCCACCGTGGTCAGGACCGCGAACACCACGGGGACGGAGACCCGGAGCGTGCCGCGGACGGATGCCTCCTTCGCGGACGTCCCCTTCTCTCGTTCGGCGTAGATGTTCTCCCCGATCACGATCGCGTCGTCGACCACGATTCCGATCGCGAGGATGAAGCCGAACAGCGACATCATGCTGATTGAAACGCCGAGGACGGCCATCACGGCGAACACGCCCGTGAACGACAGGAAGATCCCAACGGCTGTCCAGAACGCGAGCCTAAGGTTCAAGAACAACGCTAGGGCTACGAGCACGAGAAGCAGGCCGAGCCGGCCGTTCTTTACGAGGAGCGAAATCCGGCTTTCCAGATAGTCCGCCTCGTTTCGCCAGATGCTGTACTCGACCCCGCGCGGCAACGCTACGCTCAGCTCTTCTTCGAGATATCGTTCCACTTGCGAGAAGATGTCGAGCACGCGTTCATCTCCGGTGCGGAACACCTTTACGAATGCGGTCGGCTGACCGTTGTAAGCGGCGATGAGGTCGGTGTCCTCGAACCCATCGGTGACCGTGGCAACGTCACCGACGCGAAGCACCGACCCGTCGGGGTTTGCTCGGATGACAATGTCTTCGAAATCAGAGCGCGTGTAGTTCTGACCCTGTACGCGGAGCAGGATTTCTTCGCGATCCGTTTCGACACTGCCCCCGGGGAGATCGAGACTGCCCCGACGAACCGCGAGGGACACCTCATCTAGCGTCAGGCCGTATCCCCGCAGGGCATCCTTGGAAATCTCCACGGAGATCTCGTAGTTCCGAACGCTACTCACTCGTACCAATGAGATTTCTGCCAGGGTCCCCAGGTCATCTCTGACCCGGTTGGCGAGCTCTTTGAGGGTTCGCTCCGGAACATCACCATAGATCGCGATCTGGACCACTTGACTCTCGGCCGTAAGCGCGACCACCTCGGGCTCTTCCGCGTCCACCGGGAAGCTCGTGATTCGGTCGACCTCGGCTTTGACTTCGTCCAGGGCGCGGGACTGATCGGTCCCGAGCGCGAGCTCAGCGAAGACGATGCCCACGTTTTCCGAGGCCGCCGAAGTGATGCGGCTGACTCCGGTAATCCCGGAGATGCGATCCTCGACGCGCTGCACGATCGCCTGCTCGACCTCATCGGGAGAGGCGCCCGGATACTCGACACTGACCTGAATCGTATCGAGCGAGAACTCGGGGAAGACCTCCTGTGGGATGTTGATCAGACTCAGAACGCCCGCGACGACGATGAAGACCATCAAGAGGTTCGCGGCCACCCCGTTTCGCGCCATCCACTCGACTGCACGTTTCATCGTTCGACGTCCTCGCTCGCGGTCTCGCTCGCGGGCAGGGGAGGCGCGCTTTCAAGTCGTATGGCCGTGCGCACCGTCATGCCATCGGTCACGAACGGGAGCGCCGACACGATGATCGGAGTGCCGGCTGCAAGGGGACCCGACACGTAGGCGAGATCTTCGACTTCTTGAATCAGATCGACCGGCATCATCACGAGCAGAGTGTCGGACTCGACGGTCCACACCACGCCGCCGTCCCGGACGGCTGCGGCCGGCACGATGGCGTATCGATCAAACTTCGTCCCTTCGATATCGACGTTTGCGTAGCTGCCGATCAGTAGCGGTGGTCGATCGGGTTGCGCCTGAGTGGGTTCGAAGGCCCGAGGTATGCGTACCACGACGTCCACGGTCCGTGTTTGCTCATCAAGGGCGGCCTCGGCCCGGTCGACATACCCGGTCCAGGCGTACTCCTGGCCACCGTAGTCCGAGGTGATCTCCGCAGGGATCCGCGTCGACTCTTGACCGGCCCGCGCATCCCAAAGCGCCGAGATCAAAGCCGCCTCGTCATCGCTGAGCGGGACCACGATCTCGACTTCGGCGGTCGAATACATGCTTCCGATCGCCTGCCCCGGACTCACGAACTGACCGAGGTCTACGGTCTCATCGCGAACGATTCCATCGAACGGGGCCCTGATCCACGTTCGGTCCAGCGAGAGCCGGGCATCATCGAGGCGCGCCTCGGCGGACTGTAGGCCTGCCCGCGCGGCGAGGAGCTGAGGCTCGCGAAGCACCAACGCGCCCGCCTTGTCCGGATCGGGGTCGAGACCCTCTCGACGAGCGAGCCGTTGATACTCGTCGCGCGCGATCGCGACCTCTTCCTCTGCCGTAAGCACGTCGACCTGCGCTTGCGCGACCTGCGCGGAGGCCGCCTGCACGTTGTTTTCGTAGTCGGCGGGATCGACGCGAAGAAGACCCTGCCCCGCCGCGAACCGACCACCGCTGACGAACGCCGACGACACCCACGTGACTCGACCGCTCACCTGGGGCGCGATCGTCACCTCTGCGCTGGGACGGACCGTTCCACTCCCGCGCACCCGTATGGCGCCGCTTCCGACCTCCGCCGCCACCGTGGTGACCGTGGGGATCTGACGCGGCGGTTCGAGCTCCGTCGGTGACGGGCGCAGCCCAAACAGCGCCCCGAACCCAACCACACCGACACCCAGCACCAATAGCCCCTGCTGCCACGGCCTGAGACCGACCAGGCGCCCTCGCGTCTGGCTCTCGCCGTCGGTGCCCGGCGCCTCGACCGGCGATCCGTTTGATTCCATCGATCCGTTGTCCATCCCCGTGTTCTCCATCCCTCTATCTATTCGACGGGACGACGGCTTCGGATCGCCGCGGTCCTTCGAGTTCGTTTTCGGTCTCGACCCAGGCTCCGCCAAGCGCGCGGTGCACACCGAGTCGAGCCTCCCCCACGCTACGCTCGACCAGCGCCAACGTGGTCTCCGCTCCGATGAGGTTTCTGCGCGCGTCCAGATACGACACGTAGTCGCCGACGCCGCCTCGATACCTCCGGAGTTGATAGTCGAGCGACGCCTGCGCCTCATCGACTTGATCGGTGACACGCGCGTACCGCTCGCGTTCGTTGTCGAGCCGGAACAGGCTCGTTCGAACTTCGCTGTAGGCCTGCAAGACCGTGCGCACGTAGGCCGAGATCAACTGGTCGTACTGCGCTTCGGCGACGCCCACGTTTGCTCGCAGACGCCCACCCTGAAACAGCGGTGCGAAGATTCCGCCGATGAGGTTCGAGAACCACTGATCGGCGCGGAACAAATTGCTCGGTTCGCTCGCTTGAAACCCGACCGACCCGTTGAGCGAGATCGTCGGCAGCAACTCCGCCCGACGCGCCCCCACGCGCATCCTTGCCGCCTCGAGCCGTTCGAACGCAGCCAACACATCCGGGCGTTCCTCCAGCAAACTCGCCGGAAGACCCGCCGCGATCGGGGCGGTGTCGACGGCCGGGGCCAGGTCCGACCCGAGGACGCCATCGAGCGTGCCCGCGTATCGTCCGAGAATCACGGCGAGTCGACCCTCCGCATCCTCGACCTGCGTCCGATTACCAGGAAGCTCGGATTGCGCGGTTCGGTACTGCTGACGGATCGAGTACAGTTCGAAAGAATTGACGAGTCCCGATCGATACCGGTCGTCCGTCAGCTCCGACCGCTCTCTCAGGAGATCCAGATTCTCTGCGGCAAGCGCGAGTTGTCGTCGCGCGGCGACCACTTCCAGGTAGGTGGAGATGGTCGAGCCGATGACGGCCAACCGGACGGTCTCTAGATCGGAACGCGATGCCAGGAAGTCGTAGATCGACGCGCTCGACTCGCTTCGCAGGCGACCCCAGAAGTCGAGCTCGTAGGCGAATCCGATCGAGGCCGAATACGTCGTGAAGTCGAAGCGATCCGGGAACATCAGCCCCGGCGCAGCCGTCGAGTCGGTGCCTGCCCCGTCACCACCGAACGCACCGCCCAGACCCGTGTTCCCCGGCGAGTTCGAGTTCGACACATCGGCGTTCAACGTAATCGACGGCAAGAGAGGCGCACCCGCGATTCGATAGCGGTGGCGAAGCTCTTCAAGTCGACCGACGGCCTCACGAAGATCCAGGTTCGCGGTGAGCGCGGTCTCGACGAGCCGGTCCAGCGTCGGATCGTCGAAGGAACGCCACCACTCGAAGGCATCATGCTCGGCGTCCGCAGGGGCGCGATCCGCGGCCGCGTCGAATTCGACGGGCATCTCGACCACGGTGGCTGGCATCTCTGGCGGGGGCGCAAGCGAGCACCCCGACACGATCGCCAACACGACGGCGCCCGAAATGATCATCGCCGAGCGCGAGAGGGTCGATGCGACCGCCGAAACTTCGTCGCGTCGCCAAATCATTCCGCGCTCCCCGCGGGACGGAGTCCGCTCAGCAACAGATCGACGACGTGTTTCTTTCGGCCTTCGACGAACGCCTCGAAATCGTCCGCGGCTTCGGGATGAAAGATCCGCACGGTCGGCAGTGCGACGAACGGAAACAGACAGGACGACACGATGGTGAGCATCGTGTGCTGCGGATCGACCGGCCGGATCTCGCCGCTTTCGATCGCGGCCACGATCCGATCTTCCATCATCAGCCCCGGCATCTCGTCGCGCTTCGCAACCGCGGCGGTGAGATAGCGCTCGAGGATGGGGCCACCGCACGTGCATTCGTTCAACATCAGACGCGCCATGTCCTGGTGCGTGTGGATGTAGTCGATGTATCCGTGCACGAACGTTCGCAGGGACTCTTCGAAATCGAGGTCCGCTTTGAGCGACTGGCCGAGCCCCCCCATGAACTGCTTGAAACCGTGCGCGAACACCGCCTCGTAGAGCTGGCTCTTGCTGCGGAAATAGTAGTGGAGGAGCGCGGGGTTGATCTCGGCGTGCTCGGCGATCTCTCGCATGCGAGCGCCCGCCTGACCCTTCCTCGCGAAGACCTCGGTCGCGGCCTTGAAGATCCGCTGTTCGGTGCCGGCGGATTCGCCGGACTCGGACGAAGCCCCTTCCCCCGCGGGGGTCGAGGGATCACCGGCTCCGACGACGGGGGCCGTGTTATCTGTCGATTCCACTCTATATGAACTCCGGCCGAGGACCCCACATCAAACGGGCGTCGGACCCGGCCTCTTGGTGTTTTGCTTGACCCACCGGGCCGTCGCCGTTTCCGGCGCGCGGCCCCTGCCCTCAGTCTCCAACGGGCTACAACCCCTTACGAGACGTCGTTTTCTCGGGTTTTTCAAACAGTTTAACTATTTGATCAAACTCTAGTCTCGGAGGGCTCCAAGTGCAAGGTTTGCACCCCAGCCCGGTGGGCGGACCTCAAACCCGCCGATCACCAGCATCCTGTCAGACGAAGGCTTTCGAGACCGTGACAGACCAAGCTCCGCCCATCACACGCCTCATCCTGGCGTCGAGTTCGCCCCGTCGGGCCTCAGTGCTCCGTCAGCTCGGCATCGACTTCGAAATCGTCGTGCCCGATATCGACGAGGTGAGGCATCCCGGCGAGGGACCCAAACGGCTCGCGGAGCGCCTGGCTCGAGAGAAGGCAGAGCGATGCGCCCAATCGGGTCGGCTCGCGTTCGGATTCGACACGCTGGTCGCGCACGCGGGAGAGATCTTGGGGAAGCCAACCTCCGCCGCGGAGGCCGTCGCCATGGCAGAACGGCTTTCGGGAGACTCGCACGAAGTGTTTACCGGCATCGCTGCCGCCACGCCGCAGCGCGTCGAGAGCCGTGTCGAGAGAACGCTCGTACACTTTCGATCTCTCGGGCCCGGCGATGCCGCGAGGTACGTCGAGACCGGTGAGCCGCTCGACAAGGCCGGCGCATACGGGATTCAAGGGGCCGGGGCCACGTTGGTCAGCGGGATCGAAGGGGATTTCTTCAATGTGATGGGCTTTCCGATCCAGCGGTTTCTCGACCTACTGGCCGCCTTCGACCTCGGCTACGACTTTCAGGGCGTCATCTCGAACCAGGGGAACTCATGAACCGCCGTTTCGCTCGCGCCATTTCGCTGTTCTCGTTTGTTTGTCTTTCCCTTCCCGCTCTTCCCGCGACGGGAGCCCCCTTCGCGGCGCATGCCCAGAGCGCCGGACAGATCGCCCGTTCGGAACTCGGGATGGTCGTGGCCGCGCAGCCCATGGCGGCGGCTGCGGGCGCGCGGATGCTCGAACTCGGCGGCAACGCAGCCGATGCGGCCGTGGCCGCCGCGTTCGCCATCTCCGTGGTCGAGCCCAGCATGAACAGCATCGGCGGGCGCAACCAGATCCTCATCCGGAAGGCCAACGGCGAGGTGGTCGGGATCGATGGGACGACGACAGTCCCGCTCGGATACGACCCCGCCACGGCGCCTCAGGCTTCGCACGGCTACGCGGTGGTCGGCGTCCCCGGCACGGTCGGCGGGTTGATGAGACTCCATGCCGAGCACGGCTCGCTTCCCCTGGCGACCGTGATGGGCCCCGCGATCGACTACGCGGAGCACGGCTTTCGGCTGCTCCCGGGGGAGTCGCGCCGACAGTCGGGTTCTCGAGCTGCATTGGCCGAATCCGAAGGCGCGCGCCGCTACTACTTGAAGGCGGACGGCTCTTCCTATGATCCGGGCGACCGCTTGGTTCAAAGCGACATGGCCTGGACGCTCAAGCAGATCGCGATGGGTGGCCGCGATGCCTTTTACAAGGGCGTCATCGCCGAAAAGATCGCGGCGGACATGGCAGCCAACGATGGGTTCTTGACCATGGAAGCGTTGGCGGCCTACGAGGCCATGGACTCGCGCATCGTTCGCGCGACCTATCGCGGCTACGAGATCGTCGGATCGGGCATTCCCGCATCGGGAGCAATCGACATCCTCGCGCTTCAGATCGCGGAAAACTTCGACCCGAACAGCATGAGTGAAGAGGCCTGGGCCTCGGTGATCGGACAGTCGATCGCGCTCGCCCTGACCGAATACCGGCGTTCGGACTCGGATTCATCGGCCGTACGAGTGACGTCGAAGGCGTGGGCGCGGCAGCTCGCCGAGCGCGTGCGGGTCCCCGAGACCGCCGAGGCCGCCGCGGGGAGCCAACTTTCTCTCGCGACCCGCCGTGGCTCTGCGCGGGGTGCTGCGGCCGGCGTTGACCTACCGACGGAACGCCACACCACGCATCTCTCGGCCGCCGACTCGAACGGGATGGCCGTGGCGCTGACGCAGACCCTCGGTCCCGCCATGGGCTCGAAGGTCGCTACGCCGGGTCTCGGGTTCCTGTACGCTTCGACACTCGGCGGGTATCTCGGTCTGAGCGAGCCCGGCGAGCGCGCCCGCTCGGGCATCGCACCGCTGATGGTGTTGAAAGACGGTCAACCTGTCCTGGTCCTGGGGGCTGCCGGAGGGATTCGGATCATCTCGGCGGTCGTCCAAGCCGTGACCCGCGTCATCGATGGCGGGATGTCGCTCCCCGACGCCTTGGACGCACCACGGGTGCACCCGAATATCGATCCTGAGACCGGCTTCGCCGAAGGTTTCTCCCTCGAGACCGATCCCGATGACGGATGGTCGGAAGCCTCGCTTGCCGAGTTCCAGGCCTTGGGCTTCGAAGTGTCCTCGACCCCCTTCCCTGGCGCCTTCGGAAGAATCCACGGGATTCAGTACGACGCGGCCACAGGCGTCTGGACGGGGGCTGCTGATCCGGACTGGGAAGGTGCGGCCATCGCGCCTCGGGCGGTCGCCAGAGAGCGCTAGCCACGGACTAGCGCTCTCTCGCGCTTCCCTTCCGCAGCCTACACGAAGGACCTAGCCCTGGCTGGAGTTCCAGATATCCCAGTCCCAGTGCCAGTTTCCGTCTGAGCCCTGCTGCCAGAGGACCACGAACTTGCCGTGATCGAGCGGGCCGTCTGCGCCGTCGAGCTTGTAGCGGCCGATCTCGCGAGCCGTGTCTTCGGACAGCTGCTCGACGACCACGGTTTCCAACGAGACGGTCTTTACGCCAAACGCCTCGATGGCGCCGGCCCAGAATTCGGCGATCGCTGACTTGCCGACCACCATGTCTGCGCCCGGCGGCAAGATTCGGGCATTCTCGGTGTACACCTCGCACGCCCCAGGAATGTCCCCGCCGTTCATGCGCTCAACGAACTGGGCGTTGGCCTGTGCGACGGCCTCCTTCATCGATGTGGCAGTAGTCACGTGCTGTCCTTTCCCTTGTTGGTTCTGCGCGATGGACGTTCGACTCAACTCATCGCGTTCGCGACCGCTCGACGGATCAAGACCTCCGCCAGGTGCAGTCTGTACTCCGAGCTCGCGTTCTGATCGGGGAGCGGCGTCCCGACCTCACTCACACGCCCAGCGGCCTCGGCAATCGCTTCTTCGCTGGCCGCGCCCGCCAGCGCCTCTTCGACCCCGCTCGCGCGGATCGGCGTGCCGGCCATGTTGGTGAGACCGATGGCGGCGTTGGAGATCGTGCCGCCCGAAGATTCGATCACGGCCGCAACGGCGACGATCGCCCAATCCTGCGCGCGCCTCTGGAACTTCTCGTACGTGCTGCCGCAGCCCACGCGTTTGGCGACGCGGACCTCGGTCAGGATCTCGCCCGGTTCGAGCGCAGACATCAGCGGGCCGAGGAAGAAGTCGGCCGCCGGAATGGTTCGAGAACCGCCCGCACCTCGAGCGACGACGGCGCCGTCGAGCGCCAGCACCGCCGCGGGCAGGTCCGAAGCCGGATCCGCATGGGCAATCGAACCTCCGATGGTTCCACGATGACGCACTTGCGGGTCGCCGATCTGTCGGGCGACCTGTGCGATCAAACGGCACCCTCCGGTGAGCTCTTGGGCGCTCGCCAACTCGTGGTGCGTACAAAGCGCGCCGATCGCGATGTGATCGCCTTCATCTCGCACATACCGAAGATCAGCCAACCCACCGATGTCGACGAGGAGCGATGGCCGCGCCAAACGAAGACGCATCAGTGGGAGGAGGGAGTGCCCGCCCGCGATCGGACGTGCGTCGTCCCCGCCCTCGGACAACATCTTCAGTGCTTCCGCAAGCGAAGACGGGCGTTCGTATTCGAAGGCTGCGGGGATCATGCGGCACCTCCCTTCGCATTCTGGATCAAGCGCCACACGCGTTCGGGCGTGGCCGGGATCGGCACTTCTCCGACGTCCAGGTGAGCCAGTGCGTCCGCGACCGCGTTGATTACCGCCGGTGTCGACGCAATCGTCCCCGCCTCCCCGATCCCCTTCACCCCAAGAGGATTCGAGGTGCTCGGCGTCAGGGTCCGGTCGAGCTCAAATGACGGGAACTCGGCCGCCGACGGCACCAGATAGTTGATCATGGAAGAAGTCTCGAGTGTGCCGTCCTCGGCGTACGTCGCTTCTTCGTACAGCGCCGCGGCGATCCCCTGCGCGACCCCGCCGTGCACCTGGCCCTCGACGATCACGGGGTTAATGACGGTACCGCAGTCGTCCACGGCCACGTAGCGCAGGATGTCGACGTCACCGGTTTCGGTATCCACCTCCACGACGCAGAGGTGGGAGCCAAACGGATACGTAAAGTTTGGCGGATCCCAAACACAGTTCGCTTCGAGCCCGGGCTCCGTGCCTTCGGGCAGGCTGTGCGCCGTCCAGGCTGCATAGGCCAACTCTTGAATGGCCTTCGTTCGATCCGGAACGCCTTTGACCGAGAACGACCCGTTCTCGAACGCCAAGTCTTCGGGCGACACTTCGAGCAAATGCGCGGCGATGGTCTTCGCCTTCTCCACCACGCGACCGCACGCCTCATAGACTGCGATTCCACCGACCGAGAGACTGCGACTGCCGTACGTGTTCATCCCGTGCGGAGCCACATGCGTGTCGCCGTGCAACACCTCGATGTCATCGATATCGAGACCCAGGGCATCGGCCGCGATCTGCGACCAGCAGGTCACGTGACCCTGCCCATGCGGCGAAGTGCCGGTGACCACCTCGGCCTTGCCGGTGGGAAGCATACGCACTGTGGCCGCGTCCCAACCGCCTGCGCCGTAGTTGAGCGAAGCCAGCACCTGCGATGGCGCCAGCCCACACATCTCTACGAACGTCGAGAAGCCGAGACCGAGCACTTTCGTGGATCCCTGCGCTCTGCGCTCCGCCTGCTCGGCCCGGACCGCGTCGTGGCCCAACAGCTCGAGCGCGCGGTCGAGGTTCGGCGCGTAGTTGGTCGAATCGAACTCGAGACCACCCGGACTCGGAACCATCTCCCCTTGTGGAAGGTAGTTTAGCTTTCGAATCTCGATCGAATCGAGGCCGACTTTGCGCGCGAGAAGTTCGATCGCCCGCTCGATCGCATACGTGGCTTCGGGTCGACCCGCCCCACGATACGCGTCGGTCGGTGTCGTATTGGTGAACACGCCCGTGCACTCGAAGTGATAGGCCTCGCCACCGTACGAGCCGCAGTAGAGAAAGCCGCCGAGAAGCGGAACACCAGGCGCGACGAGCTGAAGATACGCGCCCATGTTCGCGCGAATCTTTACGCGATACCCGAGGATCTTCCCTTCAGAGGTCGCGGCGAGCTCGATCTCTTGCAGTTGGTCCCGACCGTGGATCGTGGCCAAGTATCCTTCGCTCCGACCGGCGACCCACTTCACCGGCAGACCGAGACGACGCGCCAGCGCGATGCAGAGCGCTTCTTCCGCGTAGACGTTGAGCTTCGAACCGAACCCACCGCCGACATCAGGCGCGATCACGCGCATCTTGGATTCGGAGATCCCCAGGATCATCGACAACAAGATCTTGGCGATGTGAGGGATCTGGGTCGTCGACCACATGGTGAAATCACCCGCCGCAGGAGACGGCTGTACCAACACCGCGCGGGGCTCCATCGCGTTCGGGATGAGACGCGGCTGGGTGTACTCCCCTTTTACGACGACGTCGGCTTTCGCGAACGCGGCGTCGATGTCTCCGGTCGAGTGCGTCCACGTGTAGCACTCGTTGTTTTCAAACGACTCATGGACGCGAGGCGCACCGGGTGCCATCGCGCCCTCGATGTCGACGACCGTCGGGAGTTCCTCGTAGTCGACGTCCACGAGTTCGGCCGCATCCGCCGCCGCGGCTCGACTCGTGGCCACAACCACGGCAACTGCGTCGCCGACATACCGCACGACGTCCTTGGCCACAGGCCAATGATCCGGGATGCGGATGTCATCGGTTACGGGCCACGCCATGGGCAGTCCGGCGGCCCACTCGTCCGCCAGGTCTTCGCCACTGAAGGCGGCGACCACATCAGGCGCGGCGAGCGCGGCGGACAGGTCGACTTTTTTGATCCGAGCCGCACCGTAGGGGCTCCGCACGAGCGCGGCGTGCACCATTCCGGGAACGGTCAGGTTCTCGACAAACGTGGCCTGCCCCGTCAGAAGTTGGGGATCCTCTTTCCGGGGGACGCCTCCACCGACGTACTTCTGTCCGGCCGCCATCAGACGCTCGCCTTCGCGCCGGAAATGACCGCCCGGACGATGTTGTGATAGCCCGTGCAGCGGCAGAGGTTTCCTTCGAGCGCTTCGCGCACCTCGGCCTCGCTCGGGTCGGGGTTCTCATCCACGATGCCCACGGCCGCCATGATCATCCCGGGGGTGCAGAACCCGCACTGCAGCCCGTGCTCTTCATGGAAGGCCTGCTGCATCGGGTGCAGCTTCCCGTTTGTCGCGAGCCCCTCGATGGTCGTGACTTCCTGTCCGTCGGCCTGAACCGCTAGCACGGTACACGACTTCACGGACTGTCCGTTGAGGTGCACGGTGCACGCGCCGCAGGACGACGTATCGCACCCCACGTTGGTCCCGGTCAGACCGAGCTGTTCGCGAATGAAATAGACGAGGAGCGTGCGTGGCTCGACCTCGGCTTCGTGCCGAACGCCGTTCACGGTCACGGAGATGCGCTTCATCTGCCTCTCCCTCTGCAGTCCCCGGCGGTGGGCGCCGGTCGGGCCCGGAGAGGACCCGCGGTTCCGGCCGCATAGTCGGCCGAGAAAGCAGTCTAGGGGGGGCCGGGCGGACCCGGCAACGGGCCCGCCCGCCAGCGTTTACACCAGACGGCGACGCTAGGCCGGTTCGGACCAGCGGCGTCCCCGGATGTACTGGAGCGCGAGCCAGGCGATCGAAGCGAACCCGAGCATCAAGAGACCGACCACGGACGAGCTGAGCGCCACTTTGAACCCGCCCCATACCAGGCGTGGAGCGATTTCGACGCTTGTCTGCTCGACGAATTGAGCCATGACCATGAGACCGATGAGCGTGCCGAGTATCCCGATCGCCGCGCCGAGCACGCCCCAAAGCAAGATCGCGTGCAGCCGGAGCCCGCTCGCCTCCGTCCTCGAGCCCGAGACGTCGATCACGCCGCGCACGATTTGTACGGCCAGGAAGACGGCCACGATCAGGAGCGGATACCTGATGAATCCGAGTTGCGTCCAGAAGTCCATCGTTACCTCCTCTTGGTGTCGAAATCTGTGGGTCTGCGCCGAAAGAACTCGGCGATCCGTTTTTCGATCCGGTCATCGGTCGTGATGCGTGGCATGAGGGAGACCCAGCCGAAGAGACCGAACACGGCTGCCGCCATGCCGAGTGTGACGAGGGCGAGCGCACTGCGGATCATGCTCCAGATCGAGACGGCCGTCTCGCCGGTGGCGCTGTTTACGGAGAGCAACGCGTACCCCTCCCACGCGCCCCCGAGCGCCCCGACCGCGACGGACGCCACGATCAAGCCGACGTGGAGCCGCCAGTGCGCGAGGCGTGTGTCCGGTCTGAGGTCTCGACGAACCCACAGCCGGAACGCGGTTCGCGTCCAATTGAGGCCCAGCGCGGCAATGATCAACACTTCGAGAACCACCAGGAGACGGCTCGACGTCACGCCTCCGGCCTGGCGAACCACCCACAGCGTCCCGGCGGTCGACAGCATCGCGACGAGAACCAGCGCTGCACGCTCTACGTGAGTCAACCACCGATGCTGCCGTAACCACCGCGCTCCACTCGCTTCGTGTTCGACTTCGAGATGGGCGACCACATCGCCTTCCGGAAACAGACGCCGCATGGCCACATCTCGCGCGCGCTGGGGCTGAAACCCTCTGGACTCGAGCTCGAGCGAGAGCGCGCTCAAGTCTGCATCCAGCTCTTCGAGAAGTTCCAGCCGTCGCTGCGGAGGCACGCGCAGATCGCGCTCGAGCCGGGCCAGCGGTTCGCTATGCTGCATTGGACGCGCGATGGAGAAGCGAAAAGAGGGCTTTGAACTCCCGCTCCAGGTGCGACGCGTCCTCGGCCAGAAACGCCCGCCCCTCCTCCGTGATCAGGTAAGTCTTTCGTCGCCGACCACCCTGCTCCGGACCGTCGTCCCACTCGCCGCGAACCCGTCCCTCGGATTCCATTCGGTGCAGGATCGGATACAGGGTTCCGTGCTGGAACGTGAAGGCGCCCCCGGTGTCCTCCTCGACAGACAGGGCGACCTGATACCCGTGCGCGGGGCCCTTCTCGAGCACGGCCAGCACCAGGAGTTCGTTGATTCTCTTCGATAATCTGGCTTGCACGCATACCCCTTTTCTCTTGGTGGCCTTCTCGAGACTATAAAGATGTTCTTTATATAGCAAGTCTACACACAACTAAAGAAAACCTCGGTTTTCGGGTATGTTGATGCGGTGCCCGACGCGAACGCCATGTGAGCCGAATCCATGTATTCCACCTGCATCTTCTGTCACCAGGACCTGGGCCAGAACGAGTCGATCGAGGAGTTTCCGGTCGGTCGTCGACTCGCGTTCGACAGCGACCTTGGCCGGCTTTGGGTCGTGTGCAAGCGCTGCGAGCGGTGGAACCTGTCGCCGCTCGATACGCGCTGGGAGGCCATCGAGGCCTGCGAGAAGGCCTACCACGACACGAGGCTCCGGGTCTCCTCGGACAACATCGGGCTGGCGAAACTCGCGGACGGGCTAGAACTGGTCCGGGTCGGGAACCCCCTGCGACAAGAGTTCGCCGCGTGGCGCTATGGCGACCAGTTCGGACGCCGTCGCAAGCGTGCGCTCGTGGCAACGGGGGTGGGCGGCGTCGCGGTCGGGGCGGTCGCGGTGGGGGGCGCACTCGCCGGCCTCTCTATCGGCGGGCTCTTCCCGGCCGGCCAGCAAGCGTTCCTCCGTTGGTATCGCTCCAGAACGCTGCACCGGCTTCTCGACGCGGACGGAAACCCGATCCAAGTCCAGCGGAAGCACCTCTTCACTTCGAGACTGGTCGCGTCGAACCAGGCCGAGGAGGGGTGGGAGCTACAGGTCGACCACATCCCGGGGTGGGAGCGCCGACGGAGATCACGCCGACGATTCGTGCCCGTAGAGGGCAGCGGCTGGGAGATGCGTGGACGCGACTGGGCTCGCCGCACGCTTGTCGTGTCAGGACCGGATGCGGTGAAGCTCGCCGGACAACTGATGGCGCACGCGAATCGACGCGGCGGAAAGAAAAGAACCGTCAGCCGCGCGGTCTCACGGATCGAAGCCGCCGGACACCCCGACACCTTCTTACCACTCGCGGCAAAGCAGTCCGAAGCCCTCTTCAATGAAGCGGTCTCGTCAAACCGCAAGGTCCAGAAACAGATGCGCAAGCAAGAGATTCAATCGGCGATCAGTGGCTCCCTCCAGGGGATGCCCGACGAGATGCGCCTGGCGGTCGAGATGGCGACCCAAGAACAATCCGAACGAGAGGCGCTGGAAGGCGAACTGAAAGGTCTCGAACTGATGTGGAGGCGCGCCGAAGAGATCGCACACATCGCCGACAACCTGTTTCTGCCCGAAAGCATCGAGACATTCATCGCTCAGGAGCGGGAGCGGCTCGCCGTGGGGGACACACCTAAGGACGGGTGAGCGGAGCGAGTGACGAAAGGCTGTCCGCGCTCCCGACGGAGCCCTATCGTTTTTTTGAGACCCGAATGACGATACCACCGCCACCATCGAGGTAACCGCTTGCCCGAGAAGAGATTGATCGTTGTCGGCGACCGAGTGCTCATCGAGCCGATCGAAGGCGAAGATCGAACCAACGTCGGTCTTTACCTGCCGCCATCGGCCGTGGACAAGCAGGCGGTGCAACCGGGAACGGTCGTCGCCGTGGGTCCAGGCACGCCGGTCGGTCCCCCGGCCGAACTCGACGACGAACCCTGGAAGATCGGCGCGACCGAGCCGCGATACATGCCGATGCAGGCGCACCTGGGAGATTATGCGCTCTTCTTTCGAAAGGCAGCGGTCGAGATCACGTTCGAGGGTACGCAGTACCTCGTCGTTCCGCAGGGCGCCATCCTCGCGATCGTCCGCGAAGAAGAGGAACAGACCAAGGGCTTCGATCCGTCTTTTCTCTAGCGGCGGACCAGCTCTCCCCAATTGCGAAGACGCGTGTGACAGTTGATGGGCCAACCGCGGGCCCGCGCGTTCAGGGACCTTGAATCGGCGCGGATCCCGGCTTGGCCGGCGAACTCATCGCCATATCGGCGCAGGGCCATGCCACCCGACGTCCCCAGCTCCGACCACACCACCCAGAGCGTGTCCGCACGCGTGAACCATCGATACGCGGTGTTGGGGTCGGACGCTTCGGAAGATGCGAGAGGCCAGGCGCGGTAGGTCTCGTACCGTCGGCCCCACTCGTCGAAGTCATCGGCGACCAGCATCAACTGGCTAGGCAAGCCGTGAGCTTCAGGCGCCTCTTCCTCATCCCAGTCATCGACCGCGAACTCCATGCAGCCGAGAAAACTCCAGGTCTGGAGATAACGAGGTTCGGGTGGCAGCTCCGGATCAACCTCGCGAAAGCGAAGCCAGATCGAGCCCCATACGAAGACGACCGCTAGCGATGCGATCGTCAACAACCGTTTGGGAGTCGAGCTAGATGCTCCTCTCTCGCATCGAAACCACCGACGCGGGCGCTGCGACGTGAGGCGTGACTGCAATCGCTGCTTCAATATCGGTGGCCGGGATCTGTCCGGACTGGAGGTTCTCTTCGGAGATCCAGCCCTCGGCATTCAAGTCGATGCTCAGGGTCAAGGGCGCTCCAGCAACCACGACGAACGGGGTCGACAGACGCGATTCAATCGGGGCGCCCGCGCCCACGACGACAGAGGTTTCTGCGGCGAGCGTTTCTCCGCCGATCTCGGAGCCGGCGGCCACGGTGACGGACGAGGTGGTATGGAGCCGGAGGTACGAGTACGTGCCGGCCGGGACTCCTACCTCGGTGACCACCTCGATCGCTTCGCCTTCGACCTGTAGCGCCATATCGAGCGAGATCGCGGACCCGAGCGTCACCCAGTCGCGGCCGTTCTTCGAGATCTCGATCCGGTGCGAGCCCTTGAAGCTGCCATGAAAATAGTTCTGGGCGAACACCTTGTGGTGGACCAGGCTGGCCCAAGGCGGGAACGATCCAGCGGCCACCTTCGTCGACGGGTTATCGGACAGAACGACACTCAGTGACCCCAATTCATCGACACCGAGCGGCGCTGCATCGCTGCAAGCGGAGGCGGAGAAGGCCAGTGCGAGCGTCGTGATCACCGCTGTTTTCATATGCTTCCTCCCACGGGACACCTACCCGGTCCGAGCGGACGGGCAACTCAAAACGATGCCTTCCGGGGGAAGGCGCCGCAAATCCGAATCGCACCAGCGGTTTCGCTTACCACCGCGCGCGACGTAGGATGCACATCCAGCCGAAGCCAGAGCCGTAGAAGAATGTCGAAACCGAGGCCCGTTTGACACCCCAGCTCCGCAACATCGCGATCATCGCGCACGTAGATCACGGAAAGACCACTCTGGTCGACCACATGCTCCGCCAAGCCGGCGCGTTCGACGCGCACGAGGCGATGACGGAGCGCGTCATGGACTCGAACCCGCTCGAGCGCGAGCGCGGCATCACGATCTTGTCCAAGAACACGGCGGTGAACTGGGCCGGCACCAAGATCAACATCGTCGACACACCCGGACACGCCGATTTCGGAGGTGAAGTCGAACGCATCCTACGCATGGTCGATGGCGTTTTGATCCTCGTGGACGCCGCCGAAGGTCCCATGCCCCAGACTCGGTTCGTGACGCGAAAGGCGCTCGGGCTGGGACTCGTTCCGGTCGTCGTCATCAACAAAGTGGATCGCCCGGATGAAAGAGCCGAGGCCGTCCACGATGAGGTGTTGGAGCTTTTCCTCGAACTCGACGCGAACGAGACCCAGCTGGATGCCCCGTTTCTATACGCGAGCGGGCGCGAAGGTTGGGCGGCGCGCGAGTATGGCGAGGCGGCGAGCGATCTGGCCGCGCTATTCGAAACCGTGCTGTCGGCCGTCCCGGCGCCTGTCGGCGATCCCGATCTACCGTTTCAGATGTTGGCTTCCACACTCGATCACTCTCGCTATGTAGGTCGGATCGCCATCGGTCGAATCGAGCGCGGCCGGGTCGCGGAGGGCGACAAGGTCGCGCTCCTTCCGCTCGGTGAACCGGGCGAGGTGTCGGCCGACGACGCGATCCCGGCAAAGGTGGTCAAGCTCTATGGGTTCGATGGCCTCAAGCGCGCGGAGATCGAGTCGGCCTCGGCCGGCGACATCATCGCGCTCGCGGGACTGGAAGGCGTGGAGATCGGTCAGACCATCACGGATCCGGACCAGCGAGACCGGCTGCAGGGCATCGCGGTCGAGCGCCCTACGCTCGCGGTCGATTTTCGTGTCAACGATTCGCCCTTTGCCGGCCGCGTCGGGAAATACATCACGACCCGGCAACTTCGCGAGCGCCTGATGCGCGAACTCGAACGCAACGTCGCGCTCCGGGTCGAGGATACGGATTCACCCAATACGTTCGCGGTGTCGGGTCGAGGAGAACTCCACCTTACGATTCTGATGGAAACGATGCGACGCGAAGGCTATGAGTTTTCCGTGTCTCGCCCCCGCGTCATCATCCGCCACGCAGCGGACGGCTCCGAGATGGAGCCCTACGAGGAAGCCGTGATCGAGGTCCCGCAGGCGTTCGTCGGGGTCGTGATGGAGAAGATGGGAAGCCGCCGGGCCGAACTGCTCGAGATGCGACCGACCGATCAAGGACCGGTGCGACTGGAATTCAAGATTCCGTCGCGCGGATTGTTCGGATATCGATCCGAGTTTCTGACTGACACGCGCGGCGAAGGGCAACTGCACCACCGATTCTTGGAATACGGGCCCAAGGCCGGGCGTCTTCAAAGTCGACAGAAGGGCGTGCTCGTAGCCGATCGTCCGGGCACGTCGGTCGCCTTCGCGCTCTTCAATCTACAAGAGCGCGCCGAGATGATCGTAGGTCCGGGCGTCGAGACGTACAGCGGGATGATCGTCGGTGAACACGTTCGACCGGGAGACCTCGAGGTCAACGTGTCCAAGGGGAAGAAGCTCACCAACATGCGTGCGGCGTCCTCCGACGAGAATGTTCGGCTGGAGCCGCCCCGGGAACTCACGCTCGAGTTGGCGCTCGAGTTCATCAACGACGATGAATTGATCGAGATCACGCCCGATGCGATCCGTCTTCGGAAACGACTCCTGGACCCGAACACTCGAAAGAAGGCCATGCGCGTCGCGGCCGCCGAGGCCCGCGACGACTAACCTAGGGCGTCAACCCGTCGCGCCCTCGAGTTGTTGCGCGTCCCAGTCGATCCGCATCACGAGCACGTGTTGAACGTCGAGGTCGTCGCGCCAGATTCCGTAGATGCGGTTGCCCTCGATACGTAGCGGCTGATATCGCTTCGGCATCTCCAGCTCTCCCAAGAAGCGTCCGTCCGGGCCAAACACATCCCAGATCGGCGACCCGAAACCGAGGGTCGGATTGAAGTTCTCGAGCTCTTCGGGTGGAAGTTCGCTCGGAAGCTGAAGGTGCTGTACCAAGAGGGAGCCCTCCGGCCCCCCCCGCACGAGCGCATAGGCCGGGTAGGTCTCGGCGAATCCGATGGCATTGGTCAAGACTTCGAGCTGTGGCCCTCCGAGCCCGAACTCCTGCCACGTCCGAACCATCGCCTCTTTCATGAGATCCTGATCGGCTTGCGATACCGGCTGCGGCTCAAACGACTTCTCGATCACTCGGACCAGCTTTTGTCCCTCGAAGACCTGAAGGCGGTAGGTATCGTTGTAGCCGTACACCAAGGGACCCGTCGTGGCGAGCGCCCAAATCGGCTCCGGGGCGAAGAACGTGAAATCGGGCACGCCATCGCGCAGCAAGAACGTCCGTCCCGAAGGGAACGAGGCGAGCGTGTCGATCACGCCACCATCGGAGCCTCGTTCGAGGATGAGGTCCGATGAATCGGCCGCCGGTTGCCCGGGCAGACCGAGCGGACGGATCTGACTGACCAGACGCCCATCGGGCGTGTCGAGCCAGGCCAAAGGAATCCCGCTCGCGAAGTCTAACTTGGAACTACCGACCGGCTCCACATCGGGGGTGAACTTGTTGATCCTTTGGTTGGTCGCGTCCGGGACGTAGATGCTGTCACCGGGACCCACCAACACGGGGCCCGCGCCGAGACCAAACTCTCCCGGCCCCGAACCCGCACCACCGATCGTCCGCAGGTACTCGCCGGCGGCCGAGAAATGCCGGAGATGTTGAGCCTGAACGTCGAGCACCAACAGGCTGCCGTCGCTCAACTCGGCAATGCCGCCGATCTGTCCGAATTGGTAATCCGGGTCACCGGCCGTCGTGCCGATCCGCATCTCTTCGCTGATCACCCATCGGTCGGCGTCGGTCCACGTGCCGGACTCCGGGTTCGACACGATCGAGACCCCTGCGGAGTCCCGAATCGTTCCGGCCCATTCTCCGCCCTCCTCGCCGCCCCCCGGGGTACACGCGACAACAACCATCAAACAGAAACCCGCCGCAATTGCGACCGGCCCACGGCCAATGACATCGGTATAGGAACTGAGACGTGCTCTCATCGTGTTTGATCCCTGGAAGTTGACGGAACCCCGGGCGCAACGCCGGAACTGCTTTGAAGTACCCGCGGACCTTCTTCTTATTTATATGGTACGAGGCTTCGGTGTATGAAGCGTCCATGCGGGGACTTACGGGACCAGCCGCGCCAAGGCGAGCCCAGCGGGATATCTTGGCCGCCGGCCGCGGGACTGGCCCGCTTTCTGCCGATACGAAGGAAAAATTCATATGAGAGGTTCTGGGAAGACCGGGGTGGAGGGCAGGGTGGATCTGCACAGAAAAATTGCGGCCGCTGGCGGCTGGGGAAACCGGACGTTTACGGCGATTCCCGAGACGGTGACGCGCCGCGAAGAGTTTTGGAACAGTGTCACCGGCGGCCTGGGACTACTGGGAAGCCTCGTCGCCTTGGCGCTTCTCATCGACACGCCGTCTCCGAACCTCGCCGTACAACTCAGCGCGGTCATCTACGGTTTGACCCTCGTCGCCTCTTATGGCGCCACCACGATCTACCATTCCGCCCGCTGTCACGTGCGAAAGGCCCGCTGGCGGATCCTGGATCACTGCGCCGTGTTCGTCCTCATCGCCGGCTCGTACACACCGCTTGCCGTGGCAGGTCTCGGCGGTCGATTCGGCGGGCTCGTGCTCGCCGCCGTTTGGATCCTCGCCGCGCTGGGCATCGCCTTCAAGCTTCGGTTTCGGTTTCGATATCCGGGCACGTCGGTCGCGATCTATCTCGTGATGGGCTGGCTGGGCGTGTTCATGATCGGCGAGGTTCTGGCCGCCGTCGGCCCCGAAGCAGTCGTCTTGATGGCGATGGCCGGTCTGTGTTACACGGTGGGCACCGTCTTCTTTGGCGCCAAGCGCCTTCCGTACCACCACGCCGTGTGGCACCTGCTGGTGATTGGCGGGAGCGTGTTCCACTACATGGCGATCGTCGACCACGTCCTCGTCGCCGCCATCTGAGTCTCGGCGACCCTAGGGTCGCTTCCCGACAACCGTTGGCGCAGGTTACGCCCGTGTTCTCATGTCTCATGAACAGGGGCCTCATGTGCAAACCTCCCGTGTATTGAACCGGCCCGGCGCGCTCGCATCCGCACTCGTCGCTGTGGCGCTGGCGGGTCTTGCCCTTCCCGTTTCCGCGTTCGCGATGCAGCAGTCCGCCCTCCTCATCGAAGACGTTACGCTCATCGATGGGCGCGGAGGACCCGCGATCGAAGGTGCGTGGGTCTCCATCGAAGACGATCGGATCGTTCGCATTTCGCGTGGCCCGATCGAGGCGGCTGATGGCGCCCAGCGCATCGACGGCAGCGGCCGGTTTCTGATCCCGGGACTGATGGACATACACATCCATCTCTCCGGCGGCTTCGGGCAGGGCTCGCCAAATCAGAATGCGGGCCGCCGGGCGCTGCACGGCTTCTTGTACAGCGGCATCACTTCGGTGTACGACGCCGGCAACAACCCCGATTTCATCTTCTCTTTCAGAGACCGTGAACGAAGCGGCGCGATCGCGAGCCCGCGGGTTTTCGCATCCGGAGGGGTCGTCACGGCTCCCGGCGGACATGGTGCGGGGCTAGGCGGAACGTTGATCGATTCTTGGCCCGAAGCGATTCCGCTACTCGATGCGCACCTCGCGCGGGAGCCCGATCTGGTCAAGTTCACGTTCGACGAACACGGCTGGGGTACGCGTCCGCTGATTCCCTTGTTGGACCCGGAGGTGATGGCTCGGGCCGTCGCCTACATCAACGAACGCGGGACACGAACCACCGCGCACATCTCGCACGAATACCGGGCGCGTCAGGCGATCGCGGCCGGGCTCAATACGCTCGCGCACCCGATCATCCAGGGCCCCGTGAGCGATGAGTTCGTAGGGCTCATGTCCAGCACCCGGACGCCGATGGCGTCGACGCTGACGATCGGCGAGGGCTACTCGCGTCTGGTCGAGCACCCGGAATTCCTGGATCAGCCGCTGTACCGCGACGTCTACTCGCGCGAGCGCATCGCGGAACTCAAGGGTCCCATCCGCGACGGGTACGCGGCTCGCGCCTGGACGACCTGGATGAAAGTCATGACGCCCGTCGCGCAGGAGAATCTACGCCAGATCCACGCCGCCGGCGGCGTGATCGCGCTGGGTTCGGATCAGTCCTCCGGGCCGCAGACCCACCGCGAGTTGGAGCTTATGGTGGCGGGCGGCATCTCCGAGGTCGATGCGATCCGGATCGGGACGCTCAACGCGGCGGGGTTCTTGGGACTCGAGAACGAGCTCGGCTCGATCGAAGAGGGAAAGCTGGCGGACCTGGTCCTATTGGGAGCCGATCCCCTGGCCGACATTTCCAATACGCAGAGAATCGAGGTCGTGATCAAGGCGGGCAGGATCATCGACCGGGCTGCCCTGGAGGTACCTGCCAATCTGACCCCGTAACGCCAGACAGACCCCGAAGCGCCCGGCGGACCCGCCTCGTTGGCAGCTTCGTTTGTTCCGGGCGAGGAGGCGGCAAACCCCGGTGAAACCCTTTGAGCCCTAGCGCGTACTAGGTCTCCCACCCACGCACCGGCCCGCGCGTTTCGGGGCACGGAGATTGCGAGTTGGGGCGGGTTCGCAATTCGGCACATTGGCCGATGATGCATATAAATGGAGCGCCAAGGGGGCGCTGTACTGGAGGTAGTGTGATCAAGCGACGGTGGTTTCAGAAAAGCCGGCAGCGAATGATCCTCAGTCGGATCGTCTAGCGCTTGTTTTTATAGCTGGACCTGGCCCGCGCGGTACCCGCGCGGGCCTTTTTTTTGTGTGCCCGCCTCACGGCTCCTGCACCCAGGCGTCTACCGCGATTTCCCACGACACGCCTTCACCAGCGATCCGGAGATAATAGGTCCCGCCACCTTCCAGTCCGAGATAGGACCCGGTCCCGACCCCTTCCTGCTTGATGCGCGCCGTCGGCTCCTCGGCTCCGTGCTCGAAAACCACGATCTCCAGATCCCGCGCGGCCCCGGTGACCGCTTGCCAGGTGATGCGCCATTCGCCCGACGGGACCGTGAAACTGTCGGTCTCTTCGATATCCTTCCCAGACCAGCCGACGACCCGCCGCCAGCTGAACACCGTCGGCTCGACGCTTCGAGGAGCCGCGGAAGAGGCGTCCTGCGTTTTGCCTGTCGCGGTCGGCTCGGACGCCCGCTCACCCGGTCGGGGAAAGCGATTCGGCGAGAGGGCATCCACATCGGGGCCCTCGAGCGGTCGAGGCGACGCACCGTAGCTCCAGTATCGATCCGCCCAGCGGCCGTCGAGAATCCGGATCGCGGTGGCCACGCCGGCCCATGCGCTGGAGCCCCTCTCCTCCCATGGATCGTCCGCGCTCAAATCGGCCAGGACGATCGCGTTGGCACCGACCCGAGCGGCCTCCCGCTGCAACGTCTCGATCATCTTGTTGTCGAGGTGCCCCTCGACGGTCGGCACCCTGAGGTGCGCCAGGGGGATAAACGAGCGCTGCACCCCCTCGACCGAGGGCACGACCGCGATGGATTCCCAGATCGTGGCCGGGAAGCTGGGTCCGAGGCTCTCCAGACGTACGCCGTTGCTCGTGGACGCACACCCGGCGAACACGACCAGCGCCACACAGGAGGCCAAGACGGCCGTAGGGATCGGAGCGTGGGCGCTCCGTGAGGGAAGACGGATCTTTGACATCATCTTCTGAACCTAAGTGTACGCGCGCTCGGCGTCAGCCTTGGCCGCGCCGGGATCTGCTCCAATGTCCCAGGAACGTCAGGCTCGCGACGGCGAGGCCCGCCGACCGGACGACGAAACCTGGATACAGTAGAAGCATGGCGGCAAGTACGAACAGGGCGCGCTCGTAGGACGCGCACGCACGGATCACATAGCCTTCGATGGCAAAGGCGATCGAGGCGGCGATGGCGAGCGTGGCGGCGATCGCGAACACGAAGCTCCCGACGCTCGTGCCGTCGACAAAGATCAGGGCCGAGTAAGCCATCATCGCGGGGATGATAAAGAACCCCGCGGAGAGTTTGACCGCCTCGTTAGCCGTCCGCATGGGGCTCGCGCCGGCGATCCCCGCTCCCGCAAAGGCGGCCAGCGCGATGGGCGGAGTCACGTTGGAGGTCTGCGACAGCCAGAAGATGATCATGTGGGCGACGACCAGAGACAGGCCCAAGCCTTGGAGGGCAGGCGCGGCCATCACGGCGATCACGATATAGGCAGCCGTGACCGGCAGACCCATCCCCAGGACCAAGGCCGCGCCCGCAATCAGGATCAACGCGAGCCAAAGCTGACCGCCGGCGATCTGAACGACGGACTCGGTGAACTGGAGACCGACTCCGGTTTGACCGATGACGCCGACGACGATGCCGGCCGTAGCACAGGCCAGCGAAATCGGGAGCGCCAACATCGCGCCCGCTTTGAACCCCTCCAGAATCGTGCGCCAACCGATCCGTGTCTGCTTGCGCGTCATCCCGGTGACCACCACCGCGAGGCAGCCGATGGCGCCGACCAACGGCGGCGAGTAGTTGGCCAAGAGCAAAGCGACGACGAGGCCCAAGGGAAGCAAAAAGTGCACCCCATCTCGCAGCGTCTCCCGGACCGGGGGAGGGTTGTCCATGCCTTTCAGTTCGAGACGGACCGCCATGAGGTGGACGAACAGCAAGGTGCAAACGAAGTAGATCACGGCGGGTGCGATCGACATCATCACGATCTGCTTGTAGGGCGTGCTCGTGAAGTCGGCCATGATAAACGCACCCGCTCCCATGATCGGCGGCATGATCTGCCCCCCGGTCGAAGCCGCGGCCTCGATCCCCGCCGCCTGCTCGGATCGGTAGCCGAGTTTCTTCATCATAGGGATGGTCAGAGCGCCGGTCGTGACCGTGTTGGCGATCGCCGACCCGGAGATCGAGCCCATCGCTGCGGAAGCGAGAACGCTGGCCTTGGCCGGACCTCCGCGGTATCTGCCGGCGGCGGCGAACGCCAGATCGATAAAGAAACGACCCGCCCCCGTCACCTCGAGAAACGCGCCGAAAAGCACAAAGATGAAGACCGTCCCGGCCGCGATCCCCAGCGGGGCGCCAAAGATGCCCGCCGCCGTAAACGCCTGAAAACGAACCACCCGTTCGAGTTCGAACCCGCGGTTTGCCAGCACGTCGGGTAAGAGATGGCCGAGCAGTGCGTAGAGGACGAACACACCGCCTACGGCCACCATGACCCACCCGACCGCGCGTCGGGTCGCTTCAAAGAGGAGGACCAGAAACAGCAGCCCGACGATGAAGTCGTGCGTCGTCAATCCGTAGAGGATGTGATCGATGGCGCGATAGTCGAACCCGACGATCACCCAGCCCGTGTAGACCGACGCGGCAGCCAACCACAGATCGAACACGCGACTCCAGACCGGCGCCGGCCCCTCTCCTTTCCAGAAAGGACGAGCCAAGAAGGTCAGCGCGAGCACCCAACTCAAATGGATCGGACGCGCATGGGTCGCCGACAAGAAACCGGATGTGCTCTGCCAGAGCTGGAACAGCGACAGCCCGACCGCAAGCGCGAACACCACGTTTCTGACCCGGTGGTTCGACTGGGTCAACGCATGTTCGTTCCGGTTGAGTCGGAAAGGACGCCCGACGTCTGGCGGTAGTATCTCGACGCGCCCGGGTGTACAGGAACCGCCCCTACTTCGACCGCGGTGGTCGGGTCGAAGAAACGGGCGACCGGTGTAATACGGATGAGTTCCTCTCGCTTTTCGAACAACACCCGAGTGAGATCGTAGGCCAACTGCTCATCGAGGGATTCATGCACGACGAGTTGATTCCAGAGCGTCGGCGTGAGGACGGGTTCATCCACGCCCTTGTAGATACCGGGCGGCACTTCGAAACCGGCGTACGCGTCGGCGGCCTCCGTCACCAGTCTGATCTCTTCTTCGGTGAACGGAACCAGAATCATGTCGCGCGAAATCGCGATCTCGACGACGGCCGGCATCCCGATCCCCCCCGCGATGAACCCCGCATCCAGGGTCCCATCCTTGAGGCCGTTGGATGTCTGCGAATAATCGAGCTGGCGGACAGAAAAATCATCTTCACCGAGGCCGAGCGCCTCGAGGACATTCCACGCCGTGACCGCGTTTCCCGACCCCGGGGGGCCGACCGACACCCGTTTGCCGCGCAGGTCCTGTGGCGTCTCGATCCCGCCCCCTCGCACCGCCACGAGATGGACGACGTTCGGGTACAGTCTGCCCAGGGTCTGGAGCGGCATGGGCTCGGGGAAGCGTCCCGTCCCCGCCAGGGCATCTGCGAGCGCGTCGCCCTGGCTCAGTCCGACTTCGCTCTCACCCTTGGCCACCTGGATGAGGTTCGTGACCGACCCCGCAGTGGTCTCCGCTTTCATGTTCACGCCGTCGAGCGAGCGCGACCAGACGGAAGCCAGGGCTCCGCCGAGCGGGTAGTAGAGACCGCTCGTGCTGCCGGTCGCGATCGAGAGGGTCGTCGGCCCGTCGCTGGTACACGCGCCGAGTCCGAGTACGAGACACAGCGCCGATGCGCGCCGGCCTAGGATGACACCGCCTCGAGGATGCGGCCGATCAACTCGTTGACCTGCGGCCCATCGATCCAACGAGACACCAACACCAGATCGTTTTCAGGGTCTACCCAGATGGTCGACGTCGACGCCGCCCCCAACGCGAAGAAGCTCGACTCCGGCGCGTTCGAAAACTGCTGCCGATCGGTATTGAGCCACCACATGAACCCGTAGTTCGATTGGATCGAAGGCATCAGCGACTGCGCGATCCAATCTTCCGAGAGCAGCCGCTCTTCGCCCCATCGCCCACGCCGCAAGAAGAGAAGACCGAAGCGCGCGTGGTCTCTCGTCGAGATCACCATGCCACCGCCCCAGTGCCCTCCGCCGCTCACGGACTGCACGTTCTCCCCATCGATATCGACCCAAGAGGTCTCATACCCGTTCCACACCCAGGTGTCCGATGCGCCGATCGGATCCAGAAGCTCGCGCTCGAGCACGATTGGAAGAGGCTCTCCCCACACGCGAAGCGCCGACAGCGCGAGTCGGTTGACGCGGACATCGTTGTACTCCCAAAACGTGCCCGGCTCTTGAAGCTCGCGATCGATGCCCTGTCGCCGGTCGGCCTGGTCCGGCTTGCCGAACAGCGTCCCCTCCCACTCCGATCGTTGTTGGAGATGGTGTCGCCAAGTGATCTTCGCGTTGTGCGGAGAGTCGAAGCCGCCATCACGAACGAGGACGCCCTCAGGCTCGTCGAGGTCGGGGATGCGCCCGCGATCCCAAGCCAGCCCCACCACGGCCGAGAGATAGCTCTTGGTGACGCTGAACGTCATGTCGGGGCGTCTCGTATCTCCCCATTCAGCGACGATGTATCCGTCCTTGAGCAGGATCCCGTTTGGAAGACCGCGCTCTTTCGTGGGGCCCACGATCTCCTGATAGGGCAATCCATCGAACCGATCTCGGAGGTACTGACCGACGTCGAGCGGCATCGACGTTTCCTGATCGAGCGCCCAGGCCACGGCCTCGTTCAGGGCGGTCTCATCGAAACCCGCGTCGGGCGGCGTTCGCCGTTCCCACCCATCCCCGCCGTCGGGCAAGAGATCAGGGCCGGGAACGTAGGAGCCCGGCTCTCGTCCGGCGCTCGATTCGGCCGGGCCGCACCCGAGGATGAGCACAATCGACAGCACGGCGATGGCAGCGGTTCGTAGCGGTCCCACCGATCCTCCTTGGAGGCTGTCGAGAACATCCGGTCCGGGCCTCTAGTGAGGCAGCTCGAACTCCGACATGACACGACGAATCTCGGTGCGATCGCGCTCTCCGGGTAGTCCCCAGTCCCGCTCGTAGTCAAAGACCTCCCAAACCGGCGTCGAGCGGTGGCGGTCGTCGAGGATCTCGAGCTGGCGGGCGGTCACCAGACCAGGGTGCGACTGCCCGCACGCACGACTCAGCCAGAGCAGCTCCTTGCGCAGCGTCACGACGTAGTTCGCGAACCGTGCCGCTTTCGAAGTCGGGTCGAGCCCGCGCATGAGCCACTTGTTCTGAGTGGCCACACCCGTCGGGCAATGCCCCGTGTGGCAGCGCTGGGCTTGAATGCACCCGACCGCCAGCATGGCTTCGCGCGCCACATTGATCATGTCGCAACCAAGTGAGAAACCCAGAAGCGCGGTCTCTGGAAACCCCAACTTGCCCGAACCGATCCAGACCAGATCCTCGGCTACACCGGCCTCGGCGAACGCTCGATACGCGCGGGTGAAGCCGATCTTGAACGGAAGCGCGACGTGATCGGCAAAGACGAGCGGAGCCGCGCCGGTCCCGCCTTCCCCACCGTCGATCGCGATGAAGTCGACGCCGCGATCGCCCTTGGCCATCTCGGTCGCCAAGTCTCGCCACAACTTCTCTTCGCCGACGGCCGACTTGATCCCCACGGGAAGTCCGGAGGACTCCGCGAGATCTTCTACGAAGTCCAGCATCTCATCGACGCACCCGAACGCGCGGTGATGCGACGGGCTGATCACGTCCTGCCCGAGCGTGACAGCGCGGATCTTCGCGATCTCCGGCGTGACCTTGGCCGCCGGGAGCACGCCGCCCAGTCCCGGCTTGGCGCCTTGGCTCAGCTTTACTTCGATCGCGCGAACCGGGTTGGCGTCGACCGCCTCGAGAAACCGCGACTTGCTAAAACTCCCGTCCATTTCGCGCGCGCCGAAGTATCCCGTGCCCAACTGCCAGACGAGCTCGCCACCGCGTTGGTGATACGGCGAAATCCCGCCTTCGCCCGTGTTGTGGAGGCAGTTGGCCAAGGCAGCCCCTCGGTTGAGCGCCTCTATGGCGGCCGAACTCAACGACCCGAAGCTCATGGCGGAGATATTGATCGCCGACGTCGGTCGGAACGCACCAGCGCGTTTGCGTGTCTCCCCCAAGATCTTGGCGCAGGGCAGCGGATAGTCCGACCCCATCTTCTTCGCGTTCATGGGGTGGAAGTCGCGCTTGGGTTCTCCGGTCTTCGGGGTCTCCCCGTTAGGGGCGAAAGTGGAGTGCTTGATGATGATGTAATTCGGCTCGAGCTCGATGCGTTCGTCGGTACCGAACCCGAAGTAGTTGTTTTCCTTCTTCGCGGAGGCGTAGACCCACCGTCGCTGGTCGCGCGAAAACGGGCGCTCCTCATTGTTGTCCGTGACGATGTATTGGCGAAGTTCGGGGCCGACGGCCTCGAGCCAATATCGAAAATGACCGATGATGGGGAAGTTGCGGAGAATCGCGTGCTTCGTCTGTATCACATCGTAGATCGCAGTGATGATCACGACCGCCAGCAGAACTGTCCCGGCCCACGCCCACGCACCCATGGTCATCTACCTCGCTCGTGGAGAGTTGCTCGAACGGACCCCTGCGACCGTCGCTTGATCATACCGCGCAAGTATCGGTCGAACCAAGGGCAAAATTAGGCGCACTACTCCCAAACCGGCTCTCTGCGCTCTCGATAGGCCAAGCGAGCCTCCTCGTGGTCGATCGAGGCGATACAAGCCTTCTGTCGCCGAAGGTAGTCCTCGAAGAACTCTTCATGGGAAAGATCCGCGTGCAGGCCCAAGAGGATCTTCGACTGACGCGCACCCATGGAACAGGTTGCAAGCAGCTGTCTCACGGTGTCTCGCACGGCGGCGTCGAGTTCATCGGACTCGACGACGCGGTCGACGAGCCCGATCTCCTGTGCGGTCCAGCCGTCGACGTTCTCACCCGTCAGGACCATCCATTTCGCGCGGCCCCAGCCTACATATCGCGGGAGTCGAAAGGTGGACAGTCCAGGGACGATGCTCTCGTTGATGGCCGGAAGACCCAGCTTCGCCTCTTCCGTGGCGATCCTCACGTCCGAGGCCAACGCCAACTGGAGCCCCCCGCCCAGCGCGTACCCGTGGATCACGCTCAGTACGAACTTATCCATCGTTTCTAGGGTTCGGAGCGCACGATCCCAGTTTTCGTAGTATTCGAACGGTGTCTCGCCCGACGAGAGCTGCTTCAGATCGATCCCGGTACAGAAGGCGCGACCCGCCCCGCGAATCACGAGCAATCTCAGGTCTGGGTCATCTCGCACCGCCTCGGCGATCTGATTCAGATCGAGCGTCGCCTGATAGTCGATGGCGTTGAGAAGCTGCGGACGATTGAGCGTGAGCCGAGCGACCTTTCCGTGACACGAGAGCTGCATGCTCTCAAGTTCGATCGACTTTACGGCGTCGGCTGGAAGCTTGGACTCCCCTGACATCGGATCTCCTTGGATTTGATGGCGAGCTAGAACTAGATGTGGCGTCGATCGACGACTCGAACCGCCTTGCCTTCGCTTCTCGGGATCGACAACGGCGCGACGACAGCGACCTGGCAGGACAGACCCAAGGCGTTCTCGATCGCGCCCTTCGTCGTTTGCTCGAGCGCGTCTCTGCGGCCCGCGTCGTCCCACGCGTGCGGCGAAGCTTCGACGCGAACCTCGAGCGTATCGAGCTGACTCTTTTCGCGATCGACGATGATCTCGTAGTACGGCTCGGCACCATCGACCCCGAGCACGACGGTTTCCACCTGCGACGGAAACACGTTGACGCCGCGCACGATCAACATGTCGTCGGCACGCCCCACGATGCGGTCCATTCGAACCGTGGTCCTGCCGCATGCGCACGGGGCGCGATGGAGCCGCGTGAGATCTCGAGTGCGGTATCGCAGCAGCGGTAGCGCCTCCTTGGTGATACAGGTGAAGACCAACTCGCCCAGCTCTCCATCGGGCAGAGGGTCGCCCGAATCCGGATCGATGATCTCGGCGAGGAAATGATCTTCGGCGATGTGGAGACCCCGCTGTTCCTCGCATTCCGCCGCGACGCCTGGACCGATGATCTCCGACAACCCGTAGATGTCGAGCGCGGTGATGCCCCAGCGCGCCTGGATCTCCGAACGCATCGCTTCCGACCACGGCTCGGCGCCGAAGAACCCGACATGGATGGGGAACGTGCGCGGATCCGTGCCCGACGCCGCGGCGGACTCGGCCATGTTGAGCGCATAGGAAGGTGTGCTACAGAGCGCGGTGCTGCCGAAGTCTTTCATGAGCATGAGCTGGCGTGCGCTGTTTCCGCCCGACATGGGAATGACGGTCGCGCCGATCGCCTCCGCCCCGTAGTGCACTCCGAGCCCCCCGGTAAAGAGCCCATAGCCGTATGCGTTCTGAAGCACATCCTGCGCGCGGACCCCGCCCGCGGCGAGCGTTCGCGCCATCAGGCCGGCCCACAGCCGCACATCCGCCGCGGTGTACGCGACGACCGTCGGTTTCCCGGTCGTCCCGCTGGAGGCGTGCACGCGGACGACACGCTCGAGCGGCTCGGCCAACAGACCAAACGGGTACTGCGTCCGGAGGTCTTCCTTGGTCGTGAACGGGAGCCGGGCGAGGTCTTCGAGAGACTCGGGCCGGTCGGCGCGGACGCCGTGCGCGGCCAGCTGGTCGCGGTAGAACGGAACGCGAGCGATCACCCGTTCAAGCGTTGCACCCAAGCGCTCGAGTTGAAGCGCTTCACGATCGGCAGGGGCGAGCCGCTCTGCCTCATCCCAGACGTAGCCTCGCCGCTGATCCCGGGGGATCTCGCTCACGCCCTCTTCTCCTCGTCTAGACGGATCTCCTCGTCTCGGCCGAGGCCGCCGGGTTCGAGATGGATCCGATCGGCGACCTCGGCAGCGAACGCGCGCGTTCCCAGGGATGCGGTCGAAGCGAGTTCGCCGCCGCCGAGATCGGCCGTGCGCCCGCCAGCCGCGAAAACGGCGTCGAGGGCCTGCTCGATGGCGGTCGCTTCGGGTTCGAGACCAAAGGAGTGACGCAGCATCAGGGCGAGCGAGGCGATCGTGCCGGTGGGGTTGGCGGTCCCCGCGTCGACGATGTCGGGCGCCGACCCGTGAACGGGCTCGTACAGATCGGTCGTCCCGCCGAGGCTCGCGGAACCCAGGAGCCCCAGCGAGCCGGCCAGGCCACCCGCCTCATCGCTCAGAATGTCGCCGAACAAGTTCTCGGTCAGGATGGTGTCGAACTGCGCGGGACGCGCCAAAACCTCCATAGCCGCGCGATCGACCAGCATGTGGTCGACGGTGATGTCGGGATACTCTTCGGCCACCGCATCGACCGTCGTTCGCCACAGCCGCGACACTTCGATCACGTTGGCCTTGTCGATCGAGGTCACTCGACCGCCGCGACCGCGCGCCAAGCCAAAGGCGACGCGCGCGATTCGATCGACCTCCCAGCGCTCATAGCTCAGGGTATTCCAACCGCGCCCCGACTCGACATCCAGCCCGCGCGGCTCACCGTAGTACAGCCCACCACCCAATTCGCGCACGATCATCATGTCGACGCCCCTGACGCGATCCGCGCGAAGCGGCGAGTACTGGACCAGTCCCTCCGAGACTCGAACCGGACGAAGGTTCGCGAAGCACCCGAGTTCGCGTCGCAGCTTCAGAAGCCCGGCGACGGGTCGCTCGGCCGGCGGCGCCGCGTCGGCGCGCGGATCGCCAACCGCTCCTACGAGCACGGCGTCCGCCTCGAGACAGGCCTGAAGCGTCGAAGCCGGGAGCGCGTCTCCTTCGCCTTGCATCGCGACATATCCGATCGGCCACTCGGCGGCGTTCACTTGGTGTCCGCACGCATCTGAGATCACACGGAGTACATCGAGCGCGGCACGCACGACATCCGGCCCGATCCCGTCGCCGGGGAGCACGGCGATGTTGAGACGGGCCATCTCAGACCTCGCGGTACGGGACTTCGATCACAGACGCGGCTCGAACCGACCATCCACGGCGGTCCAGCCGCCGTCGGCAAACACGACCGTGCCGGTCACATAACTTCCGGCGTCGGACGCCAAGAAGATCGTCGGCCCGATCATCTCTTCGGGACTCGCCCAACGTTTGAAGATCGTCCGGTTCGCGTAGGCGTCATACCATTCGGGTTGGGCCTTGATCTGTGCGGTAAGCGGCGTGTCGACCACGCCGGGCGCGACCGCATTTACCCGCACGCCGCTCGGACCCAGCTCGGCCGCCAGCGCACGCACCATCTGAACGATCCCAGCCTTGGTGGCGGCGTAGATCCCCTGCCCTGGCTCGACCACGATCGAACGGATGGAGGAAAACAGGACGATGCTCCCGGAGCCCTGCCCGACCATGATCCGGCCCGAGGCTTGGAGCACGTTCAGATTTCCTTTGAGGTTTAGAGAGATGACGCGATCAAAGTCTTCGTCGGTGTAATCGAGCAGGGGTTTGCGAACGTTGATGCCGGGCGTGCAGACGACGACGTCGAGCGAACCTTCCTCTTCCGCCGCGCTCTCGAACGTCTCCGAGACGTCGACACGATCCAGAATGTCGACCTCGCGAGCCTGCGCCGAGCCGCCTGCCTCTCGGATGAGTTCGGCTGTGGTTTCTGCCGCAGCCAGGTCGACATCCATGCAGGAGACGAACGCACCCTGAGCCGCGCACCCGCGCGCGACCGCCTGCCCGATGCCAGCGCCGGCCCCGACCACGGCCGCGTGTTTGTCGTCCAGACGAAAGAGTCCGTTGATCAAGCCGGCTCATCCTTTCCACGATTCCGAATAAAGGTGACGATCGCGAACGCCAGAGCCGACACGATGAGGCCGACAAGCGTCTGATCCAAGAGCACCGGTGCACCGTCAGGACGAAACAGCGCCACCGCCGCGAGCGCCGCCAGACCCGCGCCGATGGCGGCGAGGGCTTCGGGAACGCCCGCGCGCCGCGAATGGAGTCCGAAGGCCACCGGGACAAACAGGCTCACGGAAAGCACCGAGTAGAAAATCGTCAACGATGAAATGATCGATTCGAACACCAGCGCGAGGATCAGACCGAAAACCCCGCCAGCGACCGCCCCGAAACGCGCCACGCGCAGCATGTCGCGGTCGCTCGCCGACGGGCGAATAAAGCGCTTGTAGAGATCCTTCGAGAGCGAGGTCGAAAGCATGAAGAGCGCCGCATCCGCGGAGCTGATCTCTGCCGAAAACACAGCGGCGAGCCCCAACATCCCCACGACTGGAGGAAGACCGGTAGCGAAGAGCATCGGGAGGGCTTGTTCATGATTGGCGAGCGCCGGGTTGTGGGCATAGGCGATCATTCCCAGAGCGGTGATGACCCCCGCCAACAACATCATCGCGACCCCGGCCGCCAGCAGCCCAACCCGAATCGCGCGCTCATCGACCGCGCCGTACACCTTCTGAACCAGACCGGGAGAGATAATGAACGCGGGAGCCAGAAGCGCGAGATAGATCCAACCCGACCCACCACCCTGCAGAAAATTGAAGTAATCGGGGCGGGCGGAAGCCGCGGCCTGCACGGCACCCCAGCCGCCGACTGCGGAAAGACCCATCGGAATGGCGATCGCGAACCCGACGATCAAAACCACGAGCTGGACGAGATTCACCCACGCCGAGGCGACCAGCCCGCCCGCGGTGAAGTAGGCGACGACGACCGCGCCCCCGATGGCCGCGCCGACCCATCTCGGCTGCCCCGTCACGACGCTCACGATCTCGGCCATCGCGATGAGCTGCGCGGCGAGCAGCGTTAGCGTGGCAAACCAGAGCAAGAGCACGACGAGCCCGCGCACCGAAGGCCCGTACCGATGGTCTAGGTAGTCGCCCATGGTGAGCAGTCCGTGCTCGGAAGCGACGCGCCATATCCGCGGGCCGACCCAGACCGCCAGGAAGAGCGTGCCGATCCCCGCCGAGCCGACCCACCACCAGGCGCTCAGCCCGTCGCGATAGCCGCGGCCGGCAGCACCGACCGTAGTGCCAGCCCCCAGATTGGCGGCCAGCACCGTCGCAAAGACGAGCACGGCTCCGAGCTTGCGATCGGCAACGAAGAAGCCACCCGCGCTCCCGACGCGCCGACCGATCCACAACCCGAGCCCGATCAGCCCCGCAGAGTAGATGAGAAGCGGCCACAAACCCGACATCATCGAGGGGTGCCCAACTCCGACACCGATGGGATCCCGGGAAGCCCGGTCGCCTGTTGCACCGCCCGAAGAATGGCTTCGGCCAAGACGTCGGCCGCGAGCGCGCCGATCTGTCCGACAGCGGCCGCCCCCTCGTGGTGACCCGTCGCGAGCCCGAACACGGTGTCCCCGTCGCTGGGCATGTGCGCGGGGCGAATCGCCCGCGCCAGACCATCCTGCGCCATCTGCGCGACCTTGGTGATCTGGGCTTTGGTCAAAGCCGCATTGGTCGCCACGACCGCGATCGTCGTGTTGGCGCCGGCTTGGTCCACATCGGACTCGTCCCGTCTGCCGGCCGGCGCCTGTCCTCGCAGGAGCGCCTGCGCATCCGCAAACCCGTCGCCCGACTCCGTCCGGACCCCGGCCACGATGTCGCCCGTGGCCGGGTTCACGACATCGCCGACGGCGTTGACGGCCACGACGGCGGCCACGGTCAGTCCGTCCTCGAGCGTGATCGACGCGGTGCCGATTCCTCCCTTCATGGCGCGCATCAGCCCGCGCAGCTTGCCGACGGTAGCGCCCGCTCCCGCGCCGATGCTTCCTTCGGCCGGCTGGCCGGACGTCGCGGCTCGAGCCGCCTGATACCCGCACTCGGGGCCCGGTCGTATCGACCCGTCGCCGATTCCGAGGTCGAACAGAATCGCGCCCACGACGATCGGGACGTGCTGGGTTCCGACCCGGACGCCGATCCCGCGCTCATCCAGATATCGCATCACACCCGAACCGGCATCCAGCCCGAACGCGCTCCCGCCCGACAACACGACCGCGTGAATTTTCTCGACCGTGTTCACGGGATCGAGCAGCGCGATCTCTCTCGTGCCAGGCGCGCCGCCGCGCACATCGACTCCTGCGACCGCGCCGGCTTCGGCCAGGACCACCGTGCAGCCGGTGGGCCTTTCATCCAGTGTGAAGTGGCCTAGCTTGAGCCCTTCGACAGCAGTGATGCCGGGTCCGCGCGACTCGTCTTGCTGCGCCACACACCCTCCTGTCACGGCAAACGGTCCCACGAGCATGCTCGCAATCGCGACGGACACACAGGACTGCTTCATTCGCCCTCCTTGGGGACGACGCGGTGTGCGGAAGCTCCTCGTGAGCCCGCGGGCCCATTATAACGAGGTCTTGGGTTGACCGACGCAGCCACCTCGGAACGGGTACTCCTCGAGATCGAAGCCGCGGCTGAAGAGATGATCGACTTCGCCGCTGAGCTCATTCGAATCCCCACGGTCAACCCGCCCGGAACCGAGTATCGTCGCTGCGCGGAGGCCATAGGCGATCGCCTGGCTACGCTCGGATTCGAGGTCGAATATGTAGAGGCCGACGGGCGACCCGAACATTCGGAGGCGTACCCACGCGTCAACGTGGTCGGATCGCTTCGGGGCAGCGGTTCAGGGCCGTGCGTGCATCTGAACGGACATTTCGATGTGGTGCCCCCCGGAGACGGGTGGACGGTCGATCCGTTTGGCGGGGAACTCCGCGACGGCCGGCTATACGGACGCGGGAGCGCTGACATGAAGAGCGGTCTCGTGGCGGCGCTCTACGCCGCTGCCGCCTTCGCGCGAGCCGGCATCGAGTTTCCCGGTAGGATCGAAATCAGTGGCACCGTCGACGAAGAGAGCGGAGGCTTCGCGGGCGTCGCGCACTTGGCGGAGGTGGGGCGCATCCACCGCGATCGTACCGACTACGTCATCATTCCCGAGCCGTTCGGGACCCTCGGCATCTCGCTCGGACATCGCGGCGTCTATTGGTTCAAGGTCGTCGCGAGAGGACAGATCGGTCATGGAAGCATGCCGTTTCTCGGCCGTAGCGCGATCGACGATCTTATGGCCGTACTGGCGCGGATCGACAAGCTCCGACCCGAGTTGGAGCGCCTGGTCACTTCGATGCCCGTCGTGCCCGCGCTGGCGCGGACGGGGTCGATCAACGTCAACTCGATTCTGGGCGGGCAGTCGGACGCGGACCCGAGCCTTGGTGGGCCCCTCCAGACGCCTTGCGTCGCCGATTACGCCGAAGCGGTATTCGACCGCCGGTTCATCGTGGAAGAATCGCTCGACGACGTCCGGGGTCAGATCGGTTCGATCCTGACGGAGTTGGAGCGCGAGGATCCCGAGCGGCGGTACGAGTTGCTCGATCTCATGATCGTCGAACCCACGATGACCCCCCCCGACTCGCCGCTGGTACGCGCGCTCGCGCGGTCTATTCGAAGCATCGTGGGGGAGGAGGCAGAACTCGTCGCGAGTCCGGGAACCTACGATCAAAAACACATAGCGCGGATCGCGGGCGTCGAGCACTGCGTGGCCTACGGCCCCGGTGAACTCGAGCAGGCGCACCAACCCGACGAGTCGTGCGCGGTCGAGGACATCGTGACGTCCGCCAAGGTGATGGCGGCGGCGGCTCTGGAATTGACGACCGGGTAGCGCACGGGCCGGCCAGCTTCGGCCGCGCTGCGCGGCCAGCTTCGGCCGCGCTACTCAGCCAGCTCCGGCCGATCGCGGAACAGCTCGAGCGCCTCTGGGTTCGCGAGCGCTTCCATATTCTTGACCGGCTCTCCCTGGACCACCGCGCGCACCGCCAGCTCTACGATCTTCCCGCTCTTCGTCCGCGGAATGTCGTCCACTGCCAAGATGCGAGCTGGAACGTGTCGAGGTGAAGCGTCCGTGCGGATCACATCGCGTAGTCGCGTCTTCAACTCCTCGTCCAACCGACAGCCCTCCGCAAGTCGGACAAAGAGCACGATGCGGGTGTCGTTTTCCCACAGCTGCCCGATCACGATGGACTCGATGATCTCGGGGAGACGCTCGACCTGCCGATAGATCTCGGCCGTACCGATTCGTACGCCGCCGGAGTTCAGCGTCGCGTCGGAACGACCGTGGATGATCGCGCCGCCGTTTTCTGTCCACTCCATCCAATCTCCGTGGCGCCACACACCGGGATACATGTCGAAGTAGGCGGCCTTCAATCGACTTCCGTCGTCGTCGCCCCAGAACCGCAGGGGGACCGAAGGGAAGGCGGACTTGCAGACGAGCTCGCCCCGTTCACCACGGATCGATCGGCCGTCATCGTCCCACACGTCGACGTCCATCCCGAGCGCCGGCGCCTGGATTTCCCCGCGATAAACGGGCAGCACGGGGTTGCCGCCGACGAAGCACGCGCAGAGGTCGGTGCCGCCGGACACCGAAGCGAGATGGACGTCCCGCTTGATGTGCTCGTACGCATAGTCGAACCCCTCGGGGACGAGGACAGAGCCAGTCGAACACAGCGTCCGGACGCTGGACAGGTCGTGTGTCTCTCGCGGGCGCAGCCCCGCTTTGTTCGACGCATCGAGAAACTTCGCCGACACGCCGAGCAGCGTCATACCGATTTCGTCCGCGTAGTCGAAGATCACATCCCCGTCGGGATAGAACGGCGAACCGTCGTAGAGAACGACTGTCGCCTCCGCTGCGAGCGTCGTCGCGAGCCAGTTCCACATCATCCACCCGCAGGTCGTGAAGTAGAAGACTCGATCGTCTGCTCTGACGTCGGCATGCAGCTGCTGCTCTTTGACGTGTTGAAGAAGCACGCCGCCGGCGCCCTGCACGATGCACTTGGGGGCTCCCGTGGTGCCGGACGAAAACAGAATGTAGAGCGGGTGATCGAACGGCAGCGGCTCGAAGTCGATGTCGCCGGCCGGGTGTGGCGAGAGAAAGTCCTCCCACACGTGGGCATTGGGAATTTCAGAAAGTGCTGGCGCGGGGCCCATGTACGGCAGGACGACCGCGGTCTCTACCGTTGGCAGGTTTGCGAGAATCTCGCTCAGTCGCTCCAGCCTCGAGTGTGGTTTTCCGTTGTAGAAGTACCCGTCCGCCGCTAAGAGGACGCGCGGCTCGATCTGCCCGAACCGATCGAGCACACCCTGAACGCCAAAGTCGGGGGAGGCCGTCGAGACCGTGGCACCGATGCTCGCGGCCGCCAGCATGTACATCATGGCCTCGGGTACGTTGGGGATATAGGCGGCCACTCGATCTCCGGGGCGGATCCCGGCGGCCCGCAACGCCGCGGCGATTCTGGACGTCGTGTCGTACAGTTCCCTCCACGTCACCTCGCGGCGAATTCGGTCTTCGCAGCGAAAGATCATCGCCACCCGATCATCGCGTCGGCGAAGGAGGTTTTCGGCAAAGTTCAGACGCGCGTCGGGGAACCAACGCGCGCCCGGCATCCGGTCTGCATCGAGCAGGACCGGTTCGCCCCGGTGGCCGATGATGCCGTGAAAGTCCCACACCGCACCCCAAAAGGCGTCCTTGTCGGTGACCGACCAACGCCAGAGGTCCTCGGGGGTGTCGGCGGCCGCACCGTACGACGCATTGGCCAGACGATGAAACGCGGCCATTCGGGTCGAATCGGCGCGTTCCGGGCTGGGGGTCCAGAGCGGCTCGCTCATCCGCGTTCGGCTGCCACCCAAAAATATCGGAAAGCCGGCCCTTCGAGCTTTCGCAGAAGCACGACAAAGTAGATGAGCGCGATGCCTCCCGTGATCGCGAAACCGATGCCGCCGTAGGCGCTGACCCACTCCGGTGGGATATACGTCTCGTTTGGCGCGTACGTCGCGCGCGTCACACCCACGACGACGCCCAGCACGTGCAACCATGTGACGAGAGCGGCCACAGCCAGGTTGAGCCCGATCACCGTCCGCCGCATCGCTTTGGTATGGAGCGCCTCAGTGGCATCCGGACCCTCGCGCGCTTGAAGATGTTCGCCCACGATCCAAATGATCGCACCCAACAAGATCATGGTGTCGATCCCGATCATCGCGGCCATGGCGTGACCTGTGACCGCGTACGTTCCGTGGATGATCGCGTTGAGTGGCGGGATGGAGATCAAGACGGCGCTGAACACGAGTGCCCAAGTCCACCATTTTGCGGCGGCGAACGATCCACGCGCGGCGCAAAAGACGGGGTCGCGCGGTTTGCGAACCGTCTTCCATAGATCGTAGGTCGCGCGAGCCAGGATGATGACCTCGAGCATGCTGACCACGAATGCGATCCACTTGACCGCGGCCCGACCCGGAAGATGATAAGAATGGTGCGCGAAATTGGTGAAGGAGTTGAGCAGTCCCACGGATAGGAGCGCGTAGGCCGTGGTCGAGTGCCCGTAGGAGTCGTCGCCCGAGATTCGTTCGCCGATGTAAATCACCGAGCCGTACACAAAAAGATTGAAGCTTCCGACCAGCGTCCCCGTGGCCTTCCATTGGATTCGAAGATCTTGGAGCGGATCCGCGAAGATCCCCGGGATCAGATACGCGTGCTGCTCCAAGAACGTCCACATGAAAAACAGCATCCCAACGCCCCACATCGTGATGTAGACCGGTTGCTCCCAGAAGCGGGGTCCGGCGATGCGGAAGAAGTTCCAGGCGTAGCAGATCCAGCCGATGAGGATGAGTAGCGAGAACACGGGGTGAAAACCCACGTACTCGCGACCCGAGCCGACGCCGATCAAAAGCGTACCGAGAATCCCCAGACCCGCGATCGCCCAACACCCTACCTGCACGCGCAAGCGAACCCGGTCGGCCGGCGTCGGGACGGCCTGATCCTGCAGATACCGGTGCACGACGGCGACGCCGCCAAGAAAGACCCACGCCGACGCGAACACGGTGTGGATCGGGCGTAGCTGTCTCAGGTCTAGTCCGACCGATTGAAAGGCCGGAGCCAACGCGGGGATCGAATAAAGCGCCGATAGCAAACCCGCCACGAGCGTGACCCCGATGGCGATCAGCCCGCCACGGATAAACGTCATCGTCGCGAACTGGCTCGCTGGATGCGCGGCTTCGAACGGTCGCCGTGGGTTGGTCACCGCTCGGGACTGGGGCGAGCCGTCGCTCATCGGTACTCCCACCAGGGGAGCGCACGCCAATCGAGCGATCGTCGCACCGACAATTCGGACGCTCGGGCCTCCAATGCGCTGCGACGAACGTTCAAGAACTCGAAGTACGCCATTACGCCGGCGCGCTCTTCCTCCGTGAGTGCCGGAATCGGCGGGGGCATTCCGAGCTGTGGGCGACCCTCGGTCAGGACGGCTGTAATGGAGTCAGGACTCAAACGGTCCGCTACCATCGAGAGGTCGGGCGCCCCCACAGGAGACTGCCGAAACGGGAAGTGGCAGATGGCGCAGGGCCGCGTCTGGAGCGCCGCGTAGCCAGCGGTGGCGCGCCCGCCGTCCTCCGACAAGGCCTCCGTTACGGCTCGGTCGAAGGCCGACTGTATCCCGCCGGGTTCGCCTTCGCGGCCCAGACGCAGCTGGCCGCGGCCGAGATCCGGCCGATCCATCCCTTCCAGAAACGCCGCCACGGCCGCGATTTCGGTTTCGTCGAGGTGGAGCGCAGGCATCTGACCGCTACCGACCTGTAGGAGCGAGACGAGCCGCGCAGAATCTACGCGGCTCGCGGCGTTCGTCAGATCTGGACCGAGAAAACCTCCCTGACCGTAGAACTGGTGACACGTCTGACAAGCGTGGCGATGCCACAACGCGCGCCCGTTCAGCGCCACCTCCGACAACGGCTCGCTCCGCGCATCGGAGTACACCAGCATGGTTTGCACCCCGAAGCACAAGACCAAAACGGCCAGGAGCCTCTTTTTCCACAACGGCTTACACATTCGGTGAGATCCGGCGCATGGGGATGCGAAGATGCCTGGCAGCCGCAAACTCACGGTGCAGGTCGAGAGTCGTCAAGTTTGGGCTTGGACGCGCCGCGTTTGCGCGCTCCTCTCCACCACCGGCAAATTGCGCATCCCACCCCCCGAACCCACGAGATTCGATGAACGTTCGACGCCGCGTCTCACCGATCCTGGTCGCCTGCTTCGCCTTGGCGTGCCAACCCTCCGACGACCAGGCTCGTCGCGCCGAATCCGCCCCGTCGAGCACCGGCGCGGGCTCCGGTCCGCTGGAATCTTCGGCCGCCCGTCCCGTCACTCCGGTCCTGAGCGAGGCGCCGCCGCCGACCGCGGGCGAGTACCCGGGGGTGCGACACGGCGGGAACTACATGCACAACTACTATCTTCCCCCGGCTCCGAGCAGCACGCCGTGGGCGCCGGCTTGGTCGCCGGATGGCGCCTCGCTCGCAGTGGGCATGAGCGGCTCGATCTGGCAGGTCGAAGTTGCGACGGGGGCGGCCGCCGAGCTCACGCACGGGGCGTCCTATCATTCGTCGCCGAGCTGGTCACCCGATGGGCGATGGATCATCTACACCGCCGACCACGGGGGAGAGCGCATCCAGCTCGAGATGCTCGATCTCGAGACGGGGGAGACACGGGCCCTTACCGACGATGACTTCGTGTACGCCGATCCCACCTTCTCTCCGGACGGCTCGAAGGTGGCTTACGTGGCCAGCAAACCGAGCGGGTTCTTCAACGTCTATGTGCGGAGCGTCTACGAAGGAGCGTGGGCGAGCGACGAGATCGCGATTACGGCCGACAATGACTTTGGAAACGACCGACTCTACTTCGGTCCGATGGACATGCACTTGTCGCCCGCATGGATGCCGGACGGACGCGAGCTCCTCATGGTCTCCAATCGCGATGTTCCCTTGGGTTCAGGCAACGTGATTCGGGTCCCGGCGCGATCGGGCGGGATTCGAAACGCCAGCACGGTGCTACGAGAACAGACGCTGTACCGCACGCGTCCCGACGTTTCGATCGACGGTCGACGGTTTGTGTACGCGTCCACCTCCGGGGCCGCCGACCAGTTCGTGAATCTGTACGTCCAACCCACGGTCGGGGGCGAGCCCTACAAGATTACGTTCTTCGAACACGACGCCTTCCACCCGCGTTGGTCGCCCGACGGTGAGTGGATCGCGTACAGCACGAATGAAGACGGGTTGCCTGGACTCGAGCTGCTCGAGACGTATGGCGGCGCCCGCCGTCGCCTCGCCATCACTTCTCGAACCCATAAGGGACCCATGGGCACGCTGTCCGTGACGGTCCGCACAGACGCGACTGGAAGCACTCCGGCCGCTGCGCGCGTCACGCTCCTCGGAGGCGACGGAAAGTACTACGCACCGAACGACGCGTACGCCCGAATCGGACAACGGGGCGGGTACGCGGCTTTTCACACCGACGGGACCTTCGACGTCGCGCTGCCGCCGGGCACCGCGGATCTGACGATCATGAAGGGCTTCGAGATCGAGCCGCAGCGCATGATGGTCGACATCGAAGCGGGCGCCACGGTGTCGCTGACCGTCACGCTCGAGCGGTTTGCCGACCTCTCCGCTGACGGCTGGCACAACGGGTCGACGCACGTACACATGAACTACGCCGGGAACCTTCACAACACGCTCGAGAATCTGATGTTCATGTCCGACGCGGAAGACCAGGACATCGTGAACGAACAGGTCGCGAACAAAGACAACCGAATCTTGGATCACCAGTTCTTTGTTCCTGGCGGCGGCGCTCACCCCATCTCCACTGCGGACCGTGTCCTGGTCGTCGGTCAGGAGTATCGTCCGCCGTTCTATGGCCACGTGTTCATGCTCGGGCTACGCGACCATCTCATCTCTCCTTTTACGACGGGTTATGAAGGGACCGCGATCGAGAGTTTGTATCCCTCGAACACCGATATGTTGGGGAAGGCGAAGGCGCAGGGCGCCACGACCGGGTACGTCCATCCTTACTTCGGCGACGCTGACCCGCTCGACGTCGGACTGATGGGTGGGAAGGGCTTTATGGTCGACGCAGTACTCGGCACGAGCGACGCCCTGGAGTGGTCTTCCGCCGAGCGGGCCGGGTTCTTTCCCATCTACGCCCTATGGAGCAACGACATTCGCGTGTGCGCGACCGGAGGCGAGGACTCGATCAGTAGCCTCCATTCGACGCCGCTCCTGGGTGCCATGCGGACCTACGTGCGAACGCCCGACGGTGCCCGCACGGCCGAAGGGTGGTACGAGGGACTCCGCGCCGAAAACGCCTTTGTAACCAACGGCCCCCTCGTCGAGATGACGCTCGAGGGTCAGATGCCCGGCTCGACGGTCGAGCTTGCCGCAGGGACGTCGACGGTCGCCGTAGACGCGCGCGTGCGTTCGATCACGCCTCTCACGCGGGTCTGGCTCGTGCGCGATGGAGAAGACGTGTTCGATCTCGAACTCTCGGCGGACCGAAAGTCCGCTTCCTACGCAGGACCGGTGGAGATTGCCCGCAGCGGCTGGATGCACCTGCGGGCCGAGGGCGTACCCGAGGAACGGTTCCCGCTCGATGCGGCCTACGCGCAGGGCTTTACCAACCCGGTCTGGTTCACGGTTGGCGGAGCCTCGATCCGGGATGCAGCAGGCGCCGACTACGGGCTACGCTGGATCGATGAGCTCGAGCGGCAGGCACGGGCCTGGCCGGGTTGGCGTTCCGAAGCGGAAGAGGAGCACGTGTACGGCCAATTCGAGGAAGCGCGTGAAGTCTATCGGCGGCTCGCCGCCGAGGCCGGCGGTGACTGAGGTCGACGCGGTCAGTCGATCAGGAAGTCCGCGATCTGAATCTCTTTTCCGTGGTCGGCGTAATCGCCGGCGGTTCGAGCGCGCCGAAATTCGCCCCAGTTGATCGTGCGATACCGAGGCGGCGCGGCGCTCGAGGTGGACAGCGGCGCACAGTCGGTTTCGTAGGAAGGGTTGTAGAAGAACGGCAAGCTATAGCGAGCTCGATTCTTCATGGGACGCACGCGGTGCAGTGCGGCTCGATAGCGATCGTTCGACCACACCTGCGTCATGTCGCCGATGTTTACGACGAAGGCTCCTCGGATCGGTTCGACATCGATCCACTCATCGGCGCCGTAGACTTGTAGCCCCCCCACGTCGTCTTGGAGAAGGATCGTAAGGGCGCCGGCATCGGTGTGGTGGTGGAGGGCCATGCCGCCGAGGTCGGTTACGTCTGCAGCCTCGTCGGGCGCCAATGGATCCGTCAACGGATAGTAGTTGAGTCGAACGAAGCTCGTATGATCGACAAATTCCGGGGCCAGCGCGGTTCTGGGTAATCCAAGACCGAGGCAAAACCCTTCGAAGACCCGCTGTCCCACACCCTCGCAGGCGTTGAAGAACTCGACCATCGTTCCGCGAAAGTCGGGCAACGACTCGGGCCACTGGTTCTTGCCGTCGACGAGGGCCTGGCTGCCCGACCCGAAATCGAACACTTCTTTCAGGTCTCGAACGTTTTTCGTCAGCTCGCGGTCATAGTATCCGCGCGGGTTTTCGGCAGAGCGCGCGACGGCATGCTTGACCGCTCGCGGAAGATCAAAAAAGCCTTGCGTCTCCCTCCATACGGCCTCCAGTAGAGCGTCGGAAACGCCGTGACCGAGGACTTGAAAGAACCCCCAGTCGCGACAGGCCGATGCGATCTGCTCGACCGTGCGGTCGAGGTCCCCCGCGGACCCGGGCCCCGCCAATGGGGAGATGTCGATGACCGGAACCGAGGGACGCACGTGGAGCGACCTAGAGACGCGCTTCTAGCGGATCTGCGAGACTCGTCGCGCTAACACGTCACGCACTTGTCGTTGTTGATCGCTCCCAAGCCGACGAGAAGGGCGACGGTCTCCGGGTGTGGCGAGACTCGCTGCACCGGACCGTTGGCCATATCCGCGGTCGTTTGTCCGCGTCGACTCACGACCAGGACGTCCGCTCCGCGCTCGACCAGATAGCCGATCATCTCGTTGTCGCCGCGCGCCGCGGCATGATGAAGCGCGGTGTAGCCGTTGTGATCGCGTGCGTCGACATCGGCTCCGAGTTCCTCGATCAAGAACTTCACCGCCGGTAGCCAGCCGTCCGGCGTGTGCCGATGAGCATTCCCGGCGAACCCTTCTCCGTACCCGACGCCGGATGCGGCGTGGATGGGATACACGGCCGGTCCGCCCACGGCTACGGGTGGGAGGCCGGAAGGATCTGGACCTGCGGCCCGTACCGAGTCGGCCCGCTCCGCCGCCGCGAGAAGCTTGGTTCGCACCTCATCCGTCAGATTCTCGAAGTCGCGGTCCGGAAACTCTGCTTGCTCGGACTCGGGAAGCTCCGCACGGACATCGGACAGCATCTTGAACCGCGACGAATCGGGCAGCTGCGCAAACGTCGAGTCCGAGAGCGCGTTGCGCGCCTGCTGCCGAAGGAACTCATCGGGCGACAGTCGCTCGCGTCGCGGGGGCGCCTTGGTGGGGATTTCGGGATCCGCACCGTACTCCACCAGCAGACGCATGGCATCTACGTCGGTCGCATACGCGGCGCGCCAAAAAGCGGTGGCCCCGTTCGTGTCCACCAACCCGCAGTTCCGGTTTCCGCAGCCGGTGTAGACCATGTACCAGGGGTGTCGCGTCTGGCGCGCATTGGGATCGGCTCCGGCGACCAACAACGCCTTCATCACGTCCAAGTAACTCGCGTTCTGGAGCGCCCGCTCCTGCGGCTGCGGGAACCGCGTACGCGGTTGCCATTCGGAGTTGACGATGGCCAGAAGCGGAGTGGCCCCGGTCAACTCGCTGCCGATGTTCGGATCGGCGCCGAGTTCGAGCAGTTCGAGCGCCAAGTCGAAGTTGCCGTTGATCGCGGCCATCACGAGCGGCGTCGTCCCGTCCGCTGCGCTCGGCCCATCGATGTCGGCACCGCCCCTGACCAACGCTGCCGTGGCTTCCGAATATCCCTGCCGGACGGCGTGGAGCAGCGGTGTCAGCCCCCCCGTCTTCTCGAGCGGCGCCTGGAACAACCGGCGGAAATCGTTCGGATCGTCCGGCTCCTCGGACTCGTCTTCCGTCAAGCCTTCGGCATAAACCTCTCGCCCGGCTCGAATCGCGGCCTGGAGCTGACTCGGGGTGGCCGATCGCTCATCCTCACCCGCAAACGCCTTTAGCACCTGGCCTTCGCGTCTCTGCGCTTTTTGATCGAGCCGACCCTGCGCGCGAAGCTCGACCACCTTGGCCGTGAGGCTCGGATCCGCACCGGCCTCGAGGAGGGCCAGGATCGCCTCCGGGCGGTTTCGGGCGGCCGCAAACGTGAGGGGCGTCTGCTCCCACATAGACTCGCGCGCATTCGTGTCCGCGCCAGCTTCGATCAGCACCTTTACCAGGTCCGCCCCGCCCGCTGCCGCAGCGAGGTGAAGCGGCGTCACTCCCGTATTGGAGGTCACCGCGGAGACGTCCGCGCCGCCGCGCAGCAAACTTTGCGCGACCGGCAGACTCCCCGTCTTGCTCGCCAGGTGGAGCGGTGTGTAGTGACCGATGCGAGTTACGGCGCGCAAATTGGCACCGGCGTAGATCAACATGTCGGTGATCTCGACGTCGCCACGCTCTGCCGCCCAGTGGAGACCGGTCATCCCGTCGCCCTGCGCCGCGTTGACGTCCAGCCCTTGCTGCAACAACTCTCGCACCGCATCGGCGCTGCCGCGCATCGCGGCATCGGCCACCGGCGATTCCGGCGGCATTGCCCCGGCCAGGACGACGGCCAAGGCAAGCCCGGCGACCACTCGTCCCGCCCGGCGGAGCATCACCGGCTGCCCGCGTCCGTGGACAACGTGGACGGAAGGTTCAGCGCCAGTTCTCCGGTGCTGTCTCCGAAGGCTTGCATGTCGTCGTGCCCGAGACCGTGAAGCATGGTCAACATCGCGTTGGACATCGGCGTGCCGTCCGCCGCCTGCACATGGTTGTTGCCCTCGAGGATCCCGTTCCCCTTACCGACGAAGAACAGCGGCGCGCGACGATGATTGTGGAGATTCGAGTCCGCCATCGGCGAACCCCACAGCACGACCGTCTTGTCGAGCAAATGGGTGTCGCCTTCCATCGTGTCTTTGAGCTTGTCGAGCAGGTACGGAAGCTGACCCACGCGGAACTGGCAGATCTTGTTGAACTCCAGCACCGCCTCCGGTCGACCGCCGTGGTGCGAGGCCGGGTGGAAGGGTCGATCCGAGCCGCTGTCGGGGAACACCCGATTCTGGGCGTCGCGACCGGTCTTGAAGGAGATCACTCGCGTCATGTCCGTCTCGAGCGCGAGTACTTGGATGTCGAACATCATTTGCATGTGCTCGGTGAACGAATCGGGCACGCCGGCCGGGGCCTCGGGCAGCGCGCGTTCGTCGCCGCTGCTGTTTCTCGACTCGACCAGCTCGATTCGCCGCTCGAGCTCGCGGATATTGGTCAGATACTGATCCATACGGCGGCTGTCCTCGACGCCGAGCTGCGACTGGACCGTCGCGACCTCGCCCGCGATCCAGTCGAGCAGACTCTTCCGGGTGGTGCGACGCGCGGCCCGCTCTTCGGGAGTCCCGCCCGCGCCAAACAGCATGTCGAAGGCCACGCGAGGATCGCGGATCATCGGCAGCGGCTCGGTCGGAGAGGCCCAGCTCAGCGAGTCGGTGTAGGCGCAGGAGTAGTTGTACGTGCAGCCACCTGCCTGATCGAGATTCTCGATACAGAATTGCATCGACGGCATCGGCGTACCCTGCCCGAACCGCTGCGCATGGATCTGATCCAACGATGTTCCGCAGAAGATGTCCGAGCCCTGGGTCTGCTTCGGGTGCGACTGGGTGAGGAAGACGGCGCTCGAACGGAAGTGGTCGCCTCCGATTTCGGGTGGCGACAACGCTTCGGCGTTTCGCACATCCGTGTTACTGACGATCGTCAGGTAGTCCTGATAATCGCGTAGCGACGCAAGCGCGCTGTCGTCCTTGATCTCGAAATCGCGGCCGACTTTGGCCGGGGCGAACAGGTTCTGCGTCCCACCCCACTCATTGCAGCCCGCCAAACCATGCACTTCTTCGATGCAGATGAGGCGCGTGCCCGTGGCGGCGGCGTCCTTCGCCCACAACCGACCGGCGGGGACCATTGCGTCGAGAAACGGAAGCGCGAGCGTTGCGCCCATCCCACGAACGAACGTCCTGCGAGGCATGTGCTTTCCACTGATGAATTGCATGGCTCTTCGTTCTCCTCAACCTGTCGTTAGGACAACCACCGTTACCGGCTTTCGCCTGACATCTCTTCTTCTACAGTTACGGACGCCGCTTGCTTCTTCTGGAACGCGTCGCTCGTGACCACGCCCATGATCAAGGCCGACACCTTGTAATCCTCGGCCTCGCTCGCCGCCACGATCGATCGAATCGTAGGCTGATCGAAGTACTCCACCCGCCGGCCCAGCGCGTAGGCCATCAGGTTCTCGGTGAAGTTTCGCACCAACGGCAGCGGTCTCTTGAGCAAAACCGCAACGAGCTCGTGGGGCTTGGAAACGGGGGTCCCATCGTAGAAGTCTCCGCGCGTATCGAGCGGCATCCCGTTCTCCCGCACCCGCCACTTTCCGGTCACGTCAAAGTTGTCCAGCGCCAGTCCGATCGGATCCATGAATCGATGGCATGAGCGACAGGCCGGACTCTCGCGGTGTAATTCCATCCGCTCGCGCGTGGTGAGGAGTCGTCCATCTTTGGACCCCTCTGTTTCCTCGAGATCAGGAATTCCGGGCGGCGGCGGAGGCGGGGGCGTTCCGAGGAGCACCTCCATCACCCACTTCCCGCGTAGCACCGGGGATGTTCGGTTCGCCAGCGACGTGAGCACGAGCACACTGCCATGACCGAGGATCCCGCGGCGCGAGTCGTCGGGGTAAGAAATCCGGCGAAAGTGTTCGCCCGCGACGCCGTCGAATCCGTAGTGCCGTGCCAAGCGCTCGTTTACATACGTGTAGTCGGCGCGGAACAAATCGAGGACGCTGCGATCTTCTTGCACCAGGCTCGAGAAGAGAAGTTCCGTCTCACGCTGCATCCCGCGCGCGACGTTCTCATCGAAGTTCGGATAAAAATTGGGGTCGGGTCGAACCTTGTAGAGATCCTGCAGACGGAGCCATTGAGCCACAAATCTGCTGCTCAGCGCTTCCGCCCTGGGGTCCTCCAACATCCGAGCGGTCTGACGCTCCAACTCGCCGCCCCGCGTGAGTCGGCCGGCGTCTGCGGCGGCTCTGAGCTCCTCATCCGGAGGCATGCCCCACAGGAAGAACGAGAGGCGGGATGCGAGGTCGAGATCGGTCAGTGGGTAGTTCCCGCCCGAGACGACGTTCGCCGGCTGACGCTCGAGGCGGAGCACGAAGTAAGGGCTGACGAGAATCGCTTCGAGCGCCATGCGGACGCCGACCTCGAAGCCCCCCTCCGTCGCTCCGAGTTCATAGAACGACATCAAGCCGTCGATCTCCGTCTCGTCCAACGGTCGCCGATACGCTTGGATGCCAAGTCGCTCGACGATTTCCTGCGCGCAGGGTCGTTCCTCCTCCGAAGAGGTCGGCCGACAACTGAAAATGCGTGCCCGAGTGACCGACTCGGACACCCCGGTGGGGTTGTAGGGCCCGCCGACGACCAGGTTTTGCAAGTGCGGAAGGGTCGTAATGCCATCGCCGCCCGAACCACCGCCGGCCAGCGACCAGTCGTGCGGACGGATCAGATCTTCGTAGGGCCCCTCGGAGGTCCGAATGAATGCGGCCGAGACGTTGTGTTGGCCGGCCCGTACGAAGATCGGTTCGGTGCTGATCGGGGTGAACCCGCGATCGTCGGCGCCACCACCGCGTCTCGAGTAGTGGAGCAGGGCAATCCGCTCGCCGTCGATCGAGATGTCGACATCTTCGAGCCGTGAATTGTTCCCGGCGGTAAAGGTCAGTTCGAAGACGTACTCTGCATCAGCCGGAAACACGTGATCGACGACCATGCCGCCTCGGGTGCCGTACGGAGCGCCTTCGACGTGATCCCACGGGTGCTGCGACACATAGTGCGAGTTCTTGTACGTCGTGTTGATCGCGGGCGCGTTGCGATCGCCGACGGCCTTGCGACTGATCTCCGCAGCTGCGTTGAGGTACGACTCGAGAAGAGTGGGGGACAGCGCCTGAACGTCCGCGATGTTGTCGAAGTTGGCGCTCATCTGATCCAGGGGCAGCCAATCGCCGGCGTCGACCTCGAGCGCGAGTAGGTCGCGGATGGCGCGCTCGTACTCGGGTCGATTCAGACGTTGAAAGGTTCGCCCGCCCGGGTTGGGGTTTCGGGCCGCCGAACGATCGACGATCCGCTCGAGCGTCTCGGCCAGCGCGAGCAACGTGTCGGGCGGAGGCTTCCGGGTCCCCGGTGGCGGCATCATCTCCGCGCGGAGCTTCCGGATCATCTTCTCGGCAACCTCCGGATTCTGGTCGGCCGCATCGACGTCGAACGCTTCCAAGGACAGGTTCCCACGCAACCGCTCGTCGTTGTGACAGCGGACGCAAACGGTTTGAACGACGTCGTTCAAATCCGAGCGCGTCGCACCCGGCGCACCGGGATCGCTGTGCGCGAAGAGGGTGGCGTCCGTCAACCCCACGCGCTGGGCGGTTTCCGCCATCATCGACGCGGATGACATGGCCCCGGGCTCCTCCGTTCGAGGAGCCTGTTGGGCAAGCGCGCTCGTCGGCAGGAGCGCACCGAAAACGAGCGCTGCGAGGGTACCGCTACGGATCATGGTTTTCGTCATGAAAGCCCGACTCCGATGGATGTATTCCCGTACTACGCTAATTCCGGGCCGCAGGCGGAGGCAAGGCCCGTGACATGGGCGTTTTCGCGGGATTTGCGGGACCGGTAACACGGACCTCGATTTGCGGGCTCGTCGCCGGCCCGCATCCGCCCGACCTGGCCGCCTTCAGAGCCGGTTGAGATTGAGACGCAATCTCGTCTATTTCCGCCAGCGCACCATGTCCGGTGTGAGTTCCGAGACGGTCCGAGCTCCCAGTAGGGCCATGGATCGGCGAAATCCTTCGTCGAACCACTTCAGAACGAGATCTACGCCCTGCTCGCCGCCAGCCCCCAGCGCGTAGAAGTACGCGCGACCCGCGAGACAGGCCTTCGCACCAAGCGCGATCGCCTTCGCGATGTCGCTGCCTCGTCGCACACCGCCATCGCACATCACGTCGAGTCGGTCTCCGACCGCATCGGCGACCGGCGCCACGAGTTCCAAGGTCGGCGGGGCATCGTCGAGCTGTCGACCACCGTGGTTGGACAGGACGATCCCCTCTACTCCCGCTTCGGCGGAAAGAACCGCATCCTCCACGGTCTGGATGCCTTTGACGACGATGGGGCCATCCCAAACCGACCGTAGCCAGTCGATGTCCTTCCACGTGAGGCAAGGATCGAACTGCTTGTTGACGTATTCGGCGAGCCCCATCGCATCGACGCCCTGCCCGCCGCCCGCTTTGCCTGTTGCGTCCCGACTGATCGCGCTCGAGAACACGATGGGGTCGGAGCGAAGGAAATCCCAAGTCCAGCCGGGCTTCCGGATGCCGTCGAAGATCGTGTCGAGACCGAGCTGCGGTGGCAGCGTGAAACCGAACCGGACGTCGCGCTCGCGACGACCCAACACCGGCACGTCCACGGTGAGGAGCAGAGCTTCGAATCCCGCATCGCGTGCGCGCTCAATGAGCTCCTTGACCAGGCCACGGTCCTTCCACACGTAGACCTGGAACCACTTCGCGCCATCGTTGACCGCCGCAACCTCCTCGATCGAACGCGTGCCGAGCGTCGAGAGGCTGTAGGTAATGCCGGCACGAGCCGCAGCGCGGGCCACGGCAAGCTCGCCCTCCGAGTGTGCGATGCGGCTAAAGCCGGTCGGCGCGAGGACTAGTGGCATCTTGATGGGACGTCCGAGCAACGTCGTGGAAGGATCGACGGCGGTGACGTCGCGGAGAACGCGCGGACGAAACTCGAGCTCATGGTACGCACGGCAGTTCCGTCCCTGTGTGCGTTCGTCCTCCGCAGCCCCGTCGATGTACCCGAAGACGCCGCGCGGAAGCCGTCGTTCGGCGAGGGCCCGCAGATCATCGACACTGCCGCAACGCGCCAATCGCCGCGCGACCGGATCGGACTCGAACTTTCGAAAGCGCATCACCGAGCGCATCGTCTTGAACATGAACTCTCCGCCTCGCGGTGCTTAGATGGCAAACCGTGCGGACAACCGGTATCGGTGCGGCCACCGGTTCAGCAAGGCTCGGGTCTCACTCGAGCGACGCCTCGGCCTCGATCTCGACCAGGTAGCCGTCGCCGATGAGCCCCGCCTTCACGAGTGTGTTAGTGGGGCGCACATGGGCGAATCGAAGTCCGTGGGCCCGAGAAACGGGTTCCCAGTCGCCTTCGTCGTCGATGTAGATGCGGGTCCGAATCACATCCTCGAGCGACCCGCCGAGCGATTGTATCGCGCCCTCGATCTTGTCGATGATGAAGTGCGTCTGAGCCGCGGGGTCGTCGCCCCCGATAAGACGGTCGCCGTGCGTTGCGGTCGTTCCTGAGACCAGAATCCGATGGCCTTGGCGGACGGCGCGGCTAAAACCCGCAAGGTCTTCCCAGACGGTTCCGCTCAGCGCGCGTGTACGAGCGCCCGGTCCCTCGACGGTTTCATAGGGCGCCGGAAACGTATCGAAATGATCGCTCAGATCCCCGGACGCGGTAAGAAACGGAGGGCGACGATACTCGTCTCCTGAGTCCCCCGGTATTGGCGTGAGCGCCGCGGCCGCGCCCGCGAGCCGGTGCTCGTCCTCATGGTCGAGCCGGAACCCGAACACGTGTCGGCTGTCTTCTATGTTTTCACTCACCCCGAGCCGAGCCCCGACGATCACGGCGGCGACGCCGGGTCGGTCCAGCACATAGCGCGACGCCACGTTGGCGACCGACACGCCGTGTTTGTCCGCCACCTCCCGGACCGCTCGTAGGAGCGTTTGAAAAACGTCCCAGCCGCCGGCGACCTCGATAAACCGGTAGTACTTCATTTGGGACCACGTCTCGAGACCCTGGGGCGTCGGATCCGCGACCCCCACCCAGCGGTCGCTCAAGAAGCCGCCAGCCAGCGTGCCGAACGCCAGCATGTGCAACCCCGTCTCCGCGCACAGCTCGGTCATGGCGCCCGACGGTCGCTGATCGATGAGCGAGTAACACACCTGATTCGAAACGAGGTCGACGCCCGAACTCAGGGCCATCCGGGCGTGGGGCGCATCAAAGTTCGTGACACCGAGGTGGCGAATGAGCCCCTCCTCCTTCAGCTCTTGGAGCCAGAACAAACAGTCCAGCCAACCCGGGTCGGAGTACCGCCACGCGTGAAACTGGAGCAAGTCGATGGCGTCGGACTGCAACCGCCCAAGCGAGATTTCGACCGCCGCGCGCACGTCCTCGCGCGAGTATGAACCCGGCTTGGGCACCCATTTCGTCAGCAGTTGCACCGTCGCGGCCGGATCGAGGCTGGCTCGGAGTGCGCCAGCAATGTCTTCTGCCGACCCGTAGTGATCCGCCATGTCAAAAGTCGAAAATCCGGCTTTTACGTAGGGCCGCATGGTCTCGGCGGTCTGACCTGCGTCGAGCTTCCCGTCACGTTCCAAGTCTGCGATCTGCCACAACCCGGTCACGACTCTAGAGATTTCGAGATCGGGCGCGAGCGCGAAGCGATGGGGCTCCGAGGCGCGAAGGGTTGGAGTCACGTCGGACCTGCCTACTCTGGTGGGAGTTTCGAAAACAGCGCGCGCACATCGACGCCCCGCCGGCGCTGCGCGCTCATGTTGAAAAAGTAGATCGCGGACGCGACCGCCATAACCAGGAGGTACACATAGGTCGAGTGGTAGTACCACGACTCGACGTCCGCCGAGAGATCCTTGCTGACGTGTACGTACAAGAAGAGCCCCAACAACAGGAGCCCTCCCAAAGCCACCGGTGTGCGTGAGCGACTTCCCCCCAGGACGCGGAGTTCCTTTGCGATCGCCGGATTCCGCCTTGGAAGCGCGATCAGCGAGATGCACATCAAGAGAAAGTTCACCAACATGGCCGTCACCATGATGTCGATCCCGAGAAAAAAATCGCCCGCGAAGTGGCTACCGAAGATTCCCACCGACGCGAGTAGCGCGGACACGATCAGCGCCACATGAGGCGTGTGCCAGGTTGGGTGAACTCGGGCCACCGCGGCGGGGAAGATTCGATCCTCTCCCCATGCGAAGACCAAGCGCGACACGGATAGAAGCATGGCAGGCAGGTCGTTCAGCAAGGCGATCGCTGCGCCGAGGACGATGGCCACAGTCCAGCCGGCGGGTAGCACGTATCCGAGAAGACCGGGTGCCGTGAGGTCCTGCTCCAACGAGCGCTGTGCGAGAAACTGCCACGGGACGGTGTGATACACGGCCGCGGTGAACAGCAAGTAGAAGGTGCCCACGATCAGGACGGCGAGGCCGATGGCAAGTGGCAGCGCGCGGTGAGGATTCTTCGCTTCCCCGCCGGCCTGGGCGATGGCATCGAAGCCGACGAAACTCGAGAACAACACGGCCGACGCGGCGAGAAACGTCGAAGCGGTCAGCGGTCGGGCAGCGAACTCGGGGACGACGATCCCTTCCCGAGCCATGAGGCCGGCCGCGAAGTCGGCGTGGTCAAATGAGAACCCCGCAAAAATCACGATCACGCCAAGCGCGAACATGATAAACATGAGAGGTACGACCGTGCGTTCGTACGCCTTCAATCCACGCAGATTGACCGCGACGAACCCCCACAAGAACGCGAGCGCGATCGATACGCGGACCGCACCGTTGTCTAGGAGATCGGCGAACCCGGCCAAGCCGAGGGCGCCGACGACGTCGCGAATAAACGGCACGACCAAATAAGAGACGACGCCGATGACGATGCAGAGCCCGAACCATTGAGAAAAACTCGCGGCGAAGCCCCAATAAGGGCCGAGCGAGCGACTGGCGAACACGTAACTGCCGCCGGCTCGCGGCATCGCCGATGAGAGCGCCGCGTAGACCAGCGCGGCCATGACGGCCGGGATCGCGCCGAAGGCGTACGCGGCCAGAACGCCGTCCTGGATGCCCGGCACGTTCCGCTGGATCATGATCGGCACGACGTTGATTCCGGCGCCGAGCATCGAACAGATGCCGGTGGCGGCCAACCCCAATAAACCGAGCTCCCGAGTAAGCCCGGTCGCATCTGAAGAGGGTTGAGTCATCGACGACCGATCGACGCTCGGATGGCTTTGGCGGTGATGCGGGCACGATAGTTCGCCAGCGCTCTGCCGTTTTCGATGGTCTTCTCGAGCGGGCTCAAGTCGACGCCGTTGATCTCGAACAATCCCGCGTCGATCCGCTGCTGAGCTCGGATTCGTTCTGGCCCGGTGGTCGCGATGATCGACGAGTAGTGATAGTCGTCGTGAAACTCGTTTCTGGTCGCAACACAGTTATCGGGTTGCTGGAATATCCCGAGCTCTTCTTTTAGAAAATCACAGCTGTATATGTCTTCGGTGTAGTATTCCGCGATGTGATGTACCCGTCTCGGCGCGTCTCTCCACTTTGCGACATCTCGCCACTCCGCGTTGAGGGCGGCCGCCACGGCCTCCAACCCGTTGGTATTCCCGCCGCTATCTCCAAGCAGGACCAGGTCGGTGAATCCGTGCTGCGCCAAACTGCCGAGCACATCGGTGAGCACCGCCTGAAACGTCTCCTCGCGAACGCTAATGGTCGCGTGGTAGCGCATGTGGCCGCTCGGCGGGTCGATGCTTCCCTCAGGGACGAACTTGATGATGGGCGCTACGAGCGCATTCCCGAGTTCGCGGGCCGTGGCCTCGGTCGTCGCTTGGAGGACGAAGTTGTGCTTGCCGGCCGCTACATACGGGCCGTTCTGTTCGACGCCGCCGGTGCCGACAATCACGGTGGTCTTCCCCTCGGAGATGGCGTCGCGCACCTCCATCCAGGTCATCTCTTCGATGAAGACCGTGTTGATCCCATCGATGGGCCTCGGCGCGTCGAGACTCTGCGCGCTGACCTCGACGCGCGCACCATCGACAAGGACGACCGCAGCTGCGAGCGCGAAGGCGGAGAACGCCAATTGCAGGACAGAGATGGCTTTTGAATTGACGAGGTTCATTCGGAGCTCCTAGGGCTGGTCGAACGCACCGCGTGATAATCGGTACAAGAGGACGGCGGCGCGCTTGGTCTGTCCAATCATTCCCTCCAGGTCGGCGATCTCCTCGAACGAATGCGCGTTGGTTCCCGACATTCCGATACCGGCGAGCGCCCCATCGACGAACGGTGCAGCTGATGTGATATCCGCTCCTCCGAGCTTCGAAGGATCGATGATGGTCACGGGTCCCGTTCCGACATCTCGACTCACTTGGTCGTAGATCGCGTGGAGTCGGAAGTTTCCCTCCTCCGGCGGCATGCCCACGGGTGTCCCGCGGAACTCGATCGTCGCACTGGTGCCAGGAAGGCTCTGCGCAACGATGGCTTTCATCCGCGCCATCGCGGACTCGCCCTGCTCCGAGGAAATCACGCGAAGATCTCCCGTTGTCGTCACCGTCTCCGCCACGACGTTCGAAACGCCGCTCGCCGAACCCCTGCTTTCGACCCCGTCGTGCTCAACCTCGCTTCCGCCGAGGATCAACCCCGGGTTAAACGTCAGGTACTGCTCTCCGGCGAGTTCGCGTCGGAAGGCATCGAGGATGCGCGCGGATTCGTAGATGGCTCCGTACCCGAGTTCATCACCAAAAATGAGCGAAGAATGTCCGCGTGTACCCGTGGTCGTGAGGGTCCAGCCGGTCCCCCCGCGTCGCGCCACCGCGGCGGTCTTCGGATCGCCATCGCCATCCTCGAATCCGAGGGCGTAGTCGGCCCATTCCGCGGCCGCGATCAGATCCCCGCGAGCGAGCTCGCGCGGCGACCCCCCGCGCTCCTCATCGCCGATCAATGCCACCGTGAGGTTCATGTCCGCGAGCTGCCCCTCGGCGTCGAGTGCCTTGAGGGCGTGCAGCAAAATCACCAACCCGCCCTTCATGTCGGAGACCCCTGGCCCCGTCACGGTCCGCTCATCGATCCGCTCGAACCTCTGAAACGGACCGGCGGGCGGAAAGACGGTATCGAGGTGGCCGATTGCGAGGGTCTTCGGGCCGGTCCCACGCATCTCGGCGAACAAATGGCCGGCGCGGTCAAACGGAGTCCCGTCGATCCAGCGAAGATCGAACCCCAGCGCCTCGAAATGCGGGGCGAGCATGTGCGCGACGGCGCGGACGCCCTCGGAATTGAGGGTGTAGCTGTTGATGTTGACGAGCTCTTCGAGCAGGGCTTCCGCGTCCGGTCGGTGGGCATCCACCCACTCGAGCAGCGCGGATTCCGGTCCTTGGAGCTGAATCGCAGCCGCGAAGCTCGGCGTCATCAAGCTCAGGGCCGCGGCGGTCGCCGCAACCAAGCCGAGTGAGAACCGTCCGCTCATGACGTCACCTGGTCGATCTCCTGTTTTCTGCATGCCGCACGTCCCGACCGGGTTTGAGACCCGTTTCGACGGCCGTGCGGCCCGTTCGGACCGCCGTCGATCCGGGACCCTCGCGTCCGAGTTCACCTGATGGGTTGGCCCTGACTGCCCGGGACGCAAGACTAGGGGCTGAATCCGTCTATCAGACCGGAGGCAAACATGCGGGCAAGTACAGCGATCGCCCTCGCCGCGCTGACGTTGGGTTCCACTTCCGGTTGTGAGCGCGCCGATGGACCCGAGCGGCGCCCCGACGCGGGTGGGTTCGACGTCGTCGAGACGAGCATTCTCGACCTGCGGGCCGCCATGGAGCGCGGCGAGCTCACGTCGCGTCAGCTGGTCTCCGCGTACCTCGAACGCATGGACGAGTACGAGGACCAACTCAACGCCGCGGTCACCATCAATCTCGATGCGCTAGACGAGGCGGAGGCGCTGGATCGCGAACGGGCGGCCGGTCAGGTGCGCGGTCCGTTGCACGGAATCCCTGTCGCCCTCAAGGACAACATTCACACGACGCACATACCGACGACGGGTGGCTCGCTGGCCTTCGAGGGGTTTGTCCCACCGTACGAGGCGACCCTGACCACGAACCTGAGAGCCGCGGGCGCCATCATCATCGCCAAGGCCGGTCTCACCGAGTTCGCGAACTTCATGGCCGGCCCGCCCAATCAAATGCCTGGCAACTACAACGCCCTGACCGGCTTTGGCTACAACCCCTATGACCCCCGACCAGACCCTCGCCCCGGCATGAACGACGGACGCCCCGCCCTGAGCACCGGCGGGTCGAGTTCGGGCATCGGCACCGCGGCCAGCTTTTGGGCGGCAAACGTGGGGACGGACACCGGCGGGTCCGTGATCAGCCCTTCCAACGCGAACATGCTCGTCGGGATCCGACCGACGCTCGGTCGAATCAGCCGCTGGGGCATCGCGCCCGTAACGCTCGACCACGATACCGCCGGACCGATGGCGCGCACGGTCGCGGGGGCCGCCCTCCTGCTCGGCGCGATGGAGGGGGATGCACCCGACCCGAACGACCCGGCGACTTCGGTCTGCGAGGCGCCACCGAACCGCGATTACAGCCCGTTTCTCAATCCGGACGGACTACGAGGCGCGCGGATCGGCATCCCTCGAGCCGGCTACTACGACGAGATCATCGTCGGAGGTGAGACCTACGGCGGGCTCAACGAGGAGCGCGCGGCACTCATGGCCGATGCGATCGCGATCCTTGAAGCGCAGGGCGCGATCATCGTGGATCCGGCCGATGTGCCGAGCTTCATCGATCCGGACCCGGAACAGAACTTCTACGCGTGGGGGCTGTGCCTGGGCGCACAACACGCGAAGGGCTCGGACGCCGGTTGTTCGGTCAATTTCAAGTACGGGATGAAACGCGACTTCGATGTCTGGCTCGCCTCGCTCGGTCCCTCATCGCCGGTCAAGACCCTGACGGAATTACGCGAATGGAATCTCGAGCACCGGTCGCAGGGATCCATGTTGTTCGAACAGTCGCGCTTTGACATCTCCGATGAGATGGACGTCGTGGGCGATCGCGCCCGCAACGACGCGGACGTCGCCAAAGACAATTTGCTCAGCCGAACGCGCGGCATCGACGCGGTTCTCGCCGAGCACCGGTTGGATGCCATCTTTACGCCGGGCGCTTCGGGCGTGCGGTTGGCCGCCATCGCGGCGTACCCGCATATCGTCGTTCCCTTTGGGCGCGTCGCGAACGAGCCGAGCCCACCCTTCCCGGCCGACTTCAGTGCCCAGCCGGCCCCGTTTGGTATCGGCTTTACGGGGAGCGCCTGCAGCGAGCCGCGCCTGATCGAATTGGCCTACGCGTTCGAGCAGGCGAGCATGAGACGCGAACCGCCGCCGGGGTTCCCATAGTGGCGCGTGATCCGCAAGTGAAGCGCGATACCGCGTTTCAGATGGCCGCGTCGAACATCCGCTTTGGACGTGGCATCACACATGAGATCGGGATGGATCTGCGCGATCTTGGCGCCAAGCGCACGATGCTGGTCATCGATCCTGCCCTGTTGCCCTTGAGTCCCGGACAGACCGTGGTCCGTTCGCTCGAGCAACACGACGTCGGGTTCGAGATCTTCTCCGATGTTTCCGTCGAGCCGACCGATGCGAGTTTTCGGGCAGCCGCGGCCTTCGCCTCCGAGGGAGGGTTTGATTCTGTGGTCGCGGTCGGGGGCGGAAGCGCGATCGACACCGCAAAAGCCGCGAACCTCTACTCGACGCATTCGGGCGATTTCTTCGACTACGTCAACGCACCCATCGGTCGGGGACTTCCGGTCGAGGGGCCGCTCAAACCGCTCATCGCGGTCCCCACCACGGCGGGAACGGGGAGCGAGACGACGGGCGTCGCCATCTTCGACTACGTGGAGAAGAAGGCCAAGACCGGGATCGCCCACCGGTACTTGAAGCCCACGCTGGGGATCGTCGACTCCGAGAACACCCGCACGCTTCCGCCCGCCGTAGCCGCAGCGAGTGGGCTCGACGTGCTCAGTCATGCGCTCGAGTCTTACACGGCGATGCCCTTTAACGAACGACCGCTGCCCGCCCGTCCGTTAGAACGTCCCGCCTATCAAGGTGCGAACCCGATCAGTGACATCTGGGCGCTCCGCGCGCTCGAACTCACCGCCGAGTTCCTTCCGCGCGCGTTTCACGATCCGACGGACGACGAGGCGCGCGCGCAAATGCTGTTGGCGGCCGCCATCGCGGGGATCGGGTTTGGCAACGCGGGCGTGCACCTGCCGCACGGGATGTCCTATCCCGTGGCCGGGATGGTGACGCAGCATCGACCCACTGGGTATGACGTCGACCATGCGATGATCCCACACGGCATCTCCGTCATTCTCAATACGCCTGCAGTCGTCCGATACACGAGTTCCGCAAACCCCGAGCGACACCTGACCGCCGCTCGAGCGCTGGGCGCGGATGTCCGCGGCGCCGGCCCTGCCGACGCAGGAGAAGTCTTGGCCGCGCGCGTGATCGAAATCATGCGAGAGTTACAGGTACCCAATGGCTTGTCCGCCGTCGGCTACACGGACGAAGACATTCCGGCGCTCGTCGAGGGGACGCTACCGCAGCACCGCGTGACCAAGCTCTCCCCGCGACCGGCCGAGGCGGCCGATCTGACCGAGCTGTTTCGACAATCCATGAAGATTTGGTGAGATGGCCTATACCGTAGAAGATCTGATCGCGCTGCTCGAGCTCGAGCCCTTGGAGCGCAATATTTATCGTGGTCGCAACCGAGATATCGGGTCGGGGCGGATTTTCGGGGGCCAAGTGTTGGCTCAGGCGCTCGTCGCCGCCCGCAGGACGATCGATGAGGACGACCGCTCCATACACTCGCTGCACGGCTACTTCATCCTGGCCGGCGATCTGAGCATCCCCGTGGTCTACTTCGTCGACCGACTCCGAGATGGACGCAGTTTTTCGACGCGGCGCGTGACCGCGATCCAGCATGGCAAGACGATCTTCACCATGTCGGCATCGTTTCACCGTCACGAGGAGGGGCTGAGTCATCAATCGGCGATGCCGGATGTGGCACCGCCCGAGGACTTGCGCCCCGAGATCGAGGCGATCCGCGAGCGGGCGGATCAGATCCCAGAGGCGCTTCGCGCCGTGATCACCCAGGATCGACCGCTTGATCGACGCCCGGTCGAGATCCTGGATCCCTTTCATCCCGAACCCCGCGAGCCAGTTCGCCACGCTTGGATCCGAGCGATCGGCGAGGTGGGGGACGATCCACTCCATCACCAGGCCGTGCTCGCCTACGCCTCCGACTATGGCATCTTGGGCGCGGCCCTCCTGCCCCACGGCCAAACGTTCTACAATCCAGACATGATGGCGGCGTCGCTCGACCATGCCATCTGGTTTCACCGACCGTTTCGGGTCGACGAATGGCTGCTGCATGTGACCGAGAGTCCGAACGCCGAGGGTGCGCGGGGGTTTTCGACCGGATCGTTCTATACGCGCGAAGGCGTCCTCGTGGCGTCCATCGCTCAGGAGGGAGTCATCCGAGTGGGACGAAAACCGAAGTCCGGCTCATGACGAGCCGTAGACCGATGACCGTGGGGCCAAAAACCGCGCTCGTTGCGGCGGCGTTGTTCGCGTGCGCGGAGGCGACTCCAGAGTCCCGCGCCGCGCCCGAACCCGTGAACGAACTACCCAACCCGTATGAACGGATCGAGCCGTGGGCCGAGCTGCCCGACGGCGTGGCGCAGTGGCCGGCGGTAACGGGCGTCGAGACCGGACCCGACGGGTACCTGTACGTGATGCACCGCTGTTTTGAAAACACGTGTGCCGGCCGCCCCGAGGATCCGATCGCCAAGTACGATCTGTCGGGCAACTTCGTCGAGAGTTGGGGCGCGGGGCTGTTCAACTATCCGCACGGGTTCCACGTCGACTACGAGGGCAACATCTGGGCAACCGACGCCCAGGGAGACGGAGAACTCGGACATCAGGTGTTCAAGTTCAGCCCTGCGGGCGAGCTACTCATGACGCTTGGGAAAGCCGGCGTCGCCGGGCTCGGTCCCGACGTGTTCAACCAGCCGACGGATGTCCTCGTCCTACCCGGCGGGGAGTTCCTCGTCAGCGAGGGTCACGGCGACGGGAACAATCGAATCGTCCGATTCTCTCGCGACGGAGTGTTTCTGTCGGCGTTCGGCGAGACGGGAACCGGGCCCCGTCAGTTCGACACGCCACACGCGCTCGCCATGGACTCGAAGGGCCGCGTCTTTGTCGGAGACCGTGGGAACAACCGAATCCAGATCTTCGAGCAAGACGGAACGTTCATCGAAGAATGGAAGCAGTTCGGTCGGCCGAGCGGTATCGCGATCACGCACAACGACACGATCTACGTGGCGGACTCCGAATCGTGGGGACCCGACAATCCGGGCTGGAAGAAGGGGATTCGCGTCGGGAGCGCCACGGATGGGTCCGTCGCGTATTTCATCGAGGACATCGAGTCGATGGTCGATCCGCACAGCGGGGCCGAAGCGGTCGGCGTCGACGTGCTTGGCAACGTGTACGGTGGCGTCGTGCGCCGACGCATGCTCGAGAAACACGTCCGCCTACCCTAACCCGACGCCCGAGGAGAACCGGTCTTGAAACACAGGCAACTCGCCAACACGGACCTCACGGTTTCGCGCGCCTGCATGGGCACGATGACGTTCGGATCGCAAGTCGATGCCGACGAGGCGAGGCGAATGGTCGATCGCTGTATCGAGGCAGGCATCAACTTCTTCGACACCGCCAACGTGTACAACCAGGGTCTCTCGGAAGAGATTCTCGGCGAGGTACTCGGCGGACGTCGCGAGAGCGTCATCGTCGCTTCGAAGGTGCGCGGCGCGATGGGCTCGCCAACCGGGTACGTCGGCCTCTCGCGCGCGGCGATGCGACAAGCGATCGAAGATTCCCTTCGTCGCCTGCAGACCGACTACCTCGATCTCTACTACCTCCACATGCCCGACGACGAGACGCCGATCGAAGAAACGCTCGACGCCATGGAGGAGCTCGTCCAAGAAGGCAAAGTCCTCTACCCCGCCACGTCCAACTACAGCGCGTGGCAGATGTACGAGATCTTCTCGATCTGTGAGAGAAACGGCTACGCATCTCCGTGGATCGCCCAGCCCATGTACAACCTCGCCGCCCGGGGAATCGAACAGGAGTACCTGGCGTTTACAGAGCGCATGGGCATCAGCAACGTCGTCTACAACCCGCTGGCCGGCGGGCTCCTCACCGGTAAACAGCCCAAAGAGGGCGAGCCGCTTCCCGGCACCCGCTTTGACGGCAACAAGATGTACTTGGAGCGCTTCTGGCACGCTGCCTACTTCGAAGCTGTCGAAGAGGTCAAGGCGATCGCAGAACTGGCTGGGCTGACTCCGGTGCAGTTGGCCTTCGCGTGGCTCCGAGCCCAGCAGCAGGCGCACTGCATCATCATCGGCGCGTCTAGCCCCGCGCAGCTCGAGCAGAATCTCGCGGCGTTCGAGGGTGAATCGCTGAGCAGTGAGACGCTAAACGCGTGCGATCGAGTCTGGCAAAAGCTTCGCGGTCCGACGCCCAACTACAATCGATAGAACCTAGGCTAACGCGCCGGCCCTTCGAGAAGCCCCTCGAACGGGCGCTCCTCAGCGCCGCCCTCCGTGCAGACGCCATAATGCGTCTCGCCCGTCCCGTACATCGCGACGCCGGCGGTCTCGCCTGCTTTGTTGAGCAAGAAGAAGCGTACATCGAAGTTCGGTAGTCCGCGCTCGTTGAGGAGACGAGACTCGACGGTGTTGCCCTTGATGCGTTCCAGCGTCGCCATGCCCGCGTCTAGTGGACTCATCCCCTGCCGCATGAACTCGACCGCGAGAAAAGAGGACAGATTGTAGAGGTTCGCTTCGCCGCGGCCGGTCGACCCCACTGCACCGACGTCGTTGTCGACATACAGGCCCGCTCCGAGAACAGGCGAGTCTCCCGTACGGCCGGGGATCTTCCAGGACAAGCCGCTGGTGGTCGTGACGCCGCAGATGTCCCCGTCGGCGTTGATGCCATCGCAGTTGATCGTCCCCCAGAAAGAGCCTGCGGGGATGAGGCCGTCATCCACCATGGAAAGACCGGCGTCGAGCGACGCGTCCGCAAACGCTCGCATGCGATCGCCCGTCTCCTTACCCACCTCAAACGGCGGAGGTCTCACGTGATCGGGGTCGGTGTCTTCGCCTGCCCTTCCTTGACCCCGGAGCCGCTCCTCCGGCTCCAGCCAATGGCCCGGGTCGACGCGGCGTCGCCACTCCAGCCAAAGCCGTCTCGACTCCGGCGTATTTAGATCGTCCTCGATGGTGAACCCGAGCGATCTGGCGAACTCCCGCGCGCCAATCCCGGCGAGCAAGTGGTGATCGGTCAGCTCCGCGACGGCTTTTGCGACCAGCGACGGCGTCCGAACGCCCTCGAGCGCGGCGACACCCCCGGCCCACTTTCGAGGCCCATGCATACAGCAGGAGTCGAGCTGGACGACACCATCCGCGTTGGGAAGACCGCCGTACCCGATGCCCATCTCTTCGGGGTCGAGTTCGGGGATGTTTACGCCCGCGATCAGCGCGTCCAGCACGTCCTCGCCTTCGGTGATCCCGCGAAACGCTCGCTCCAGCGCGTTCTCTGGACCGCCGTTCTTGTATCGGATACCGCTCAAATCAGAGATGACCACCGGCTGAACCGCTCCGCTGCGTCGGATCGCGGGAGCGCCCGGTGCGTGGCCGGGTGCCTCGGCGGCAAGTCCGGTCGGCGCCGCGGCGGCGGCAGCCAAGCCCGCAGCGGAAGTCTTGACGAAATTGCGTCTGTCCATGGTCTCCTCGGGGCGCGAACGAACACGTCTGTGACGTTCGGCAACATACGGCGCGGCTGCGTCGCTCGCGGCGGTGACCGCGGACGGAGACATTCCCCGTCGCCCAGAAAAACCCGTAACAGTGTTACGCATTTTTTCGATGGTGCAGACGTGGCGCTCGTTTTGGGTGGTCGTTGATCGTGTGATGAGAGGCCTCCGGCGAAGGCCCGGGGCAAAAACACAGACAAGGGAAGACCATGAGCATTCGCGTGTGCGTGGCAGGGGTTACGGGGTGGACCGGACAGAGCGTCGTCGCTGGCATCTTGCGGTCCCCGGAGTTCGAACTCGTGGGCGCGGTTGCCAGAAAGGCCGCTGGGCAGACGGTCTCGGAGGCGCTCGCGACCGACCTGCCGTGCGCCGTGGGCATCGTGGCGGACGCGCGTGACGCGCTGGAGGAACCGGCGGACGTCTTCATCGATTACACGCATCCGTCTGCGGTTCGCGAGAACGTCATGGCAGCGATCCAAGCCGGCACCGCCGCGGTCATCGGCACGTCCGGCCTTACGGCTGCGGACTTCGAGCAGATCGATGCGGCGGCCCGGGACAAGCAGGTGGGGGTGATCGCGGCCGGCAATTTCTCGATCACGGCCGCGTTGCTAAAACACTTCTCGGGGATCGCCGCGCGTCACGTCCCGCATTGGGAGATCATCGATATGGCTTCGGCTGGTAAGCCGGACGCGCCGAGTGGAACGGCGCAGGAGCTGTCCGAATACCTCGGCGAAGTCGCGCGCAACGAGTACGCGGTGGCCGTGGAGGATACGCTCGGGGCGCGAGAGGCTCGGGGCGCGACGATCGGCGGCGCGCAGGTCCACTCACTCCGGCTACCGAGCTATGTCATCTCGGTCGAAGCGATTTTCGGCCTGCCCGATGAGCGGCTCACCATTCGTCACGATGCAGGCTCAGGCGCGGAGCCCTATGTCGGAGGCACCTTGCTCGCGGCCAAGGCGGCCCCGACGAAAGTCGGTCTTACTCGAGGACTCGACACGCTGCTTTTCGGCTAGCTGCCGTCCCCGACGATCGCGATACGTTCGCCGCCTGGGCTGACCGCGAGCCGCGTGATTCCGGCGACGCCGGCCGGGGCGAGATCTTGAAGCTCCACCCAGCCGTCGTCCGCCGTCCACCCGTAGAGCACGGAACCGTCACCCATCAGAATCTCGCCTTCGGGCGTCCAAGCGTAGTCCTCTCGACCCGGTAGCGTCTGAACCAAACGCTCGGTCTCTCCGCTGACGGGATTCAACTGCTCGATCCACCATTCGTCGTCGGAAACTTTGCGAACGAACGAGATGTCTGTCGTGCCGGGGATGCGGTGGATGGACCGGCCCGGCCGCTCGGCGATGACGCGGATCTCGCCGGTCGCCGCGTCGCCGACTTGAAGCGTCGCAGGCTGCCCGAGGATGAACATCGCGACCACGGTCTCGTCCGCCCACGCGTGATATCCGACCGGCTCCGCGGTCGCGAAGATCGGGCCGATCTCGGCACCGTCGGCCGAGTACCTCCAGAGATACTGAAGCCCTCGGATCTCGTGAATCGCAGAGAAGGCGGCTTGACCGGGAATGACCATCGGAGAGAACTCGCTCACATCGGACGTATGGGTCACCGCCTCGCGCGGTTCGCCCCCGATGTTGTAGCGCATCACTTCGGTTTGGACGGCGTCGACGGCCGAAACGAAGAGGAACGCGTCGTCGGACTCGAAGCTCGGCTGGTTGTCGTAGCCGCGTCGATTCGTGGCGTTCGAGAGGCCTTCAACGGACAGCCCACCCGCACCACGCTGGAGCGATCCTACCCAGATGTCGGTGGAAGGCGAATTGGCTGCGGTCGGCGTGTAGTCGTCCGGCGCGGGCGGGATCTCGGGCATGGGGCCGTCCGCGGGTGTCGCGGGAAACGCGGTGACCGCGGAGACCGTCGCTACGCCGTCCGGCGGCGGTGGATCCTCGCCCGAGGCGCATGCGGCGACCGAAATCCCGCAAAGCGCGACGGCCGCGCCAAGTTTTGGCACCGCTCCGCCTCGCTTCAGCAGTGCAGCGCCGCGCCTAACGTGCCACGTGGTCCGTCGTTCGTCGATCATCTAGATCCTCTCTGGAGCGGTCCGTCCGCCTGCCCTGTCCCCCGGAGATATACGTCGCTTGCTCGGGTATGAGAAAGACGCGCGGCCGAGGCTTGTAGATCGACGGTCAGTGGTCGGTGGTCGACGATCGGTGGTCGGTGGTCGACGCTCGACGATGACGGTCGTAACGTATCTACCACTCAAACCGGGGGTAATGCGTGCGATTCGAGATCAGGGCGGCGTGCTTGACCAACCTTTTTCTCTTCTGCTCGATCGTTCTGTTGGCCGGGTGCGTCGATTCCGACGAGCCCGTGGCCGGCAGGGATAGGCATTTTGGAGTCGTGATCTCGGGCGGGCGGGTGATCGATCCCGAGACGGGCCTCGATGCGATTCGAAACGTCGGCATATATGGGGGCGTGATCGCCGCGGTCACCGAGGAGTCCCTCGACGATCGCTTGGCCCAAGGCGGACAGCTCATCGACGCGACCGGACTCGTCGTCTCACCCGGGTTCATCGATCTCCACGCGCACGGCCAGTCGGCGCGCGCCAACGAGTTCCAGGCCCACGACGGCGTCACGACGGCGCTCGAGCTCGAGTCCGGCACCCTCGGGATGGCCGAGTGGCTGGCAGGTCGTGAGGGCTCGGCTCTCATCAACTATGGTGCGTCTGCCGGCGAAGGGTTTGCCCGCGCCCTGGCGACGCTCGATGTCGGGGACCGTCAAGCCTTGGAGAACGAGCTTCGCGAGTACCTGTCGGACCCCGAGTCGCCGCGCGATGACATGCCGGAAGAGATCGGGGCCAAGTGGGCAGCGACGCGCTATGAAACGATCCCGGTCGGTCGCTACGAAAACCTCCGGGGCGCCCTACAAACCGCGCTCGAGGAGGGCGGGATCGGGATCGGACTCGCGCATCAGTACACCCCCGGTGCCAACCATGAGGAGGTGTTGGAGGTCTTTCAGTTCGCCGCGGAGCTCGACGTGCCGATCTTTACACACGTGAGGTCGATGAGTATCGGCGCCATGCAGGAGGTGATCGCGAACGCCAGCGCGACCGGCGCGCCGCTTCACATTGTGCATGTCAATTCGATGAGCCTCGGGCAGCTGCCTCAGGTGCTGGAGCTCATCGCCGGGGCGCGCGCGCGAGGACTCGACATCACGACGGAGGCTTATCCATACACGGCCGGGTCTACCGGTATCCGATCCGCCATCTTCGACCGGGGCTGGCAGGAGCGCCTGGGGATCTCGTATGGCGATGTCCAGTGGGAAGACACCGGCGAACGCCTCACCAAAGCGACGTTCGATCGATACCGGAGGGAGGGCGGCACCGTCATCATTCACATGATGAAAGAAGAGTGGATCGACCTCGCGATGGCGTCTCCGTTCGTCATGATCGCCTCCGATGGGATGCCCTACGCGCCGGGCGCGCACCCTCGCTCGGCCGGCACATTTAGCCGCGTGCTCGGACGATACGTGCGCGAACGGGGCGCGATCGATCTTCCGACCGCCATCGCCAAGATGACCTACATGCCCGCCAAACGGCTGGAAGCGATCGCTCCGGTCATGGCGCGAAAGGGCCGGGTACGAGAGGGGGCCGACGCGGATCTGACGGTATTCGACCCGGATCGCATCATCGATACGGCGACATTTGAAGACGATCTTTCGTTCTCCGAGGGCGTGGAGCACGTGCTCGTGGGCGGCGTCGCCGTGGTGCGAGACGGCGAGACGGTCCCCGAGACCTTTCCGGGTCGAGCGATTCTCGGCCGGCTCGGGGGGGGATAGACATGCCGGGGCACGAGGCCTGGCTCCGCGGGCCAATCGGATCGGTACCGGTCGAGGTCATGCACGTCGCGCACGCGCTGACCCAGTGTGCCGAGGACATTGACCGCGCGCTCGCCGGCTTCGATCCCTCGTGGTTGTGGACCCAGCCCGCGGGAGCCGCTTCGGTCGGGTTTCATCTCACGCACCTCACCGGCGCGACCGATCGTTTGTTCAGCTACGCAGACGGCAGATCGCTCAGTCCGGAGCAGCGCGCAGCGCTGGAAATCGAACGCGCGGGCGGAGACGAGGCCCAAGACGTTGCGTCCCTCACTCGCGAGCTACGGTCGACGATCGCGCACTCGATCAAGCGGCTGGAATCGCTCGACCCTGCATCGCTCGATGATGCCCGCGCGCTCGGTGCAGCGGAGCTCCCCACCTCCGTTCGCGGTCTGCTTACGCACGCGGCAGAACACGCGGCCCGGCACGCCGGTCAGATCGTCACGACCGCGAAGATCCTCGAAGGCACCGCTCAGGACCGCTGCTAGGGCGACAAGCCCCACGCGCCGACGTCCGCCAAGATCTCCGTTGCCGTCCAATCGAAGGCGAGCGGCGTGATCGTAATCATGTTGGCGGCGAAGGCCTCGCTGTCGCTACCAGCTGGAAACGGCTTGGGAGGGTCGAACCGAGGCCGGAAAAGGCGGCCCTCGGCCTCCCCCTCGATCTCATCATACCCGATCTCCAAGTAGCTGCCCCCCATCGGAACGACGGCGACGCCCCGGATATCCGCGCGCCGTGCGGTCGGAATGTTGATGGAGAATACGATACCCGGGAGCTGCGGTCGGGCCCGTAGCTCGCGGACGAAATCGGCAACGAATTGCGCCGGGTAGGCGAAGTCTCGCCCCGCGCCCAATGACGCCGCCACAGCTGGAATGCCATGCCAGGCTCCCATCATCGCGCCACCGACCGTGCCGGACCCGTGCGAGACGATTCCGGCGTTCGACCCCTGGTTTATTCCGCTTACGACCAGATCGAATCCGCCCTCCGGTGCCAAGGTGGTGATGGCCAGCGACACCGCGTCGGCCGGCGTCGTGACGACGCAGTGCTCGGTGATGCCAGAGGTGCGATCGAACGTCTGGAGTCGAAGCGGCGCTCGGAGCGACAGCGACATGCTCGCGCCGCTGCGCTGCCCACACGGCGCCACTACCGTTACCTTACCTGCCTCGGACAGTGCGAGAGCCAACGCCTGGATCCCCGGCGAGTCTATTCCGTCATCGTTGGTGATGAGGATCTGATAGGGCGACTGACCCGCTGCGGCCGCGGCCGCAGCAAGGCCTGCGACCGCGCAGGCGAGCACGATCAACCGGACTTCCCTGGATCGTCGGTCCAGCATCTGGCTGTCTCCTCTAACCGGCGCTCGAATCGAACATCCAATTCATGATCCACCAGCGAGCGCCGTCGTGGAAGAGCGTGATCGTGTTCACTCCGCGAGTAAACGGGTCGCCATCTGGGGTCCGGGCTGAGGCATAGCTGCTCCACACGCTCACCATGTTGCCGGAGCGGCGGGTTTCTCGGTCGGTCTCCCACTCGTAAAAGCCCTCGGCGCGCGGCCCACCCTCGCCATGATAATCATCGAGCGTCATCACGTTGACGACCGGGCTGCCGTCACCATCGGTGCCGGCCACGGCGATCCACGCCTCCGGATGGTGCAGCGTCCGGTCCCGCTCTCCGTCCGGCCGCTCCCCCGCCGGCCCCGACACGACCTCGTAGTAGGCGCGCATGATGCCGTCGATCGTCTCCACATCAGCGAGCCTGGGAGGTTGCTGGGCGTTCGCGGCGACGGGGAATAGGACGAGCGCCACGAGCAGAGCGCCGCTCCGTCGCATCGACTGTGCCTTCATCGGGTTCTCCAATCTCCTGGTTCATCGCCGATCCTCGCTCGGGGCGCGGAAAAAATCGGCCCGAAACAGACCGCCGTGGTCGTCGGCTCTTTCAATTACTAGAACGCCTCGACCGGCATGGGTGTTAGTGGTGCATGATCAAATCGACCATGTTCGGCGTGGCGTTCCTGGTTCTCTCCTCCTCCCACATTCAGGCGCAGGATCCGGTCGCAGCGCGAAACGGTGGGCCTGAACTCACCGCCGTCGCCAGTCTAATCGACGAACCCGTCGCGATCGACGGCCGGCTCGATGAGACGGCTTGGAGCTCCGCCCCGCTCCTCGACGAGTTCGTGCAGCGCGAACCCGTGGAGGGGCAACCGGTCTCCGAGCGTACAGAGGTCCGCATCCTATATGATGACGACGCCCTCTACTTCGGGGCATGGATGTTTGTCGAGGATCCGTCGAGCCTCGTCGTGGGCGAAACTCGCCGGGACGCGACCATCGACAATACCGACGCGTTTCTGATCATCCTCGACACCTATCGGGATCGTCAAAACGGATTCGTGTTTGGCACCACCCCAGTTGGGATCGAATACGACGGTCAGGTCACGAACGAGGGTCAGGGTGGGGCCGGCCTCGGGCAGCGGCAGCAAGCCGGCTCGGGTGGAGGGTTCAATCTCAATTGGGATGGAAGTTGGGAAGTCGCCACGACGCAGGACGGTCTCGGCTGGTACGCGGAGCTTCGCATCCCCTTCTCTACCCTTCGCTACCCCGACGGGGGCGCGCAGACGTGGGGCATCAACTTCGCCCGCAACATCCGCCATCGGAACGAACAGTCCGTGTGGGCCCCGATCCCGCGTCAGTTCAATCTTTACCGGGTCTCCTACGCCGGCGCCCTGTCCGACTTCGAGGCGCCGAACAACAAGGTGCTGACCGTGACGCCGTACATACTCGGCGGCGCGTCGCGCAACTTCCTGCTCGAGTCCGAGACACAGTTTGAACCGGAGATCGGCGGCGAGGCGAAGATCGGCCTCAACCAGAGCCTAACGCTCGACCTCACCGTGAACACCGATTTTGCACAGGTCGAAGTGGACGACCAGCAAGTCAACGTGACGCG
>JAJCZV010000031.1 GCA_029262175.1 Gemmatimonadota bacterium
CCTTCGAGCGCCTGACATCTCGGGACTTGCCGAGTTCAAACGCGCGAGTCGCAGGATCTTCGCGATGCTTCCAAGCCGCGACTCGCTCGAAGAGATCATGCTCGCGGCTGACGACCTACTCGAGGAATGGACCAAGACGCGCCCCGCCGATCAGTCCCAACCGCTACTTCGCCTCGAAGCCGGCTAGCCCTCCTGCCCCGCGCAGCCTGGCTGCGTAATCACGCCACAAGAAGGAACGCTGCTCGCCCGCGAAACATCCCCGCACAGGGATGGTCGTGGGGCGCGCATCGATATGCGCTTGTCTGCGCAGGCATACGCGGCGATGGAAGACCTGGTTGCGGCTGGTAGGGCCTGGTTGGTACGGCTGTGACGCGCAGGCTAGCCCGCGGCGTTCGTCGCTTCCGCGCTGGTCGAGTCCGTCGCTGCCTGAGGCGGGGTCGCTACGGGGGCCGGCGGAGGAGCCGTCGGATCGGAGATTAGACCGCGCTCGACCAGCGTGTTGGTGACGCCTTGTCGCGAGTAGTAGAGCTCGACTCTGCGGTTCTGCGCCCGGCCCGCGGGCGTATCGTTCGAGGCGAGGGGGCGATTTCCCCCGTACGACTCTACCGTGACCAGAGAAGCATCTTGCCCGCGGTCGACCAACGCCCGCGCGACACCGGCGGCCCGCGCGGCAGAGAGCTCCCAATTGGATTGAAAACCGCCCGCGCCCGCAGTCATCGGTGTGTCGTCGGTGTGACCCGCAACCGCTACCGGCACCTCGATCAAGCGGGTGATGTCGCCGAGTCGCTCGAGGATGGCGGCTCCATCGGCCTCCACCCCGGCCGAGCCGGAGCCGAACAGCGCTTGGCCCTGCATGCGCAGGAACACGCCTTCGAATTCCATCGCGACCAACACCTTGTCCTCAAGCTGGTTATCCGTCACGAACTGTTGGAGCTCACGCCGGATTTCCTCCAGAACGTCATCGACGATCATGTCTCCGGGCGGACCCGCGATCGGGACCGTGTCTGACATCAGCGGAGTAGGGGCGTCATCGGCTCCCACGCCGTCGGCGGCGCCAAACGCCTCCTGAAGCGACTGCGCGGCCGCCCGAAACTTCTCGCTCTCGACCGACGACATCGAAAACAGGAGGATGAAGAACGTCAGCAGCAAACTCATGAGATCGCCAAACGTCATGACCCACGCTGGGGCGCCCTCCTCCACCTCCTCGGGTGCGGCTTCCGGGAGGGACGGCGCGGCCTCGGCTACGACCGCCACGACGGGGACAGCCGCGACCGAGGCAGCCTCGGGTACAGCCTCCTCGTCGCCGCTCGGCTCGACGCCCATCGGCTCGACGCCCATGGGACGACGTCCGATTGGGCCCGATGCCTCAGAAGCACCGACCGCCTCAGGACTCGTCGCTGATGCGTCTTGATGTTCGCTGGCCGACTCGTCCGGGACGAGATCCTGGTCCGGAGCGCGCGCGCCTTCCACGTCACGACCCCAGCGCGTCTACGGCCTCGCCGTCCGAGGGTGAGAACGCCTTGAATTTCTCGCGCATCATGATCATCGACTCTTCTCGATTGAGCGCCACCAACCCCACCATCGCGAGTTGGAGATTGCTCATCTCCACCTTGAGACGCCGCTCGAGCTTCGTCACCATCGGCAAAAACAGCAGGTTGGCCATCAACGCTCCATAGAGCGTCGTCAAGAGCGCGACCGCCATCTTTGGTCCGATCGCGGCTGGATCGTCGAGGGTCGCGAGCATCTGTACCAGCCCGATCAACGTGCCGATCATGCCGAACGCGGGTGCGAACTTCCCCATCTCGTTGAAGATCTTTTGACCGACCCGGTGGTGCTCCTCGATCGATTGCTTTTCCGTCGCCATGATCTCTTGGAGAATCCCGACGTCGGTGCCATCGGCCACGAGCGAAAGCCCCTTGGCCACCGGCGTCGAAGGCGCCTGTTCGGTCATGCCCTCGAGGGCGAGCAGCCCGTCTTTGCCCGAAGCCTTTCGACATTCGAGGAGAAACTCCATGAGGCCAAGCATCTCCTGCTTCGGGCTCTTGAACACCCGGCCCATAACTGCAAAGACCATCTTCAGTTCGTTGAGCGGAAAGGCGATGATGGTTGCCGCGATCGTGCCTCCGACCACCACGAGGATGGAAGGCATGTTCACGAACGTCATGAGATCCGACCCCATGAGGATCGAAGCCAAGACGAGGCCGATCCCCAGGACCAGGCCGATTGGAGTTCCGATGTCCACTTTGTTCCCGTTTCTGATGGGTGAATCCGCGCAACCTGGTCTGCTCGTGTGAGTATCGGCGCTTTACGGCAGGGGATTAGCGGCCCATCTCCGGCTCAAGTGTTGGCCGCTTCCGACGAGGCTCTCAGAGTAAGACGTGCGCGTGACCCCGGACCTCGGAATACGCTTGGAACTGTTACTGGTTCGAGAACCGATCTTCGACGCAGACGGCGACTTGTTCGGATATGAACTCCGACACAGCGTTGGCTACGAAACGCCTGTGGCCGACGAGTCCGACGACTCAACCGTCGAGGCCGCACTCGTCCACAGCCTGTTGGAATCTCATCTCACGCAGGTGACAGGCGGAAAACCGGCGTTTGTGCGGGCGACGCCCTCGATGCTTCAGGAGGGGCTGGTCCAACTCCTTCCGCGGAATCGAGTCGTAATACAGATCGCCACTTCGTTTGGCGAGCGCGCGGACCTCTTGATCAGCTGTCGACAGATGTTTCGGGAAGGGTTTCGCTTTGCCGTCGATGATTTTGCGGTCGCCGACAACGCGGATCGCCTACTCGAGATCTCCCGTTACGTACGCATCGACATGGGCCAAGATGAGTTGACGGGGCGCGCGGAAGCGCTAGGCGCAGCTCGAGCCGCGAGGCGTCCGGCGATCGCGACGGGAATCGAGAGCATCGATCGCTGGCAGGAATGCAATGATCTCGGATTCAAGCTCTTTCAAGGTCGATTCTTTCGAAGTTCCGATCGAATGTCCCTCCGCGGAACGCCCGCTCAATCGATCCACGTCCTACGCCTACTCCGACTCGCGCGAGACCCCAAGAATTCCAATAGGGAGCTCGAGGACGCGATCAAGGTCGACCCGACTCTGACTTTCCGACTCCTCAAGCTCGTGAATTCCGCCGCGATGGGTGGGCGCGGGATCGAATCGATCGCACATGCAATACAGCTCTTGGGCCGAATCCCCCTTCAGCGTTGGTTGACCGTCTTGCTCGTGGCGACCACGCGCGGGTCGGGAGGATACGATGCGGAACTCGCGATCGGCGCGCTGACCCGGGGGCGTTTTCTGGAAATTCTCGCCGAGGCATCCGACGGCGCTCTCGACGAGAGTTCATCCTTTTTGGTCGGAATGTTCTCCGTCATGGACTCGCTAGTAAAACTACCCATGCAAGAGGTCGTCGAGACCGCCGGACTTCCGCGTGTAGTGGAGGAAGCGCTTCTGCTTCGCGAAGGCCTGTTCGGAGCCGCGCTCGGGCTGCTGGAAGCCTACGAGGACGGCGACTGGCCCACGGTATCTCAGCTCTCGGCCAACCTTCCGGTCGAGGATCTGGACCTGGTCGGCACATACGCCGACGCAGTGGTTTGGGCGAAGAGCCAGCTCGACCTGTAGATCGATCGAGCCGGCCCGTGGCTCGCCTAGTGAGAAACCCCGCCCTCTGCGGACACCTTCTTTTCGACCAAGTCGAGCCCCGACTCGCGACCCTTCGCAACCGCCGGAACGCCGTCGACCATCCATTCCGGGGCTGGCGCATCGAGCAAGTAGTGATCGAAGAACTGCTGCATCCGAATGGCCCAATCGACCTGGTTCGGTTGGCGACCCAAGCCGTGCCCCTCTCCGTTGTAGTTGAGCATGAACACAGGTAGCTGCAGACGGCGCATGGCCGAGAACATTTCGATGCCTTGATACCAAGGCACGGCGCCATCTTGATCGTTGTGCAGCATGAGCAGCGGCGTCTGGATCTTGTCGGCGAAGAACAGCGGCGAGTTGTGCAGATAGCGGTCCCGTTCCTCCCACAACGTTCCACCGATTCGACTCTGGGTGCGCTCGTACTGGAAGGCACGGCTCATTCCCGACTGCCAGCGGATTCCGCCGTATGCGCTCGTCATGTTCGCCACCGGGGCACCCGCCTCGGCCGCGGCGAACAGGTTCGTTTTCGTGATCATGTAGGCGATTTGGTACCCTCCCCACGAATGACCCTGCACGCCGATCCGATCGCGGTCCACGAAGCCTCGGTCGAGGAGCGAAAGCACACCTGGATTGACCGCGTCGAGCGCGCTTTCACCTGGGTATCCGATTTCATACGGGATGTCCGGGATGAAGACCAAATAGCCGCGACTCGCATAGAAGGAGAACCGCACGGATGCGCGATTCGGAACGGGTGAGTTGTATTGGTGAAGTCCGTCGGACATACGCTCGTAGAAGTACACCATCATCGGGTACTGCTTGGTCGGGTCGAAACCGTCGGGCTTGATGAGGATGCCCTCCAGCGGCACACGATCGTTGGACAACCAACGAACGAGCTCGGCGGACCCCCAGCGATAATCCGATTGCTGCGGATTCACGTCCGTGAGCCGGCTCGCGTCGTCGAAGTCCGGACCACTCACCCAAAGATCGGGAAACTCGGTAAACGACTCACGGGTCCAGACCAGGCGATCGGCGTCCTCGGCTTTGGTTGGGCGTCCGTAGCGCAGGTCCCCGCTGACGAGTGTTCGGGGCGCGCCTTCACCATCCGTCCGAGCACGCGCGAAACCGGACCCTCTCGTTGCGAGATCGAAGACAGAAAGCAGAAGCTCTCCCTCGGCGACGGCGCCGCTCGAACCGCCGCCAAAGCCAAAGCCCCCAGGGCTGCTGTCTAGATCGATCACACGGTACCGCAGACCCGACTCTCGGCCGTTGGTGATGCGAACGGGAGCAGACCTTCCGGTCGGATCGATGCGCCACGTGTCATGCTTGTCGTAGGCAAGCAGTGCCGCGTCGCCCTCGACCCAGATCGGACGGCCATACGGGGGAGGACCTTGCGGGTGATCGTCGAGTTCGTTGAAGAAGGCTACGGGAATCGCGCCGGTAAGGCTGACCGCTTCACCCGAGCCGTCCATCCGCGCGGCCTTCCAGTCGCGTCCCGCTTCGTCCCACCAATACGCGTATTGTCCGCCCGGCGAGACGCTGGCGCCACCGAAACCGCGCACGCGCTCGACGATCATGCGTCGCTCGCCCGTGCCTACGTCGATGGAATACGCGTCTTCGTAGCGGCCGTCCCAAGACACCTCTTGTCGATACGGTGCGTCGGTGGTGCCGAGCACCGACGGCTCGGTCGCGTCTTCCGTGAGGGCGATGTCCGGCACCGCCGGAGACGCCAGCTGGATCATCCGATCTCGACCTTGATGCGACACGGCCAGGTAGGTTCGGTCGCGCTCCTGATCCGCTTGGACGAGCTGCATGGGCTGGAGATACGGATCCTTCCAGTTCCAAACGTCGAGCCGCACCAGATCTTCGTCGAGAACTTTCTCGTCGGGCTCCGGTTCAGGACGCGGAGCCGTGCCGAAGAAAACGCGCGACCCGGTCTTGTCGAAAGAAACGTCGCCGTGTTCGCTCACCCACCACCCGGCTGGCATTCCGGTAGAGCCATGGTCGGCCACGCGTTCAGCGTTCGGCTGGACGACGGCGGTGGAATAGAGCGCGAAGGCCGGTTGGTCTTGATCCCATTGGCCCGCGTTACTGAGATACGCGAGACGATCGCCGGCCTCATCGAAGACGAGCTGCAGGTAGTGACCTTCGCCCGCCATGACCTCCGTGCGCACGCCATCGGACGGATCGACCAAATACAGTCCATCTCCTCCAGCGTCCTCGGTGGACGCAACATACGCCAGCCGTGTTCCACCATCGGCGAACAGATACGAAACCACGTCGTCGAACCGAAACTCGTTGCCCGCTGCGAGGTCGCGAAGGACGAGCGGCGTTCCATCTTCCTTTTCGTGACGCTTCTTGTACTCCGCAGATCGTTCCGTCTCTTCTTCCTCATCCGGTTGAGCCTCTTCCTCGCCCTCTCCCTCGTCCGCGTCCGGCGGGTCGGAGAGCCGGTACGCGATGAAGGCGCCTCCATCCTCGGGGATCGAGAACGAGTCGATGGGTCCCGCTCGAAAGACGCCTGCCCCACCCTCGTCGAAGGCGATGCCAAGATTGAGCACGGCCAGGGAGTCACCGGGCAGTTGATCGCCCTTCTTGCCGTCCAACTTGAGCGAATCGACCGTGGCCCCGACGGGCGGAACCTCAAACGCCAGAAAACGAGAATCCCTCGTGAACGTGGGTGAACGGCCTCGAAACCGTCCCTGTTCCGAACCATCGGTGCGCGTCACTACGAGCGTGGGATCACCGTCCCAGGGCTCGAGCACATAGGCCAGCCAGGCACCATCAGCCGACAGCACGCGACCCTGAATGGCGTTCCACCGGTAGGTGTCCTCGTGATCGAGTGCGGGCTTCGCCTGCTGGGCAATGACGGGCGAGGCGCCAATGAACATGGCGACCAGTGCGAGAGACGGGCGCGGGGCCCAGCATCGAGAAAAGGCAGACATCCGGCAACTCCTTTTTATTGGACCCACCAATTTGGGGGGATCCCGCCGACATCTGCCACCTGGCATGGGATTTAGAGTGGCCTAAAACTTGCTAAACCAATGCGGAGACTATCTTTCGAGCGTTGCACGTCTTTCGAAAGGAGCACGATGCGAACCCCCAAGCTTGGCGTCTGGGTCGTGTGGCAGACGGTGGGCCTGCTGCTCATCGTCACTGCCCCCGCGTTCGTGTCGTTCCGTCGGCCGGTGTGGGAAATCGCGACGACCGACCTCCCACAGTTTCTGGCCTACGGTGGCTCGTTTGTGCTCGCGAGCGTCGTGTTGACCATCCTCTTGGCTCGATACGGCGAGCTCAAGCTTCCTATGGTGCTCGTGGTGACCGCGGCCGCCCTGTCGCTCGGTTTGTTCGCTTTGCTTCTGATTGGCGGGCCCTATCGACGGACGGTGTTGGTCCTCAGCTGCGGCTTCGCCGCAACCTGGATAGCGATTCCGGTCCTTGTCGCCCGCCGGCTCCGGATGCGCGAATGGGGCATCGGCGCCGTCGCCTTGCTAGGGCTCGTCATGCTGACGGCGCTGGGCACGGATTCCGTTGCCACGCGCGAAAAAAATGTGGTGGAGGCGCGTCGAGTCGAGACACTGGTCACCAACGAGCTTCCGGTCGAAGCGGTCTATTTCACCGGCGTCGAGACGGAGGGGCCGGGAGGCGGGCTTGACGCGTTTGGCGACGGATACGTGGTCGCCAGCCGAAGGGGCGTTCTGCGCTTCGTCGTCGTGCCGGAGGACGAGGGGCTACTCCAGGTGCGCGATCTCCCGATCGAGCCACCCGACTTTGGCGACTACTCGGGTGACTTACCTACATTCGTAACGGTCGATCGCATTCAGACCAACGATTTGGAAGTGTTCGAAGGCGTCGACGGACCTCGCCTGCTCATGTCCCACACGTTCTGGGATCAGGGACGTCGGTGCATGACGGTTAGACTCTCTTCGATGGTCGTTGAAGGCAGGGACATCCTCCCGTCTTCAGGAGACGGTTGGCGAACGCTGCACGAGGCCACTCCCTGCCTGCCCTTCGAAGGAGCGTCCGAGTTGTGGAGCTATCGCGAGACGGCTGGACGCATCGTGCAGATCGATCAAGAGCACGTGCTGTATTCCGTGGCCAACCCGGAAGATCCCGTCTATTCACAAGATCCGGCTTCTGATTTTGGTCGGACCCTCCAGATCAACGTCGTGACTGGTGAGGCGAGCGTTTTCACGTCTGGACACCGGAATGCGCAAGGGCTCGCCATGGACGGGAACGGGCGCGCCTGGCTGACAGAACATGGGCCGCAAGGGGGCGATGAACTCAACCTCTTGGAGGCCGGAACCAACTACGGCTGGCCCGTGAAGACGTTAGGCGTCGAGTACGTCATTGGCGTGGCTACGGACTACTCCCACCTCGAGGTCCCGGACGACCTCCGCGATCCCTTCTTCAGCTGGGTGCCATCGATTGCACCCTCACAGGTGATCGCTCTTCGCGGCGACCTGTTCCAGGCATGGCGCGGCGATTTGCTCGTTGGATCACTTCGGCGCAAAGCCGTCTTTCGGCTGCGGGTCTCGAATGGCGGGGTCCTCTTTGCCGAGCCGTTCGAGATCGGCCTGCGCGTGCGTGACCTCATAGAGGGCCCCGATGGTCGGATCATCGTCTGGACGGACGAAGGACGTGTAGTGGCCCTCTCACCTCGCTCGTACGAGGACTCGGATGAGCTGCTGGCGACCTGCCTGGGCTGTCATCTTTGGGCGGACGACGAGGTTCGCGCTGGGGCCGCACCGCCGCTGAAGGGCGTGGTTGGCCGACCGATCGGACGGTCGCCACAGTTTGAATACTCCGACGCACTTCGCTCCGCGGATGGTTTTTGGCTGCCGGGGCTCTTGAGCTCCTACTTGGAGAACCCGACGAGGCTGTACCCAGGGACCTCGATGGCGTTTGCAGGGATTCCAGACAGCCTCAGCCGGGCGCGTCTTATTCAGGTACTGGAGACTCGCCAGTAGTTGCTTTGCGGTTGTGGCACGCGGGCTTTGAGTCCCCAGACGTAGTCGCGCGCCCGCCACAACGGAAAGCCCCGTACGCCACGGAAGTGGCGGCCTCCCGCGGAACCGCTCTCTCGTAACGGACGACTTTGCAACCGGTTGATTCCCGGCGACCAGCGCGAGCCGCCCCCCTGGTATGCCGGGAACACCCATTGCGTTTTCAGGTGCTGCAAGCCGGAGAGACCGGCCGTCACCTGGAGGCGTCGTTGATCGAGACCAAGTCTGTCGGCATTGAAGTTCATGGAGGCTGGAGCAAGGCGGCCGCCCGGATCTTGACGCCACCTGCGCTGGCGTTCGTCGGCGCGTTGCACCGCGAGTTCGAGGGTCGACGACAGTCGCTTCTCGAGGCACGCGCACGTCGACAGCTGCTGGTCGATGCGGGCGAGCGCCCGGACTTCCTCCCGGAGACGAGAGACGTCCGCGAAGCGGAGTGGAAGGTTGCGCCGGCCCCCATCGACCTCGACCGACGATGGGTCGAGATTTCGGGACCGGCCGATCGCCGGATGATCATCAACGCGCTCAACTCCGGCGCCGACTGCTTCACCGCCGACCTCGAAGATTCTTTGAGCCCCACGTGGCGAAACGTGATCCACGGACAGCTCAACCTCTACGACGCCGTTCGGCGACAGATCGACTTCACTGCGCCGGATGGCAAGACCTATTGGCTCGGGCCAAGCCTCTCGACGCTGCAGGTTCGCCCGCGCGGCTGGCACATGACCGAAAACCGTCTTGAAGTGGATGGGCGTCCGGTATCAGCCAGCATCTTCGACTTCGGGCTCTTCTTCTTCCACAATGTGGTAGAACTGATCGAGCGAGGAAGCGGTCCCTACCTCTATCTCCCGAAAATGCAGAGCTACTTGGAAGCTCGCCTTTGGGATGACGTGTTCACGTTTGCGCAACGTCGACTCGGCGTGCCTCACGGGACGACGCGGGCCACGGCGGTCATCGAACACGTCCTCGCAGCATTCGAGATGGATGAGATCCTTTATGAGCTACGGGACCATTCGGCCGGACTGAGTCTCGGACGATCCGATTACATCTTCAGCGCCATCAAAACGTTCGGCGAACACGAAGATAGCGTGCTCCCGGACCGAACGATGTTGCAGATGAACGTTCCGTTCATGCGTGCCTACTCCAACCTTCTAGTGCGTACCTGTCACCGACGTGGCGCGCACGCGATCGGGGGAGCGGCACAGTTTATCCCCAACCCGCGCGACGAACGGCTGACCGAACGCGCGCTGGCCGCGATTCGCCAAGAGAAGACGAGAGAAGGACGAACCGGATTTGACGGCACGCTTGTCACGCACCCGGCGCTCGTCCCGCTCGCGCGGGCCGCTTTCGCTGCTACGCTGGGCGTCAAAGATCACCAGCGTGATCGAACGCACGATGACATCCACGTAGACGCGGCAGATTTGCTCGCAACTTCATCCGCGGGCAAGCGGATCACGCGTATTGGCCTCGAACTCAACGTTAGTGTCGCGCTTCAGTATCTCACGGCTTGGCTGCGCGGCTCGGGCACCGTGGCCATCTACAGTCGGGTGGAAGAGAAAGCGGCGGCGGAAGTCGCGCGGGCTCAGGTCTGGCAATGGATCAGACACGGCGCCGAACTCGAAGATGGCACTCTTGTAACCCCCGATCTCTATCGAGAAGTTCGGCAACAAGAAGTGCTGCGCCTGAAGCCGCGCGTCGGTGCCGCCGACGGCAGGCTACGGCAAGCGGCCGACCTACTCGACTCTGTCGTCCTAACGCGATCCTGCGCTCCGTTCCTCACGCTATCAGGCAGGGCGGGGAGCGCCTGATCACAGATTAGGCTTGGCGGCCGAGGTTTCCTCAGAACCTCGAGTGGCGCTTCCCCTACGAGCGCCCAGCCTGCCAGCCTTTTTCTTTTCGGTCTTTATCAGCTAGCGAACGAAGTAGACGGGTTTCGTTGGGAGCGCATCGACATCGATGACGCGTCCGCCAGCCATCACCATCGATTGCTTGCGAATGTTGGTGATCTCCTGCAGCGGGTCGGCATCGAGCAAGAGCAGATCCGCGATCTTACCTATCTCGATGGTTCCGAATTCATCGAGCGCGCCCGCCGCGATGGCGCCGTTGCGGGTCCCGGCAACGATCGCTTCGCCAGGACTCATACCGAGTTCCACGAGCCCTTCGATCGCGAGCAGCGTTCCGATGCCCGGCTCCTGCCAGATCGGCTTCGGCGTCCGGCCGAACTCCGGCGCGACGCCCGCGTAGTTGTCCGTCCCGAGGGTCACGACACACCCACCCTCGATGAGTTTGATCGCGTTGCGTCGCCGTATCTCCTGTCCCTCTCCGAGGGCGCGCTGCTCGCGACGCACCTGATACGTCGTTTTCTCGCGCTCCACCGGTCGACGGAGACGGCCCCATTCTGCGGCTTGTTCGCCGCCCGCCTCAGCGGCCAAGCGCTCCTGCGCGGCCGCTCGGTTCTTCAGGTGAGTCTCCCAGGCCGGCCCGGTAAACGTATTCACCAACATCGAGCACACCGTCCCGCGGTCTCGTATCTGCCCGACGAGCGCGTCTGAAATCTCGCGACCCCCCAACACCTCGGGGTGTTGGATCAGATCGATTCCGGCTTCGACCGAGAGCCGCAGCCCCTCCGGATTGGTCGAATGTGTCTCGGCGACCAATCCGCGTCTGTGTGTCTCCTCGACGATCACGCGCTGCGCTTCGGGCGAGAACCCGATCAGGGTTGGGAAGGCCCAGTGACTGGTCCCTCCATACTTGAGAAAGTCGACGCCCTTATCGAGATACTCGTTGATCGCGACCCGAAGTTCTTCTGGATATAGATCCATCAGCTCTTCGCCTACGCCCTGCGCGATGTAGTCTGAGAACTGTTCTTCATACAACGAGAGATTGTCCTCGGGGATGAGGGCAAACGTGATCGAATAGGGTCCACCCCAGCCAACGATGTTGCCGGCCACTTGCAGTCGTGGACCGATCGCGTGACCGCTTTCAATCGCGTCGCGCACTTCGACGAGTTCGGGGAGGGCGCCGTAGCTATCGCGGATGTGCGTGACCCCGAACTTGAGGTGCATCTGAGCCGCTTCGAGCGTGAGCTCGGGACCCATCTCGCGATAGAACACCGACGATTCCTTGCGGTCCTTGGTTCCGTCCTTCCCGCCGCCGTAGAGAGAGATGTGCACGTTGGTGTCCACGAAACCGGGAATCAGGAACTTTCCGGTTCCGTCCACGACCTCAGCGCCGCTCGGCACATCGGTCGAAGCCTGCGGACCGACAGCCAGGATACGCTCGCCCTCGACGACGACGGTGACCCCCGAAACGGGCGACCCGCCGTTGCCGTCGATGAGCGTGACGCCGACGATCGCGGTCGTTTGGGCCATGGTTCCGGTTGGGAAGACCGCGAACGCTGCGGTGGCCAACGAGAGCAGCATGATGCGCGTTTGGTCCGACAGATTCATCGTCAGTACTCCGGTCGAGTTCGACGTGTAGCCTCTGCCAGACTAACGGCCACGAACGACGTCGAATAGAGGACCGGGGTCTATTCGTGTCGGAGCGCCGAGGCGGGATCGACCGACGAGGCTCTACGAGCCGGCACATAAGCGGCGACGGCGCTAACGCCCAGTAGGACAAATGAAACCGCAGCGTACGTCAGCGGGTCGGCAGCACTTACGCCAAACAGCAGCGCCCGCATCAATCGAGTCAGAGCCAGTCCTCCGGCCAGGCCTAGCGCCACCCCGATCACGGCGACTCGGAGCCCCTGCCCGACGACCATCCTTCGGATCTGCGTGACTTCGGCGCCCATGGCCAGACGAATTCCGAACTCTCGGATCCGTTGACTGACGATATAGGAGATGACGCCATACACGCCGATCGTACCGAGCAGCAGCGCGACCGCGGCGGCGATCCCGAGCATCACGAGTGTAAAGGTCGTTCGCGCAGCGGAGTCACGAAGCAACTCGGCTCCGGTCTGCACGTTCGAAACGGGAAGACGCGTGTCGAGCGCCCAGATCTCGGCACGCACCGCTGGCAGAACGCCCACGGGGTCGCCTTGCGTCCTGATCGTCAGGAACAGCCGGGTGACGGGGTCGTACCCGCCGCTCGTCACCATCGGATAATAGACCATGGCGGGAGCGTCTTGGGCGAGTCCGTTGTCACGTACGTCTTCTACGACGCCGACGATGGTTATCCAGTCGGGGCTCGCGCCGGCCGAAGGAAGGTTGGGCGCGACGCGTTTTCCGATCGGACTCTCCGAGGGCCAATATTGCCGCGCCAGAGCCTCGGAGATGACGGCTACGTCCGTGCGACCTTCGTGGTCTTGTCGCTCGAGCGTTCGGCCCTCGAGCACGCGTATCCCCATCGTCTCGAAGTAGCCTGGCGCCGTGAGGTTCGTGGTTAGGATCGGCGGGACTTCGTCCGCAGCGAGGGGTCGCCCATCGATGATCATGGCGTTGGTGCTCCACCCCCCCGAGAGGGGCAGCGAAGTCGACGCGCCCGCTTCCACCACGCCTGGCACCGACCGAATGTTGTCGAGAACCTGCTGGAAAAAGGCGGCCGACTGCTCATCGCTTTCGACCTCGTTGGGGATCAACGCGAGATTCAGGGTCAGGAGGTTTTCGGGCTCGAATCCCGGATCGACCCGTCGCAACTCGAAGAAGCTCCTCGCCATCAACCCCGAGCCGACGAGCAGCATGAGTGCAAGCGCTACTTGAGCCGCCACGAGCGCATTGTTGACGCGGTGCGTGTCCTTGCCCACCGAGCCGCCTCGGCCGCCCTCTTTTAGCGCCATCGCGAGACTCGGGCGGCCGTACTTGAATGCGGGGACCGCACCGAACAAGAGGCCCGCGAGTAAAGAGACCCCCGTTGTGAACCCGAGTACGCTCCCGTGGATGCCAATCTCCCCGATCCGGGGGAGACTGTCCGGGCCGATGGCCACGAGCGCCTTCAACCCTACGAGTGCCAGCCCGATCCCGACGCCCCCCCCGATCATCGAGAGGATCGTGCTCTCTGTCAGGTAAGCTCGAATGAGATCTGCGCGGCCCGCACCCATCGCGCTGCGTACGGCCATCTCGCGTTGACGCCCCTCCGCCCGCACGAGAAACAGATTCGCGACGTTGGCGCACGCGATGAGAAGCACAAAGGTCACGGTCCCAAGGAGAATCCAGAGCATCTGGCCGACATCACCGACGACGTCTTCCTTCATCGGGCGCACGACACTCGTGATGCCCGCGTTCTCCATCATCCCCGCCGTCATCTCGCCAGGATAGACCTCTGGCAGCCGCGGGAGGATCTGGTTTAGCTCGGCTGCCGCAGTTTCCGCCGTCACACCCGGCTTTAATCGTCCGACGCTCCAAGGGCTGAAGTTGGCGCGTCCGAGATCCTCCGCGGAGATGACGTGCGGGGTCCAGAGCTGGGTCTCGGGGGAGGGATAGGCGAACTCGGCCGGCATGACCCCGATCACTTCGAAGGGCTCGTCGCCCAGCGTAATCGTCTGCCCGAGGACGCCTTGCTCCGCACCGAACCGATCGCTCCACAGGGCATGCGAGAGGATGACGACGCGCGAGCCGCCGGGGTCGTCTTCGGTTTGACTGAACGTACGGCCGAGGAGCGGGGGCGTTCGAAGCACCTGGAACAGCGATGCAGTCGCCGTTGCGGTCACGAGTCGGGTGGGCTCACCCGACCCCGTGAGCGTCGCGCCCGTTCGCCCCGCGAGCCCGATCGCCTCGAAGCTCTGAGCGGCCTCGGAGTACAGCGTGTAGGTGGTGTTGGACTGTTCAAACTCGGGGAGATCGAGTCCAGGGGCGGCGTGCCACAACCCCACCAGCCGGTCCGCTTCCGGATACGGAAGGGGTTGCAGCAGCACCCCGTCGACCACGCTGAAGATCGCGGTATTCGCGCCGATTCCGACCGCGAGCGTCAAGACCGCGACCGCGGTGAACCATGGGGTGCGGGACAGCTTCCGAAAAGCTTGGCGGAACTCATGCGTGGTGGAATTCACTCGACTCTCCTCGTCGGCCAGACGTTCGGGGGCCGTCCTTTCGTCCTTGTGGTTTTCTACGTACGACGAAGCCCGGCTGTTTCGATCCAGGGCGTGGCTTGGCCGCAGCGGAACCCGTGGTTAGCCTGTGCGGCAGACTTGGCGACGGCTGGCATCAAAATGCGGCCCGCGATCGAGCGGTCCACGTCGAGATCGGACTGGATTGGAGATTCACCATGATTCAGGGCACAGACACGTTCCCGATAACGCGAGTCGAGACCTCGCGGCGGGAGTCGATCGACTTCGACAACCTCCCATTCGGAACCGTTTGGTCCGACCACATGTTCGTAGCGGACTACGAAGATGGGGATTGGCAGCGCGCGGAGATCGTCCCTTACGGGCCGCTGCCGATGTACCCCAGTTGCAAGGCGCTGCAGTATGCAGTGTCCTTGTTCGAGGGGTTCAAAGCGCACAAAACGCCGCAGGGAGATTGTGTCGTATTCCGCCCTGACATGAACCAGAAGCGGCTCAATCGAACGGCGGCCCGGCTCGTCATGCCGGAGGTGCCCAAGGAGCTCTTCTTCCGCGCCATGAACGAGCTTATCGCGTTGGATCGCGATTGGCTCCCGGATGCGGACCAAGGTTCGCTCTACATCCGCCCGAGCTATTTTTGCACGGATCCGAGCCTCCAGGTCAATGCCGGCTCCTCCTATCGATTTGTGATCATGACGGCTCCGGTGGGGTTGTATTTCTCCGGCGAAATCGGACTGGTTACGACACGCGAATTCGTCCGGGCGTTCCCAGGCGGAACGGGCGATCACAAGCCGGCCGGAAACTACGGCGCCACGCTGCAAGCCTCCGCCCTCGCCCAGGCGCAGGGGTATCAGAACGTGATCTGGCTCGATGGAATCGAGCAGCGCTACATCGAAGAGTGCGGGGTCATGAATATGTTCTTCGTGATCGATGGCACGGCCCTCACCCCGCCACTAGGTGGGACCATCCTTCCGGGGGTAACCCGAGATTCTGCGATACAGCTCCTTGCCGACATGGGCATTCCTTGCGAGGTGCGCCGCATTTCGGTCGAGGAAGTGCAGGAGGCCGCGCAGGCGGGAACACTCGAAGAGGCCTTCGGCTGCGGCACGGCCGCGACGATCGCACCGATCCATCGACTTGGACTGGACGGGGTCGAGGCTCGACTGGAGCAACGCGAGGATTCCGTAGCGGCCCGCCTCAAAGCCGAACTCGTCGGCATACAAACGGGGACGATCGAAGATCGACATGGATGGCTACTGAGTGTTTGATTAAAGTGGTCTATTCCCTGCAGGTTCTGTCGGCGCTCTGCGTCGATCGAAAGCGAACTTCTGACAACGCGATAGCCGCCGGTGTGACTCCGGCTATGGAGATAAAATGGAAAGCGCAGTCTTGAGCCATAAATCCGAAGCCAGCACGACCCGCCCCCCCTTCAAGGTGGCGGACCTCAGCTTGGCCGAGTGGGGCCGCAAAGAAATCGGGCTCGCCGAGTATGAAATGCCGGGCCTCATGTCTTTGCGTCGGGAGTTCGCGGACAGCCAGCCGCTGGCCGGAAAGAAAGTCATGGGCTCGCTTCACATGACGATTCAGACCGCCGTCCTGATCGAGACGCTGGTCGACCTCGGTGCGGATGTTCGCTGGGTGTCCTGCAACATCTTCTCGACGCAGGATCACGCGGCCGCGGCCGTCGCGGTCGGGCCGAAAGGCACCCCGGAGGACCCGCAGGGCATACCGGTGTTCGCCTGGAAGGGCGAGACGCTGGAGGAGTACTGGTGGTGCACGGACCAGGCACTTCTGTGGCCGGATGGCTCGGGACCCGACCTGCTTGTCGACGACGGCGGCGACGCTACGCTGCTTCTTCACCGTGGTCTCGAGTTCGAGCGCGCAGGTTCGATCCCCGCGTTCGATCCTGAGAGCGAACCCGAAGAGTGGGGCGTGATCATCGACACGCTCAACAAGATCGCGGCACGCGATGCTGACCGCTGGGAGCGCACGGCACCGGGGATTCAAGGCGTTTCCGAGGAGACGACGACCGGGGTGCACCGCCTGTACGAGATGGAAGGGGACGGATCGCTCCTCTTCCCCGCGATCAACGTCAACGACTCGGTAACGAAGTCCAAGTTCGACAACATCTACGGTTGCCGGCACTCGGTCATCGACGGCCTCAACCGCGCCAGCGACGTGATGATTTCCGGGAAGACGGCGCTCGTTTGCGGCTACGGTGAAGTGGGCAAAGGCTGTGCGCAGGCCCTGAAGGGTCAGGGCGCCCGTGTGATCGTGACCGAGATCGATCCGATTTGCGCGCTCCAGGCCGCGATGGAGGGCTTCGAGGTCCGGACCGTCGAAGACGTGGTCGACTCGATCGACATCTTTATCACCACGACCGGTAATAAGGACGTGATCACGTTCGATCACATGTCAAAGATGAAGGACAAGGCCATCGTCGGTAACATCGGCCACTTCGACAACGAGATCGATATGGCCGGTCTCAAGAAACACGGCGTAGAGCGGATCAACATCAAACCGCAGTACGACGAGTTTCGGTTCCCCGATGGTCACTCGGTCATGATTCTGGCCGAAGGACGTCTCATGAACTTGGGCTGCGCCACGGGCCACCCCAGCTTTGTCATGAGTGCGAGCTTCACGAATCAGGTGATGGCGCAGATCGAGCTGGCGCAGAATCCCGAACAGTACGAGAAGAAGGTCTACATGCTGCCGAAGCACCTGGACGAGAAGGTCGCCCGTCTACATCTGGACCATCTGGGCGTCCGTTTGACCGAGCTCAGCCAGGAGCAGGCAGATTATATCGGCGTCCCGGTGGATGGCCCCTACAAGCCGGGTCACTACCGCTACTAGACGCGGTCCCTGAGGCGGATTCCTTGCCGGGAGGTCGGCCAATGCGTCAGCTTTCGACGATGCTAGACAACCACAATTGGGCCCGGCGATTCTCGGCGATCTTCGTTGGCGTCCTCCTGACGGGGTGCGCGGGCGCCACGACGCCCGGCGCACCGGCTGGCGCGCCTGCGGGGGCTGCGGGGGCTGGGCCCGAAACCTCGGCAACGAGGGCCTCGTTCACGGTAGCGCAGGCCGAGCGTGGCGAAGACGAGTTTCGGGGAACTTGCGGCGAGTGTCACTCCACAGGGGAGTTCCGGGGCCGCACCTTTCTGTTTCGTTGGCGGCGCCAGACGGCCTGGGACTTCTTTCGTGAGATCGTCACCACGATGCCCGAGGATGCCCCGGGGTCGCTTCGGGACAGCGAGTACGCGGACATCATCTCCTGGGTTCTGCAGATGAACGGCTATGAGGCCGGTGACGCGGAGCTTCCGGCGACGGAGGTCGCCCTGGACCAGTTCGTCATGGACGGGGGTACGAGCCCGTGAAATCAGGCTTTGGCGCGAAATCAGTGAAGGCGGAGGACGCGAGACTGTGATCGACCGAAGGGATTTTCTAAAGACGGCGACCGCCGGTGTTGGCTTCACTCTAGCGGGTGCGTCGCCAATCGCCGGCGCGATCCCGTCTCCCCGCCTGGCGCCGGTGAGACGCAAGTCGGGTCAGGCCCCCGACGTCGTGGTCGTCGGAGCCGGCACGTTCGGGATTTGGACCGCGCTCAACTTGGTTCGACTGGGTGCGACCGTCACGGTGGTCGACATGTATGGGCCGGGGAACTCCCGGTCGACATCCGGCGGTGAGACGCGCGGCGTCCGCTCGTCCTACGGCGATCGCCCGCACGGGTTTCTCTGGACCCAGTGGGCGAACGAAGCCATCCGGCGCTGGACCCAATGGGACGAAGAGGCGAGCGATCTTCTTCTTCCCCGAGTGTTCTTCGAAACCGGCGATCTCATCATGCGCGAGGAGATGGAACCGTACCTCGAAGATACGATGGCGCATTGGGACGCTCTCGGGACCGAATACGAGATTCTGGGACCCGATGACATCAACCATCGATGGCCGTGGATTCGAACCGAGAAGATCACGACCGCCCTGTACGAGCCACGCGCCGGCGTCGTGCGGGCTCGGCGTGCGATCGAGTCGGTGGCGCAGCGGTTCGTGAACGAAGGGGGCGAACTCGCGTTCGCCAAGGCCACGCCCGGCGAGTCGAGCGGGGGAAGCCTCAGTTCGGTATCCCTCGAAGGATTCGATGGACAAGACTCTCTTTCCGCTTCCACTTTCATCTTCGCCCTTGGACCGTGGTTCCCCAAAGCGTTCCCCGAGATCATGGGCAAGCGGCTTCGGATCCCGGTCGGCAACGTGTTCTACTACGGAGTCCCCGACGCTCGGTTCATGTTTCCAAACATGCCGAGCTATGGAGTTCCCGGGTGTACCGGGTGGCCCGCATTGGGGCGCGACCACCGCGGATTCCGCGTTCGGACCGGGGGGCAAGCGGGAGACGATCCCGACACCAGCGACCGTTGGGTTCCTCCCGAAGCGCACGAGCGCCCGCGGCAGATTATCGAGCAGTACTTCCCCGATTTGATCGGGGCGCCCATCTCCGAGACTCGGGCCTGCCACTACGAGTTCGGCCCGGCCGGTCAGTTCTTGGTAGACAAGCACCCGGATTTCGAGAACGTCTGGCTCACGGGACTCGGCAGTGCCGAGGCGTTCAAACAGGGCCCCGTACTGGGCGAGTATATCGCGAAGCGGGTGCTGGGCGTCGAGGACGACCCCGAGTTGGCAGAAGCGTTCAAGCTCGGCGAAGAGTTCGAGGAAGACGAGCCCGGCTGACCTCTCCTCAAAGGAGTTCCACATGCGGTTCTATCACCATTCTACTCCGCGGCTGTCCGCTTTTGTCGCAACTCTGCTCCTCGTTGGCATTGGGGGCTGTGCGGAGACGGCGGGCGAAGCGTCAGAGGCGGCAACGGCCGCGGCCAACACCGCAACAATGGCGTCAGCCGCTCGCACACGTCTCGAGGGGTCCGAAGCGGGCGCGACGCTGTTACGGGCGATCGATGCGGCAGGCGGACTCGAGGCCTGGTACGGCACGCCGACCAGCTCCTATGGCTGGGAATATGCCAACGTTGGCTCGAACATTCAGTTCAAGAGTACCCTGGTCGCGGACAACTATGCGCGCCGCATGTACCACGACCTCGAGACGCTCGGCGACTATCAAGCTGCGGAGGCCGTCGACGCGCGGTTTGCATGGGACGGAACCAACGCTTGGATCTGGCCGGCCGAAATCGAGCGCGTCAATCCGAGGTTTTGGGGCTCGACCGGCTACTACTTTTCGAGCATCCCGTTTGTCCTAGCCGACCCCGGTGTGGTGCTTGAAGCGCTGCCCGACGAAGAGCTCGATGGGATCATGTACGACATGATTCGCGCGGGATACGAAGACGGAGTCGGGGACGCCTCCGACAATTACACCCTGTACGTGAGCAAGGAGACGGGCCAGTTACGCGCGATTCGATACACGGTGACGTTTGGCGGACGCCCGGCGCGGAGCGAATCGCTCTTCTACTACAACGATTACACCACGGTCGATGGCCTGACGGTGCCGACCCATTTCCAGGGGTTTGCCTTTGTCGACGGTGTAAAGGGCGATTTCAGGAACGAGGCGTGGGTGACGAACATCTCCTTCAAACGGCCCTTTGACGAGTCGATGCTGGCCATGCCTGAAGGTGGCCGTGTTCAGCCGATGCCCGGCGGCTGAGGTCGGGACAGGGGCGACGTTTCGGCGATGAGCATGAGGCCTCGTATCAGCTTGCTTCCCGTCTATTTAGCGTCGCTCCTATCGCTCGTCGGGTGTTCGGGCTCGCTGAACCTCTCACCGTCGGATCATGAGGCCGTCCTCTCCGAGCAGCTCTTGGAGGCGCCTCATCCAGCGCGCTCAGGACCGTACCGAGTCCTGCGCTCGTTCTACGGCAGCGGGACCGATCGGCACCGTCCTGAATACCGTGACTCCGTACAGATCGTCACTGAGCCCGTAGACGCGTCGAAGTTGGTGGATCTCGGCGACTCCGAGGACGAACGAAACGGGTATTGGGGCTTTACGCCAGAAGAGTTTCCGATCAACGGGCGGGTCTGGTATCCAGAAGGGGAAGGCCCCTTCCCTCTCGTCCTGATCGTCCATGGCAACCACAACATGAAGGATTTTTCCGACCCCGGGTACGGCTACCTCGGGGAGCTGCTCGCCAGCCGCGGGTTCGTCTTCGCCTCGGTCGATATGAACTTCATCAATGGCGGGATCCGCGGGGAGAACGATGGTCGGGGCTGGCTGCTGCTCAAGCATCTCGACGCCTGGAATGAGTTCAATACGACCGAGAACGGCCCCTTCTTCGGCAAGGTCGACTTGGACCGGGTCGCGCTCATTGGACACTCGCGAGGCGGAGAAGCCGTCGGACACGCGGCCGCGTTCAACCGCTTGGCTCGATACCCCGATGACGCGTCGCTCGAGTTCGACTTCAACCACGGGATTCGATCGATCATCGCGATCGCACCCGTGGATGGGCAGTACTTGCCTACGGGTCGGCCCGTCCCCGTAAAGAACGTGGACTACATGGTGTTCCATGGGTCTCACGACGGCGACGTCACGAGTTTTCACGGCTTGCGTCAGTATGCGCGTGTCACATATGACGATGATCGAGATCACTTCAAGACCGCGATCTACATGTACCGCGCCAACCACGGACAGTGGAACACCGTCTGGGGCAACAAGGACCGCGGACCGCGGAGCGGCCGTTCCCTGGAGCTGTCCGCCCTCGTCGATCCAGAAGCGCAGCGCGAGTTTGGCAAGATCTACATCTCCGCGTTTCTTGAAGCGACGTTGATGGAGAACGACCAATACCTGCCGATCTTTCGAGATCATCGAGTGATCGGCCAATGGCTACCGGAGACGATGTACGTAACTCGGTTCGAAGCGAGCACATTTCGCTCGCTCGCGACGTTCGAGGAGGACATCGACGTCACCAGCGGCTCTGAAGCCGGCGTGACGCTTCTCGGCGACTCGCTCGGTACGTGGAGTGAGACCCTGCTGAGTCTACGCTCGCGCAACCGACCCACGACATCGAATTCGCAACAAACGAATGCCGTTCGACTCGGTTGGAACAACAAGACCGCGGGGAAGCCGGAGCTGGATGCGACGCCCGCCAGCTACACGGTGTCGCTCCCTCCCTCCTTGGCCGTCGAGTGGGGTCTGGGCGCGGGAACGACGCTCGACTTTCTCTTGGGAGCTCTCGATCAACGACCCGGTCCCAGAACAAGCGAAGACGAAGATGAGGAGGACGGCGAGGTCAACGCGGGCGAGTCAGATTCGACCGAGTCGGACACGACCTCGGACGACGAAGACGAAGCTCCGGTCGACGTGACGATCGAGGTGGCCGATGAGAAGGGTCAATCCAGTCAGGTGCTGCTCTCGCAGTACGGCGCGATCCGGAAGCCACTCGAAATCAAAGTGCAGCGACGCAACGATGCGGAATCTTTCGAGAACCAGTGGGAGATGGTCCTCCAGTCGTATTCGATTCCCTTGGCCGACTTCGTCGAGGTGAACGAGGCTCTCGACATCACCGCGCTGCGTCACATCAGGCTGCTGTTCGATCAAACCGAAGCGGGGACCGTGGTGCTCGACGACATCGGCTTCTCGCGACTGCCCCCAGGCTTCTTTACGGAGCGCCCCTAGTCGCAGCGCGCGTCAACGCCAACGAAAGCCAAATCGGTGGCCTCCGGTGGATGACGATCCGAGTTCCCCGTCGTCGTCGAACGCCTGGTACGCGTACTCGATCGTCAGGCGGTCGCCCGTGAACGCTGCACCGAAGGTCAGAGGGCTGCGCCGATCCTCCACGACTCGCTGCGCTCCAGCCCGGAGTCGAAACGTATAGCCGGGCAGAGGCCAGTAAGACAGCTCCACACCGCCGGCCGGGATCACCTCCCCGTCTCGCCGCCGCATCACCTGAGTCGTAAAGAACATGTCGAGTGCGCCAACCTCGAACTCATCGCTGGTGAGACCGAGCGCGACGAGAGACGGAAGCTCGAGACCGGCCGCGGAAGTGGGGCTCGCGGGGTCGCAGACCGGGCACGAGACCGGCTCTGGCTCGAGATTCGAGCCGAGGTTTCTCGTTGTGAGGCCGAGGACGATCGGTCCCAAATCTTTCCCGACTCCCACGTCGAACGCTACGGTGTGATCGTTACTTCGATCGACGGATTGCTCGACCCATTTCAGGACGACGCCGGTTTCAAGACCCAAAAGTTCCCTACTCAGACCCACGCTGGCGACGAACTCGTCTACGCCGAGAGCTCCACCGCCCAGAGCCACACTTTGAATGTCCTGTGCCCGGGCCAAGTCATCCGCCCCGTAGCTCAGGTACTGCAAACCCACCGCAAGACCAAAGTCGTTTTGCTCCGTCGCTGCGGCGACGCTGGCCAGGGTGCCATCCGAACCAAAGCGCTGGAAACCGAAGGACGCCCCACTGGCCCCGGCCAGGAACGCGGGGCCGTAGAACAGAAGACTCGCGTCTTGCCCCTGCAAGTTGGGAGCGTTCCCGAACGCCATCGCTTCGGTGCTTGCGGGGGCCTCCAGAACGAGAGGCGCCGTCTGCGCCGTGGCGCGTGGGGTTGCACCGATCAGCAGGCACATCGACCCGAGCATCACCGAGACGGCTCGACTTCCTGCAGCTGTCAAAAGAGACCCTCCTCGGCCAGGAACGCCTCGAATCCAGCCGCATCGTCGAAGGCCGTCTCCAATCGCGCGACACCACGCTGGATGTCGTCCATGCTGTTTGCGATCGACAGCCGAAGAAAGTGTTGGCCTTCGGAGCCGATGCGCCCGAACGACGCCCGGTCCATCGTCGCCACGCCGTACCGGTAGAGCAGAAACATCTGCAGCATGCCAGCCGGTGTCGCACGAGCTCGTGAAGCTCCCGGGAGCCTGCTGTGCGCCTCCACGATGCCGAGTCGTTCGCAAACACCCGAGACGTTTGGAAAGACGTAGAAAGCGCCTTTGGGCATCTGGCACCGGACACCCTCCAGTGCGTTGAGCGCGGGAACCACCCAATCACGTCGCTTTTCGAACTGCGACACCATGTCCGCAACCGTCGCGGCGGTCGCGGGATCCTCGTACGCCGCGCGCCCACCCTCCTGGAGAAATGGCGGGACGCATGAGACGATGTTGATGTTTAGCTGCTTAAAAATCGCCGCCTCTTCGGGGCTTGGAAGCGCTGCCCAGCCGAGGCGCCACCCCGTCATCGCGAACCCCTTCGAGTGACCGCTGGCGAGAATCGTTCGCTCCGCCATCCCGGGCTCTGACGCGATGCTGTGATGTTTCTCGCCGTCGAACAGAATGTGCTCGTAGATCTCGTCTGCGTAGATCCGCACGTCCGGGCTGCACCGCTCTCGTATCACGCCGGCAATGCCAGCGAGATCGTCGCGTGACAAGACGCCTCCCGTCGGATTGGACGGAGAGCAGAGGATGATCAGCTTGGTCCGCTCGGTGAGACAGGCGGCGAGATCATCCGCGCTGAACGCGAAGCCTCGGTCCTCGGAGAGTTGAAGCGGAACCGGTGTTGCGCCGACGAACGTCACCCAGGATTCGTAGATGGGGAATCCGGGGCTGGGATAGACGACTTCATCGCCCGGGTCGACGTAGGTCTGAAAGGTGTAACTGATCGGCGGCTTCGCTCCGGGCGTGACGACGATGCGGTCCGCGGTCATCTCGATTCCGCGGGTCGTTTCCACGTGATGAGCAATCGCCTCTCGGAGCGGCAGGATACCCGCCGGGTCGCAGTACCCCGAGTTCCCCGCTTCGAGGTGCTCGATCGCCACGCGGTTGAGGTGTGGGGCGCTCCGAAAATCGGGCGCTCCGAGGTTGAACTTGATGACATCGATGCCCCGATCCAGACACCTCTGGATGTCGTCACCCAACTTGAAGGCGTTCTCGGTTCCCAGGCCTTCTAAACGCTTGGCGAGAAGTCCCATCGTTATGCTTGTCTCCAGCTCATGGACGGCCGTCAGGCCAAGTAGGCCCCGACCGCTTCGGGGGGTGCATGCAGTACGAACCGGGGTATCTCCGCTCGAAAAACGGTCCCGTCCCCGCGTCGGAAGTGGTAGAAGCCTTCCATGTGACCGCCCCGACCGCGCAGCACACAGAAGCTCTGATACTGGTGTGCGTCTCCGGGACCCAGCACGGGCGACTCTCCGACCACACCCTCGCCGCTGACCTCGCTATCACCTGCCACGAGGTCGTGGATCATCCAATGACGCCAGAACAGCTGCACGCTCTCGGCGCCGATATTCTCGATCGTCACCCGATATACGAACACGTAGCGCCACGACGTCGGATTCGAGTGCTTCTCCGAGTATGTGGGTTCGACGACGATCCGGATCGCATCCTTCACGATCGGCACCTCCACCTCGGGCATCCGCTCCATACAGAAACCACCTCATTGGATTGCGGGGTCATCTTGAATCTTCTCGGCTTCTCCGCGCCCAACGTTGTGCGTCTCGCCGGAGGACCACAAGCTTTGGGCGACCTCGGACCCAAACTCCGTCTCTGAGCAAGGCCACCTTCATGAAAGCCGTGCTGATCGGTATCGCATTGTCGCTGTCCGCAGGCCATGTGTCCCTGGACCCCTATCCCAAGAACCCGGACATCGACGCCGTCAACTATGCGTTTGAATTGACCCTTTCTGACGCGACGGATGAGATCCGCGGCCTCGCGACGATCGACGTGCGATTCCTGAGAGACGGCATATCCAGGCTCCGGCTCGACCTGATCGGCGGCGGGACGAACGGGGGCGGAATGACCGTTTCCGACGTCTCGGTAGGGGGAGGCTCGACCTACTGGACCCATGAGGCGGACGTGCTGCTGATCGACCTTGCGGCCCCCTCGTCGGCGGGTGATCGACACACCTTCGCCGTGCGATATCGCGGGGTCCCTGCCACGGGGCTCATCATCGGAGACAACAAGTACGGAGATCGCACGTTTTTCAGCGACAATTGGCCAAACAAGGCGCGCAACTGGTTGCCGACGATCGACCACCCCTCCGACAAGGCCACCAGCGAGTTCATCGTGCGTGCGCCCGATCACTACCAAGTGATTTCCAACGGACGGCTCGTCGAAGAGACGGACCTCGCTGACGGCAATCGACTCACGCATTGGAAGCAATCGGTTCCGATCGCAACCTGGCTGTACGCGGTCGGGGTGGCGCGATTCGCGGTGCAGCACGTCGACGACCATCGCGGCGTACCCATCCAGACCTGGGTATACGAGCAGGACCGTGACGCGGGGTTCTACGACTTCGCCACGCCCACCAAACAGGCGATGGATTTCTACGCCGATCGGATCGGCCCCTATTCATACGAGAAGCTCGCGAATGTGCAGTCCAACAGCGTTGGTGGAGGGATGGAGGCGGCCACTGCGATCTTCTACGGCGACGAATCCGTTACGGGCGAGCGATCGGTGCGCTGGCGAAACGTGGTCATCCACGAGATCGCCCACCAATGGTTTGGCAACGCGGTCACGGAGTACGACTGGGACGACGTGTGGTTGAGCGAAGGATTTGCCACGTACTTCACCCTCCTGTTCATCGAGCACCAGTACGGAAGGGATGAGTTCGTAGAGGGCTTGAAGAGCAGTCGCGACCGTGTACGAACATTCATGGCCGAGAATCCGCGTTATCGGATCATCCACGACGATCTCCGCGACATGGCGCAGGTGACCACGGGCGGGGGCACCTACCAAAAGGGGAGCTGGGTGCTTCACATGCTCCGAGGCATCGTAGGCGATGAGGCGTTTTGGGCCGGGATCCGCGCGTACTACGCGGAATTCCAAGACCAAAACGCGACGACAGCCGATTTTCTCCGTCACATGGAGATCGCCTCGGGCATGGACCTCTCGGATTTCTTCGACCAGTGGCTCTACCGTGGCGGATCGCTAGAGGTCCGAGGCACGTGGAGATACGATGCGAGCGCGGGCCTCGTCCAGATCGATCTGCAGCAGACACAAGAGGGCGGCGAGCTGTTCGCCATGCCCATCCAAATCGGGGTCTCCTACGAGGGAGAATCGGGGCGGCATTTGGAAGTGGTTCGGCTGCGCGAGCGAGCAAGCCGATTTACGATCCGAGTGGACCGTGAGCCCACTGATGTGGTGTTGGACCCTGACACTTGGGTGCTGATGGACGGGGGCCTGGAGCGGCGGCGGGACTAACGCGCTGCCGCTCTACCGGAGCAGCTGCCCGTCTTCGACCCAACGTTCGCCGCCCACGTCCACGGTGGCGTCGAGGAAGAAGACCCATTTCACGTATCCGCCCCCCACGGCTCCCCCGAGTTCGGAGTTGTCACCGAGGGATAGCCGAACGACGCCCGCCCCATAGCCGAAGTACGGCAACCACGGATCTTCATCGGGCACCGCCAGCAGCGGATTGAACCCGAGCCCGAGTTCGCGAAACGCGGCGGACTCTCCCGCCTCTTCGAGCTCAGCTTCTACCGCTTCCACCCCTGCGGCAGCCGTGACCGCGATGATCCGACCGGCCTCGAAGGTGAGCACGAGATCTTCGACGGTCTCCCCACCCCACTGGGACCGCGGGAAAGCGATGACGCCCTGAACGCTCGATTCGAGCGGGGCCACGCGAAGCGCGCCGGCGGGAAACTCTACGTGCCAATCGATCAAGACGCGGCCACGCTCAGCTCGCGCGGCCGAGACGTCTCCGTCCTGGCGGTTCACCGGTCGGTCGCCGATGCGAAACCGGATGTCTGTTCCGCTCGGCGTCGTAACGTGGACCTCACCCGAACGAGCCGCGGCCTCGAACGCGAGTTGATTTGCCGATAGAGCCCGATAGTCGAGATCCACGATGGCGCGCTCGTAGACGTCATCCGCCCGTCCATCTTCTGTGGGAACGGCGGCCGCTTCTGCGCCAATGGGATACGAGCGATCCTCGACCTCGTACTGGCCGCCCCAGTGGAAATGAACCTTGCGGCGCTGGCTCGCACCCTCGGCCAGCAGCTCGTTCATCGCCGAGTACGGTGCGTGGGCGTCGCTGGCTCCCGGCAGCATGACGCCCACCGGGACATCTCGCAGCACCTCGGGAAGATCGGCCCTACTCGCGCCACGGGCCGCCGCGATAAACGCTGGATTCCCTGCCGTGCCATAGGGCCCGGAGTCGCTGAGCGTTCCCATGTACTCGCCCCCGGCCGCCTCGACCGCGACTGCCAGGACTTCCGGCAATTCGTCGAAGAGCCCGGGAAGTCCGACCCCGAACACGCCCTCGCCGGGCGACAATTCCATATGCGCGACGACGACGTCCATCATGGGGCGCCAGCGGTCGCCGGCCCCCCCCTCCGCCGGCTCGACGTCGGCGGACGGCGCCGAGCACCCACCCGCAGCGACCATCAACATCAAGCCGAGGGCGGCGGCGGGTCGCCACCGGCTAGTCAATCAGGATGCCTCGCGTGAGCTGGCCGTTGCTCTCCCAGTACGTCTTTTTGCGCGTGATGAGCGGATCATCCGCCGCAGGCTGCTCCTCTCCGTCGCGGGCGATCGCGCGCGACGTGATGCCGTGCTCGCCTGCCGAGGCGTCCCAATCCAGGTGCCAGAACGTCCAGGTGTACGGGTCGTCTTGACCCTCGCCCAACTGAGCCGGACGCCAGGGACCATCGTCCACGCGGACCTCGACGCGCACGATGTCGGCGCCCCAAGCAGCCCCGTGGATCCGGTGCCGGTCTCCGTCGGTCGTGACCTTGGCGGGAACCGAGTTGATCTGAGACCGACCGACCGACGTTTCAGCCCAAACCGTTTCTCCGTCTCGCTCCTCTTCGCGAAGCGTCACATAGTCACGACCCATGAACCGACCGACGAAGCGCGTATCTCGAATCTCGATCCTCTTGAGCCACTTTACGTTCGCGACGCCGTACCACCCCGGTGCGATCAAACGCAGGGGAAAGCCGTTCTCATTTGGAAGAGGCTCACCGTTGACTTCATAGCAGAGGAGGATGTCGGGATCCATCGCGTCCTCGAGGGACATGCTCCGAGCGAAGTTCTGCGTGACCTGGGTCTCGCGGATCTCCTCCTCGCCTTCGTCCGATCCGAAGAAAACGACTTCGATTCCGTCCGCGTGCACTCCGGCCTCTTCTAGGACCGTCGACAGGGGCGTACCGCCCCAGCGTGCGTTGTGGACGGCTCCGATGAACCCGTCGAATCCGCGATTCCCAGCGCACTCGAGCGTCATCACGACCTCTTGGCGAGGTCGCTGCCGAAGGTCGGCAAGGGAGAACGTTCGCGGGCGCTCGATCAGCCCGGAAAGCTTCAGGCTCCAGTCGGTCTCCGCGATGACCGGCGATCCGTAGTGGCCCACGCGAAACAGCTTCTCCGTGGGCGTGACCCACGAGGTGAGCGTTTCCCAATCAAGCACATTCACTCCCGCCAGGGCTTCTGATGGGCGCTCTATCCAGGGGATCACGGCTTCCTGCGACGTCGTGGACGCCCAGCGCGCCAGCGCGTCCGAGGGGAGGAGCGCCAAACCGGCCGCTGCCGTCCCTCCTTTTATCAAGACATCGCGCCTCGTAATCGCTTCGGCCATTTCAGTGCCTCTGGTTAGGGACGGGCCCGCCGCCGCTAGCGCGTCTCGACAGGGCTGAGTCGAATCACGGCGGTCCGTTCGTCGCCGTCTCCGTCGATTGCAATGTAAATCAGACCGTCAGGACCCTGTCGGACATCACGCACTCGGCCCACGCCTTGGACTAGTGTCTCCTCGCGGGTGACCTCCTGCCCATCCAGCGTGAGTCGAGCGATTTGCTCCCCGCGCATGCCGCCGACGAAAACGTCGCCCCGCCACATGGGGAATCGATCGCCTGTGTAGATCATCAAACCGGACGTCGCGATCGACGGGATCCAGAAGTGCGTCGGTGACTCCATGCCGTCTCGCCGCGTGCCCTCATGGATCGCGAGACCACTACCGTAGTTGACCCCGTAGCCGACAACGGGCCAGCCGTAGTTCAGGCCGGGTTGGAGTCGATTGAGTTCGTCGCCGCCCTGCGGACCGTGTTCCGTGACCCAAACGTCCCCAGTCTCGGGGTGGATGACGAGCCCCTGAGGGTTCCGGTGACCGTAGCTCCAGATCTCCGGCTTCGCCCCAGGTACATCGACGAACGGGTTGTCGGACGGGACGCGCCCATCATCATGGATCCGGCTGACGGTTCCGTGGTGATTGGTGATGTCCTGCGCCGGGTGCGCCTCGAGGTCTCCGCGGGATGGCGCCTGGCGGTCTCCCACCGTAATGAACAAGTACCCATCCGCATCGAAGGCCAAGCGAGACCCGTAGTGTCCACGACCGACGGACTCGGCCAAAAAGATCTCCTCGACATTCGTCAACCGGCCGTTTTCGTAGTGGCCACGAATCACCGCCGTCGTCCCGCGCGAGTTCTCGTCGTCATCGGGCTTGGAGTAGCTCAAGTAGAGGAGTCGGTTGGATTCGAAATCGGGGTGCGGCACGACATCCAGCAGACCACCCTGACCGCGCGACTCGACGGCCGGAATCCCGGTCACGGCGTCGGGCAGGAGCGTGCCGTCTCGAACAATCCGTAGCCGACCGGGCTTCTCGGTCACCAACATGTCGCCGCGGGGGAGGAAGGCGATCGACCACGGGTGTTCGAGGCCGTCCGCGATGGTTTCGATCTGATAGTCGTGATAGGCGGATCGGATGACCTCCTGAGCAGCTACAGGGAGGGCGGCGCCCAGCACGAGCGTGGCGGCAAGGAAAGAAAGGCGGGTCTTAGCCATCTGATTCGGTCTCCTGGTTGCTCGGACAAAACATCGTTAACGGTTCGAGACGATCACGGGTGCTTCGCCCTCGGTTTCGAGCGTTTCCAACACCGGTCTCTATTCAAACTTATCACCCATACCACACGACGGTTCCTCGGATCCGGTAACCCGTGGCTCCAGGGGCCGTCCACACACCGTTCAATAATGGGGGTTCCGGTTCGATCCGGCACGGTCACCCGGCTGGCAGCACAGCACGGCCGCAGGCATGTTTCGGCGCGCCCGCTGCCACCGGACCCGGCGTGGAGACCGACGTAGAGTGAGTTCTCGCTTCGATTTGGAGGAGATAATGCGGCTTTCTGTCGCCCTGTTCGCGACACTGATCTCGGCCTCGACCGCCGCCGCTCAGGAGGCGCCCACGGCGCTTACCGCAGCGGATTACGGTCGCGCCGAGCAGTTTCTCGCTACCAACACGGGTTCGTTGGTCCTCGGCGGTGCCGTGCGCCCGAGCTGGATGGCGGACGGGCTGTTCTGGTATTCGAACCAGTTCGACCAGGGACAGGAAGTCGTGATCGTCGATCTCGACGAGCGGACCCGAGAACGGGCGTTCGATCACCAACGGCTGGCCGAGGCGCTCAACACCGCGGCGGGCACGAGATTCACCGCCTTCGCGCTCCCGCTCCGGGGGTTCGTCTTGGAGACCGAAACGGCGCGCTTCATGGTCGAGGGTGCGGCCTTCTCGTGCGGTCTCGAGTCCTACACCTGCGCAGCGGCCGAACCGACGGAGTCGCTTGCCTCTCGCATTGACGTGGTGTCGCCGGATGGCTCGCTGGCCGCGTTCATTCGCGATCACAATCTATGGATTCGCGATCTTTCGACGGGCCGAGAGTCCGCTCTCACCGAAGATGGAATCGAGGACTTCGGCTATGCGACCAACAACGCTGGCTGGGTCCGAAGCGATCGACCCGTCCTCAAGTGGTCCCCTGACTCGCGCCGAATCGCGACGTTCCAGCACGACGGACGTGGAGTGGGGATGATGTTCCTCGTTAGAACCGAGGTGGGTCACCCGGAGATGGACGCATGGCGGTATCCGCTTCCGGAGGATTCCGTGATCTTTCGCATTGACCGGGTCGTCGTCGATGTCCGTGCGCCGGCCGGCTCCCGCGTGGTTCGGCTACAGATGCCTGCGGATCAGCACCGATCCACCGTGTGCGATCACGTCGCCTGCGGGGGCACGTTTGCGGATGTCGAGTGGAGTGCCGACGGGTCACGATTTGTCTTTGTTTCGAGTTCCCGCGACCACAAACGCGCACAGGTTCGGATCGCGGAGGCCGCGACAGGCGAGGTCTCCGACCTTTTTGAAGAGGTCGAGGAGACCTTCTTCGAATCGGGAGGCAACTGGCGCTTCCTCTCGGAGTCGAACGAAGTGTTGTGGTTCTCGCAGCGTGACGACTGGGGACACTTGTATCTGTATGACTCGACCACGGGCGCGCTGAAGCGGCAGGTGACGTCGGGCGAGTGGAACGTAAGTCGGATCATCGAGGTCGATGAGTCCGCGCGCACCGTCTTGTTCATGGGCAACGAGCGCGAACCGGGAGACCCCTATTTCCAATACCTGTATCGCCTGGATCTGGATGATGGAGACGTGGACCTGCTGACTCCTGGAACCGCAAACCACACCGTCTCGCTCTCGCCCGACGGGCGGGCGTTTGTGGACAGCTATTCGACGCCCACGGTTCCGCCGGTAACGGTCGTTCGAGACATGGATGGCCGGGTCCGCCAGACGGTGGAGGCGGCGGACATCTCTCGGCTCGTGGCGAGTGGCTGGCAACCGCCGATCGAGTTTAGCGTCAAGGCTCGCGACGGTGAGACGGATCTCTACGGCTTGATGTTCCGGCCCACGGACTTTGACCCAGAGCGGAAGTATCCGGTCATCAATTACCTATACCCGGGGCCTCAAAGCGGTAGCGTGGGCAGCCGCAGCTTTCGAGCGTCGCACCGCGACTTCCAGTCGCTGGCCGAGCTCGGTTTCGTCGTGATCGAACTCGACGCGATGGGGACACCCATGCGCTCGAAGTCCTTCCATGAGGCCTACTACGGCAACATGGGTGACAACGGTCTGCCGGATCAGATAACCGGGATCCAGCAACTCGCCCAGCGGTACTCGTGGATCGATGTCGATCGTGTAGGCATCTACGGACATTCCGGCGGCGGTTTCGCATCGACCGCAGGGATCCTTCGTTATCCCGACTTCTACAAGGTCGCCGTCTCGCAAGCGGGCAACCACGACAATCGGAACTACGAGGATGATTGGGGTGAGAAGTGGCAGGGGTTGCTGACAGAACGGGGAGATGGCAGCACGAGCTACGACAACCAGGCGAACCAGCTCCTTGCCGGGAATCTCGAGGGCAAGCTCCTCATCGCTCACGGCACCCTGGATGACAACGTCCCGCCGTCCAACACGATGCTCGTCGTCGATGCCCTCATCGAAGCAAACAAGGACTTCGATCTTCTGCTCCTTCCGAATCGAAGACATGGCTTCGGAAACGAGCCCTACATGATGCGGCGAAGATGGGACTACTTCGTCCGACACCTCCTAGGGGCCGAGCCGCCCAAGGACTATGAGATCGGTCAGGCGCGGCCACTCGTTCCCTAGCGGGCTCGAAGACCGAAGCTCGACCGCGATCGAACTCGAACCGCAGGGTCTATGGAGCTGCCGCGTCGGCGGCGGGGCGCAGTTTCGTCCGAAACTCAGCTCGCAGAAACAGCCAACTGGCAACGGCCTGCAGGGCGACCGTGGCGACCGAAAGAACCCACAGATGTCGAAGTTCGAACCCGGAATAGAGCTGGCTGAGAAGCACGGCGGGGATGGCAAAGGTCAACAGCCGCGTTGCGCTCGCCAGTAGCGATGGAAGCGTGTTGCCGAGCGCCTGAAAGAGGCTTGAACACGTAAAGATGAATCCCATCGCAACGAAGTTCCACGAGATGATCTGAAGGAACTGGCCTCCGACCGCGATGACGTCCGCCTCGTGAGTGAACCCGCTGACGAGCACGTAGGGTCGGACCTGACAGAGCAGCGTCAAAGACAACATGATCGCGCCACCTATGAGCGCAGCGGATCGATACGTCTCGCGAACGCGGTCGTGCATCCCGGCCCCGACGTTTTGCCCGCCCACGGGGGCGGCCGCAAACGAAATCGCCATCGCTGGAAGAAAGACCGCCTGCATGACTCGCGACCCCACCCCGAAGCCAGCCTGCGCCGCAGCGCCAAAATCACGAATCGCCCAGTAGATGACCGCCATATAGACGAACATGAGGGCGAACTCGCCGCCGGGCGGAAGTCCCACGGCAAGGATGCGCTTCCACGCGTGCACACGGGGACGAAACTGGCTCGCGTCAAACGTCACGTAGCGTTCGAGCCGAACAAAGTAGAAGTACATGAGGACCACACCGACACCGATGGAGATCGAGCTGGACAATCCGGCGCCCATCACCCCCAGCGGCCGGCCCGTTACCCAGCCGGCAATCATGAACGGGGCGAGAACGGCGTTGAGGGCGACGGAGAAGATCTGGACGATGATCGTCGGTTTTACGATCCCGGTCCCGCGAAGGGCCGACCCCATCGAGATCAGAGCAAACTGGAGCGCGAGACCGGGAAGAAACCAGTAGAGGTACTCGGTCCCGGCCGCGACCGTCGCTGCATCGGCGGCAAGCGCCGTCATGTAGCGTCCCGCGAGCAGGTAGCCACCGATGATCGTGGCCGCGGCACACACTGCCGCCAGACCCAGACTCTGGTTGAAGATCAGATTGGCATCTTCGCGATCCTTGCGACCGCTCGACTGAGCGATCAACGCCATCGTTCCGACGCCAAGAATCTGCGTGAGCGCCATCACCAGAAACTGGACGTTCCCGGCCGAAGTCAGACCTGCAATCGCGTATTCCCCGATCTGACCGACGAAGTAGAGGTCGACCAGATAATAGAGCGTCTGAAAGACCATCCCGATGGCGATGGGGATCGCGAGTTTGATGATGTGCCGTGGGATCGAACCGACGGTGAGGTCTTCCAATTAGCGCGCGCATCCGTAGAGGGTGAGGCGCGAGAACGTCGTCGCTAGCCGACAAGTCGGCAAGCGGGCGGGCGACAAGTCGGCAAGCGCGCGGCCGACAGGTCCGGCTCTTCCCGCCCCACCCAGGCACATCGCCGTTTCTCGCCCTACACGGCCACTTTGTATTCGTCCCATACCTCGAGTAGCAGATTCTGTAGCAGCCTCGTCTCGCGATGGAGGCGGGATCTTACGGTTCCGATGGGACAGTCCAGTTCCGCACCCATCTCCTGGTACGTGTATTCCCGAAGAAATCGAAGTCGACAGGCCTTTTCAAAGATCCCGTTTCATGAAACATGGCTGTCATCGCGATGAAACGAGCTTGAAACATGGCACATCTACGCGTACGTGCGGAGCATCCAGATCAACAATCCGAGGACGAACGCGAGTGCGGGAAGCACGACAAACATCGCCAGTCGACCGAAACGCCGCGTGTAGGCGATGGCCGCGCGCTGCTGTGCGATCGAGGAGGTTTGGTTCGCCAGGGCTTCGCGGTAGAGATCCAGATGTTCTCGGTGCAAGTCGCAGATCTCCTCGAGGAGCGCGTCAGTTCGTTCGTTCGGCATCGATTCTATTGCGGTGTGAGGCGCGGTTCGCGCCGCTCATTGGACGACGCCAACGCGAAAACGCGCTGAACAAATGGAGGCGCATCGACCCGGACCATGTGTCCAAGTCCGCCTGACCTCGGCCCGGTCTCTCGATCAACCGGCCTGACCCGATGATTCTGGCATCCTCCAACTCGTAGGCTCGCTCTAGCGCACGCGCAAAATCTTGTCGATTCAAGGCACGTTCAATAGACATCGTTACCCCCTCGCTAGACGACCCAGTAGCGCACACATCGGGCCGACGGCGTTACTCCACCGTATCGCGGGTAACTGGAGTGACTTGGACCTCTCCCGCACGCTTCAGCGGTTCGAGAACCGGGGGCTCTTCTGCCCGAAGAGGACCCCAAGATCGCGAAAATGTGCAGGAAATGACGGTCTTCCGACGCCTACTCCTGCGTCACTGCCCTTCGCCCTGAATCGCCAGGGCGGGATCGATTCGGGCCGCCCGGTGGGCCGGCAAATACGTCGCCAACAAGGCGACGCCTCCGAGCAAGATGGCAACGCCGATAAACGTCCACGGGTCGATCGCACTCACCCCGTAGAGCTGGCTGGCCAACACTCGACTCAGGATCGCTGCGCCGAGAAGACCGGACCCGAGGCCCCACGCGGCCAACCGGGCGCCCTGCCCCATCACCATCTTGAGG
>JAJCZV010000032.1 GCA_029262175.1 Gemmatimonadota bacterium
TGGGCTCTCGCGGGAGGGCGCGTGCGCCTTCCCGCGTTGCTATTTGACAAGATGGTGTGAGTGACTTGTGGGCCCAATCGAGAGTTGCGGGCAACACTTCCTGTGACTCGATGGGAAAACAAAGTGTAATTCCGAACGCGATCTTGGACAGTCTTCGGACTGGTCTGAGGCCCGCGTTCACCAGGAATCGGAACGGCACGGCTTGACCGACCGTTCTTAGAACTTTTCAAACTATGGAGAGTTTGATCCTGGCTCAGGACGAACGCTGGCGGCGTGCCTAACACATGCAAGTCGTGCGAGAACGGACCTTCGGGTCTTAGTAGAGCGGCGAACGGGTGAGTAACACGTGAGCGATCTGCCCAAGGGTGGGGGATAGCCCAGTGAAAACTGGATTAATACCGCGTACAGCGCTGGAAATGGATACCAGCGTGAAAGCTGGCCTCTTTACAATGCTAGCGCCTTTGGATGAGCTCGCGGCCTATCAGCTTGTTGGTGAGGTAATGGCTTACCAAGGCTATGACGGGTAGCTGACGTGAGAGCGTGATCAGCCACATTGGGACTGAGACACGGCCCAGACTCCTACGGGAGGCAGCAGTGGGGAATATTGCGCAATGGGCGAAAGCTTGACGCAGCGACGCCGCGTGGGGGAGGAAGGCCTTAGGGTCGTAAACCCCTGTCAGGTGGGACGAACCGCTTAGTCGGTAATACTGGCTAGGTCTGACGGTACCACCAGAGGAAGCTCCGGCTAACTCCGTGCCAGCAGCCGCGGTAATACGGAGGGAGCAAGCGTTGTTCGGAATTACTGGGCGTAAAGGGCGCGTAGGCGGCCTTGTAAGTCGATTGTGAAATGCCGGGGCTCAACTCCGCGCACTGCATTCGATACTGCATGGCTAGAGAGAGGTAGAGGCGAGCGGAATTCCCGGTGTAGCGGTGGAATGCGTAGATATCGGGAAGAACATCTGCGGCGAAGGCGGCTCGCTGGGCCTCATCTGACGCTGAAGCGCGAAAGCGTGGGGAGCAAACAGGATTAGATACCCTGGTAGTCCACGCCGTAAACGCTGGGCACTAGGTGTCGGGAGGCTTGGCCCTTTCGGTGCCGCAGCTAACGCATTAAGTGCCCCGCCTGGGGATTACGGCCGCAAGGCTGAAACTCAAAGGAATTGACGGGGGCCCGCACAAGCGGTGGAGCATGTGGTTTAATTCGACGCAACGCGAAGAACCTTACCTGGGCTTGACATGTCGGTGGTACTCTCTTGGAAACTTGAGGGGACCCTTCGGGGAGCCGTCACAGGTGCTGCATGGCTGTCGTCAGCTCGTGTCGTGAGATGTTGGGTTAAGTCCCGCAACGAGCGCAACCCTTGCCCCTAGTTGCCAGCGGATAATGCCGGGGACTCTAGGGGGACTGCCGGTGATAAACCGGAGGAAGGTGGGGATGACGTCAAGTCATCATGGCCCTTATGTCCAGGGCGACACACGTGCTACAATGGCCGGCACAAAGGGCAGCAATACCGCGAGGTGGAGCGAATCCCAAAAAGCCGGTCCAAGTTCGGATTGGAGTCTGCAACTCGACTCCATGAAGCCGGAATCGCTAGTAATCGTAGGTCAGCCATACTACGGTGAATACGTTCCCGGGCCTTGTACACACCGCCCGTCAAGCGATGGAAGCTGGGGGTACCCGAAGCCGGTGGCCTAACTCTTCGGAGGGGGAGCCGTCGAAGGTAAACTCAGTGACTGGCGCTAAGTCGTAACAAGGTAGCCGTAGGGGAACCTGCGGCTGGATCACCTCCTTTCTAGGGAGCTGTTCTTTCTGGTGCAACCTCGACTTGAAGCTTCGGCTTCTAACAGGGGAAGAAGATGAAAGACACACCTGGACCTTCCACAAGTCACTCGCCCTCTTGGTTATAGATCGAAAGCCCTCGTGCGCTTGCGTCCGGGGGTTTTCGCGTTTCTGTCGTTTATTGTGCCGTGGAGGGGCCCCGCTCTAAGTTGTTGTCTCACTCTGATTTGCTCTTCGAGGCCGTACACATGAGTCGCAAACGTCCGCGCTCGGACGATCCTTCCCGAGGTTTTCTCTTCGATGGGTCCAAGCTTTCGAGGATCCCAGGCGACCGAGACCACGCTGGGTCCTCTCGGGCGAAGCCCCGCGAATCTTCAAAATCGGGACCGCGTAAGTGGTTTGAAAAAAAACACTTAAGTGCGGCCGCGATGCCTCGTTTCGAGGAGGTGTCGGACGGCCCCGGGGCCCTTCTACGCCCGGTCCCTCTGGAGGGGCGAAGCCGTGGAAACTGGCGAGCGCTCGTGGCCGTGGGACTGGGCGCGCTGACCGCACTCGGGTTCGCCTGGTTTGCGAGCCGACCTACGGAGGCAGCCAGAGGAGCCGCGACGGAGTTTGCGAGTCCGGCCACGCAGCTCCGCGCTCCCTCTGGGGTGGAATCCGCTGCGGCCGAGTCGAGGTTTCAACTCGAGTCGGCCGAGACGCTGCCGGACGAACTCGAATCTGCCGCGGTTGCCGAGCCACCGGTCGGGTTGCCCCCCGTGGCGCGGTCGCCCGCCGTGGACGGCGCTCCCGCTGCCGTGGAAGGCGCTCCCGCCGCCGTGGAAGGCGCTCCCGCCGCCGTGGAGGCGAATTCAGGAACGGCGAAGCTGACGATCGAGGTGTTCGGTCCCCGACGTCCACCGCCGCCTCCACCGCCGCCGCCAGCACCGCCCGGATCGAACTTCTGAGCGGATTTCAGGCGGGGTTCGTGGCGCTCGTAGGACTCCCGAACGTGGGTAAGTCGACCCTGCTCAACGCGTTTGTGGGCGAACGACTCAGTATCGTTACGCCCAAGGCACAGACCACGCAGCGCAAGCTCTTGGGCATCTATTCCGACGAGGGCCACCAGGCCGTCTTCATCGACACCCCGGGGCTCTTGGAACCTCGATACAAGCTGCACCGATCGATGCGTGAGGAGGCCCTCTCCGCGCTGGACGACGCAGACGTGGTCGTCGCCGTGCTGGACGTGGGCTTCGAACCCAGTATCGAGTGGGCTCGCTCTTTTCGATCGAGCTTCTCCGGGCCCGCCCTCCTGTGTCTGAACAAGTGCGATCGACTCAGCGCGCCAAAACTCGAGGAGCTGTCGACGAGCCTCGAGGGGGGCGGCTGGGACGGGGTGTTCCGAACGACGGCTTCCAAGTCCGACGGCGTGGCTCCCCTCCGAGATGCCATCGTGAAACGACTACCGGAGTCGCCTCCGCTCTACCCGGTCGACGAGCTGTCGAGCGCTCCGGTGCGTGAGTTCATGGCGGAGATGATCCGAGAAACCTGCCTCGAGCAGCTCGACGAAGAAGTTCCCTACGCCATCGCGGTTCAGATCGAGCAATTCAAGAAGCGGGGAAAAGGGAAACCGACCTTTATCGAAGCCATCATATTTGTCGAGCGGGAGTCGCAAAAAGGCATCGTGGTCGGAGCCGGGGGACAGACCATCCGGAACATTGGTACGAAAGCGCGAGGAAAGATGGAGCGCTTTTTGGGGGAGCGTGTGTATCTTGAGCTCCGGGTGAAGGTTCTGGCCAACTGGCGTAAGAAATCGCACCAGCTTAGGGTCCTCGGGTTCCGAGTACCCGCTGAGGAGACATGATGGCGCTGGACGAAAAACTCTTGAAAATCCTCGTCTGCCCCAAGTGCAAAGGCGAGCTTGAATATCAGGTCGAAGGAGACCAGGAGGCGCTGCTTTGCCATACCTGTGGCCTTCGCTACGAGGTCGATGACGGCATCCCCATCATGTTGATCGACGAAGCCAAACCGCTCTGACCCGCAAGCGACGCGGCTCGGGGAGTAAGGGGTCGGGCGGCAAAGGCCCCCCGCGCGGAAAGGGCGGGCCTGGGGCGAGCAAGCGCCGGCGTGCCTCCAAACCCGCCCCCCGCCAGGGCGACCGAAGCCGCTGGACCCGTGAAATCGTTCGCTTTCTCCGTGACGAGGCCGACCAGCCGCTAAAGCCCAAGGAGCTCGCGAAGGCTCTCGAAGTCCCGACAGAGGAGTACCACGACTTTCGCGATGCCCTCGGCCGGCTCGAGGGACGTGGCAAGATCTATCGAGTTCGCGGAGGCAGCTTCGCGATTCCCCAGAACCTCGGACTCGTGATCGGGCGGCTCCAAACCATCGGCAGCGGCGCCGGATTCGTGATCCCCGAAGAGGGGGACGAGGATGTCTTCGTCCGAACGAGCGACCTCAACAGCGCGGTCGGAGGAGATCGCGTCACCGTCCGGATCGAGGAAAAAGAACGACGCGGCCCGCGCGGGACGATTATCGAGGTCCTCGAGCGCGCGCACTCCCGACTCGTGGGGGTGTTTCGTCAGAAGAAGGGACGGTCCTGGCTCGACGTCACCGAGCCGCGTCTCGACGTCGACGTCTTTATCGCGGAGCGGGACACGGCCGACGCCGAGCCGGGTCAGCTGGTCGCGGTCGAGGTCATCGATTGGGGAGATGAAGGGCCTGGGCCGGTAGGGCGCGTCGAACGCGTCTTGGGTCGGCCCGGCGAACCGGGCGTCGATGTGCTGGCGATCCAGGTCGGGTTTGGACTCGGCGAGGAATTTCCGGACGAGGTCGAAGCGCTCGCCAGCAAGCTCAAGGAGCGCGGCCTGCGACCAGAGGATCTCGAGGGTCGCGAAGATTGTCGCGAGCAGCGCGTCGTGACCATCGACCCGGTCGACGCGCGCGACCACGACGACGCACTCTCGATCGAACGGCTCGATGACGGCAGCGCCTGGATTGGCGTCCACATTGCCGACGTGTCGCACTACGTGACCGAAGGCGAAGTGATCGACGCGGAAGCTTGGGAACGGGCGACCAGCGTCTATCTGGTCGACCGAGTGTTGCCGATGCTCCCACACTCGTTGTCGAGCGATCTATGTTCGCTGGTTCCCGACGAAGACCGCTTGACGATGGCCGCGTTCCTCAAGGTGGACCGCGCGGGGAAACTGATCGAGACCCGCTTCGCAAAGGCCGTGATTCGAAGCGCCCACAAGTTGTCGTATGAGGAAGCGCAGCAGATTCTCGACGGCGAACAAACGCCGGCCCTGTCGAAGGACCCGGCGCTCGGAGACGACATACGCGAACTCCAGCGCGTGAGCCAGGCGTTTCGGGCTCAGCGACGCGAGCGGGGCAGTCTCGACTTTGACTTGCCCGAATCGCACATCGTCCTCGACGAAGATGGCGCGCCGATCGATGTGCGGCGGCGCGAGCGTTTCGCAGCGCACATGCTCGTCGAAGATCTGATGATCGCGGCCAACGAGGCCGTTGCGCGCTGGACGATCGAGAAGGGCGTCCCCGCACTCTACCGCATCCATGAAGACCCCAACGAAGAAAAGCTCGAGTCCCTGCAACTACTCGCCGCCGAGTTCAAACTTTCCTTTCCAAAGAAGGGAGCCAAACCGCGAGACTTCCAGCGTCTACTGGACGCCGTGAAGGGGAAGATCGAAGAGCCCATCATCTCGATCCAGGTTCTTCGCAGTCTCGCCAAGGCTCGTTACGCGACGTCCAACGAAGGGCACTTCGGACTGGCCTCACAGGCGTATCTCCACTTCACGTCACCCATCCGTCGATACCCTGACCTCGTCGTTCATCGCCAACTCGCGCTGTGGCTCAAGGACCCGCATCTGGCACGTGAGATCAGCCGCGAGTGGCTGGAGGCCACGGCCAAGCATTCATCGGCCCGGGAAGAAGTGGCTTCGCAAGCGGAGCGCGATTCGATCGATCTCAAGAAGGTCGAGTTTATGGAGCGGCACCTGGGAGACGAGTTCGAAGCGACCATCAGCGGCGTCACTGGCTTCGGCCTCTTCGTACGACTCAACAAGTACGACATCGAAGGTCTCATCCACATCAGCCGCCTCGGCCGCGACTACTTCGTCCACGACGAGATGAAACACACGCTCAAGGCGAGGAAGAGCAAGCAGACGTATCGACTGGGGGAGGCCATCGAGGTCAAGGTCGTCCGAGTGGACCGCGAAGAGCGAAAGATCGACTTCGATCTCGTTACCTAGCACCGCCCTCCTGCCTTAGATCCAGCCGTTCGGCCGACGGCGCCCCGGTATCGCTCGTGACGGCCTCGCTGTGACAAACCAGGGCGCTGCTGCGAATCACCCTGTGTGAATCAAAGAGCGACGTCCGGCGAACGGTCGACCTGGAGCTCCTCGGTGGATCAAGATCAAGTGCGAGAAGAGTTTGAAGAACGGATGGCCGAGCACCGGGGCATCGTGTTCAAGCTCGCCGGTATCTATGCGCGACCGGAGGACCGTGAGGATCTGGCGCAGGAAGTCTACCTGCAGCTCTGGCGGTCCTACGGCAGCTACGATCCTCAGCGTCGCTTCTCGACCTGGCTGTATCGGGTGGCGCTCAACGTGGCGATCTCGTTTGCGCGCCGAACCGCCGTCTCGGACAAGCGGACGGTCGAGCTTTCCACGGTCGACGACGTACCCACGATGAAGCACTTCGAAGATCGAGACGAGCGGGTCGAGGCCATCTACGAGGCCATCAGAGGGTTCGATGAATTGAACCGCGGGTTGATGCTGCTTCACCTGGAGGGCTACACGTATCGCGAGATCGCGGACGTACTCGGGATCAGCGAGACGAATGTCTCGACAAAGCTCAACCGACTTCGAAACCAAATGCGGCAGGACCTTACCGAATAGGGGCACCGACACTTGGCGTGCAATGGAGGGATAAGAATGGAATTCGAAGAAATCAAATCGATTTGGAGTCAAATCGATCCGCATGCGAAAGAGAAGGGTGGTTTCGAGGCGCGTCTTCTGCGCGGCCTGGGCATGGACCGAGTACGGTCACGGCTCGCAGGACTCCAGGTGGGGCTGGCGTTCGAGATTCTTGCTGGCGTCGGTGCTGCATTGATGACGGGTAGTTACCTGGCCGCCCACCTGGGAGATCTGAGATTCCTGATTCCAGCCGTAGTACTTCACTTCGCCGCGATGACCTTGATCATCGTTCCCGTCCGCCAACTGGTCACCCTGCGGATGATCGACTATTCGCAGCCGGTCGTAGCGCTGCAGAAACGGCTGGCCGCCTTTCGTCTGTCGCGGGTGCGAGAAGCCGGGTGGCTGTTGGTCCTGGGCCCCTTTCTCTGGACGCCACTGGCCATCGTCGCGGCACACGGGCTGTTCGGGATTGACCTCTACGAAGGGTTTGGGATCCCATGGGTGGTGGCCAACCTGGCCTTTGGATTGTTCGTGTTGTTGGCCGCAATCTGGGCGAGCCGTCGATACGGACACCGCGCGGGTACTTCGCGCGTCTGGCGCTCCGTGTCAGACGGACTCGCGGGTCGCAGCCTGGTGGTGGCTCAAGGGTTCCTGGCCGACGTGACCGCGTTCGAAAGCGACGACTGAGAAGCCGCCGAACCCGAGCCGGTTCGCGCCCGACGGTGCTGACCGGCAAACATCTTGCTTCTTCGGTCTGGGTGATGGGGCGGTGGTTGGTGGTGGATGTGTCCTGGACCCTAGACGCGACCGAGCGGTCGCGGCACGAAGGCGCCGCCAATGAAGTCACCTCCCACTCGAACGACCACGCACCGGACTCGGGTCATCTGCGTCGGAGACTCGCTGCGCGAAATCCCGATCCGTCGGCAGCGTCGACCGTCCCGAGCGGAGCCTTCGCTACCCGTCGTCAAGCCGTCTAACAATAAGTTGCACAACGAGTTAGTTGACTCCGTATCGATCGAATCGGAGGTCGTGTCCCCGCTCAGGAGCTTCGGTCAGATCGCCTCACGGGCCGCCCTCCGAGATCGCGAAATCCTGCTCGAGCGCCGCAGAGGCGCTCTCCGTCGGGGGGTCGCCATTGTATTGGGCGGAAGCCTGGCCGCGCTCGCCAGCGCGGTCTCGCGGGCTCCAAGCGCGTCGAGCGTCGTCGAGGCGGGTGCGCCACAGGCCCAAACGGTCTTTGCGCAGCCGGAGCTGGAGCCGGAGCCGTCGGTCCTGGTCGTGGAGGAGGGCAGCCTGGGCCCACCGGTCCAGACGCAGCCGACCTCGTTCTAGGCTAGTTGCTGGCGCTCAGCAGGGCCTGAGCGCGATTCCGAGCGGCCTCCACCCGAGCTTGAAGCGACTCGTCTGCGTCGGCCCACAGACGGACCAGTCGAGTCAGGTGCTCCACCGCTTTCGTGGTCTGTCCCTCGACCTCGTAGAGTGCCGCGAGTCGCTCATGGACCGGCCCGAGGTGCCAGCCATCTGAATCTCGCGCGCGGAAGGTGTAGGGCGTATCCACGTAGCGGGCGTAGACCGCGATCGCGGAGTCGCGCTGACCGGCGCGCTCGTAGGCCCGTGCCAGCTGCGGGAGGGCGCAGATGAAACATGCCCCCCGGTCCGCCGTCCGAGTCGCCTCGATGGCGGCCGCTGCGTCCCCGGATCCGAGCGCGATGGCGCCGCGGACACGATCGAGCGCGACGCGCTGTTCCGCCGACCGGATCTCCGCCGCAACATCGGTCTCGAAGCTCGCCACCAGTGCTCGTGCCTCCTCGATCCGCCCGGCCGACGCGAAGACCTCGGCGAGATCGAGGTAGGGACGATCGAGCGGATCGAGACCGTCGAGCGGGTGCAGGCTCAACGCCAAGTCGAGGTTGGCCAGCGCCGCGGGGGCATCGTCCTTCGCGAACAACTTCATCCGGGCCAGGCGGGTGGCATCGATCAAGTAGCTGCGGGGCAGACCCCGCGCTTCGTCGGAGATCATCGCGGTCCGGTAGAGCTCTTCCGCCTCGATCATCTTCCCTTGAATCGCGGCGAGCGCCGCCAACTCGAGGTTGGCTTGCGTCCGCCAATAGGCGCTGCCTCTCTCCTGACTGAGCAGTCGTTGCAGCCGCGTTTCTGCCTCTAGATACTCGCCCTGCGAGGCCCACAGCTGAGCTTCGTGCTCCCTTGCGGTCGGGTCACGGATGAGCGTCGGGTACGCGGCGATGAGGTCCGTGGCGGTGATCAGGTCGTTCCGGTTGCCGTAGCCCGCGATCAGGTTCATGAACGGGATCACGGCCGTCGAGTCGAGCTCGAGCGCGCGTTCGAGCAGAGGGATCGCCGTATCGACGTCCCGCAGATCTTCCATGTGCATGAGACCGAGATTGTTGAGCGCCGTGCCTTCCTCGGGGGTACGCTCGAGAAGCCGCTCGTACGCCGCGATGGCGGCCTCGATATCTCCCGTCGCGTTGCTGTAGTAGGCCGCGGCAGCCAGGTCGCGCTCGCGAGGCGTGAGCCGGTCGCGGAGCTCGAAGGCCCTGGACAACGCTTCGTACGTGCGGGCTCGCTCCTCGCCCCGGTTTCGGAGTTGGATGCCGAGCTTCCGCCATGCCATCGCGAACTCGGGATCGAGCCCGATCGCTTCTTCGAGCAACGCTTGACCACGGTCTTGGGCACCCTCCACATCGATCGCTCGTATCGCGCTCGAATAGAGACGGAGCGCCTCGAGGTTGCCCGTCGTGACCCGTTCGAGTGGGTCGGCGCGACCGATCGACGCCAACGGCTCGCCGATGCGTTCGCGGAGCTTCTTCGAAAGCTCGTCGACCGCGTGAACGAGACCGTCGGAATTGCGGGCCGTGGCGCGCCTGGAGACGAGGACGGAGCCGTCGTCGGCCTGGACCACCTCCGCGATCAGAACAAACCCGGAGCCGACGCGACTGAGTTCGCCACGCACGACGCCCCGCACCGATTCGCGCAGTGCGACTTCGCGTGCGAGTTCGGTATCGAGCAGTGCGTCCGGTTCCAGCTCCATCCGTGCGAGGGCCGCACTGATCGCCCGTTGTGAATGAAGCCGTACGGTCGGCGACTGCGCGAGGTCGACCCGCATCCCTTCGGTGATCGTGGTGGCGATGTCACTCAGATCTTCCGGGCTCGCGAAGTCGGCGAGGATCAGTCGTTCGCGGTCGTCGAGCGTGCCTTGGGCGACGAGCGTACCCGCCGGTCCGATCCCGGCGCTCCGGAGGATCATGTAGATGGTGGTAACGAGGGCCAACAACACGAAGGCGCCCGCTCCCCCCGTAAGCGTGTTTCGCCAACTCAAGACTCCGGCCAGCCCCGGCGGCCGCTTCGACTTCGGGCGGGAAGCGGACGCCGCGGCTTCAGGCGTTTCCGCGAAGGCAGGGGCGGTCGGGGCCACCGACTCTTCCGTCGCCTGCGCGGCGTCAACCGGCGCCGACAGCTCGGCGTCAGGGTCTGCGCCGAGTTTCAGCCGTGGCCAGCTCGATGGCTTGCCCTTCTGAATCGATGCCGTCGCGAGCAGAGCGGGGAGGAGGACGATCAGAAGTACGGCGGCGGTCGGCTCTACCCATGTGGGAAGACCCAACGTTACCCGCACGACCTCGAACGTCTCGAACAGGAGCCACACAAACACCAGATAGCCGGCAAGCACCTGCCAGATCGATCGTCGGTGCAGCTCACCAATCAAGTTCTTGAGCGCCATCAGTGACTCCTCGCGTCGCGCTCGCTTCGTTCCGCCCGGCCCTCTCCCCTCGTGCTCAGTATCGCTTCCAGTTGCCCTAGCGTCCTGCAGCGGACGAGCGGGCATCGTGCGCCGCGACCTTGGCCCGCTCCGAGTCCCAGCGTTCCTGGACGTCGGCTCGGAGCGCTTGATAGCGCGGGTCGTCGCGGATCGGCTCGAACGCGGGCTCGGTATCCCAGAGCAGTGGGTAGATCGCCCCGCGTTCAAACGCCGTCACGGCGTCCTCGATTGCCCTGTCCGTCTCGCCCAGCGCCGCGTAGATGACGCTGTTCTGATATGGCAGCCAGACGTCGTTTGCTCCGCGATCTTCGTACGCTTGGTTCTGCGCCAAGCTAGCACGGAGGAATCGCCGGGCCTCCGTTTCTTCCCCCCGAGCGAGCGCGACCTGGCCAAGCACCGTGTTCGCGTTCTTAAAGAAGAATTCTCCTCCGCTCTCGGACTTGAGCGCATCTTGCGCATATCTCTCGGCCAGTTCCAGCTCGCCAGCATCCAGGGCTCGCAAGGCCGCGCGCGCAGAGGTCTGCGGAGTGGCTTCATCCAGATCGAGCATTCGCGCCTCTAGATCGAGGACGGTGGCGTAGTCGCCTTCGACCCAGGCCGCAAGCGAAAGAACGTTGAGATTCGACTCGTTTTCGCCGGCAAACTCGCGGTCCAGCGCGGCCAGGTCGCGGGCGCGCTCCGGGAACCCCAGGAACGCGTAAACGCCACCCATGTTGGTCCGTGCGAACACGTGGGGTCGCAGCCGTTCGGATAGCTCATAGAGGGGGATGGCATCGGCTGGCCGGCCGGCGCCGTATAAGATCGCCAAGTTGTTCGCGACATCGGCGTTGTTGGGGTTCAGCTCGAGCGCGCGCTGGTTCGAGGCGATGGCCTCGGTGGTCAGGCCCAGCTGGGTGTATGCGAGTGCGAGCGCTTTGTGCGCGTCCGAGCTCTCGGGCACGAGCTCTACGGCGCGAGTACCGGCGGCGACCGCGGAATCCGCCCATTCGATCCCGGCGCCCCAACGCGACACCGTCTGGGCGAGCCCATCGGCGAGCCCGGCCCATGCGAGGCCATAGGCCGAATCCCGCGCGATCGCATCGCGGAAAAGGTGGATCGCGCGATCGTTCGCCGCGGGCTCGTACTCGTAATACGCCTGACGTGCACGCGTATAGAGATCGTAGGCGTTGAGGTCCCCGGTGGGGACGCTGGCCAGGCGAGCCTCCTCCTCGGACGAAAGGTTGGCCCGAAGCGCACGGGCCACCTCGCGCGCAATCTCCGACTGCACCGCGAAGATGTCGTCGAGGCTGCGGTCGTAGCGCTCCGACCACAGGCTCGCGTTGGTCGCCGGGTCGACCAGCTCCACGTTGATCCGAACGTCGGTCCCGACGCGCCGCACGCTACCGCTCACGATCGACGTCGCGTTGAGCTCTTGCGCGAGTTCCTGCACGGAGAGCTCGCTGTCGCGATAGGCCATGACCGTGGTACGCGCGAGTACGACGAGGCTGTTGATCTTGGACAGGTTCGTGAGAAGATCTTCGTGCACCCCGTCCGCGAAGAACGCGTACTCATCGTCGGAGCCCGAGTCCTCGAAGGGAAGCACCGCGATGGTGGGTAGGCCCTGGTTGGCGCGGTCGGCGATCGCCGACATACGCGCCTGGAGCGACGCGGGTGCGCCCGGGATTCCGACCTCATCCGTCCCGGCGATCTGTCCGCCTCCGCGCATCACCCAGACGAGCGCGACGAGTCCCCAGACCGTGAGCGCGCCGATGCCCCCCATCACCGCGTTCCTCCAGGTGAGGAAACTCGCTGCGCCGGTCGGCGCGGTCGGAAGCGCGGGAGGAACCTCTCCGACGTCCGCCAGCGACTGCTGAGGAGCCTCAGGCTGCTTCGAGCCCATTCCTTCCTGGACGAACGCGGTCGCCATCACGATCGGAAACCCAATGATGAGAAGAACGAGCGCGAACGGACGAACCCACGCCGGCAGCCCGCCCGCTTCTGCCAATTGCTCGACGACTTGGAGCGACACGAACGCGCCGACCAAATAGATGCCGAGCACCTGCCAAAGAGAACGTCGGTGGATCTCCTGAATGAGATTCTTCATCGAGTCGCCACGTTGGGCGTTGGGTATGCGCGGAGCAGCTCAGCAAATCGCGGATCGCTGCGCAGAGGGTCGAGTCCGGGGTGTAGTTCGAGGATCGGCGTCGTGTAGTGACCCGGAGGTTGATTGGCGACGAGAGCCTCGAGGTCGTCCAGCGCCGCACCCACCTCACCCAGCCGTGCGTGCGTGAGAACCTTTAACCACACCATGTCGGGGCCGTCAAAGAAATCGACGGACGTCGGAAGCAACTCGACGGCACGACTCGATTCGCGAACTGCATCGTCGCGCCGGCCCAGCATGGCGTAGATGTAGCCCAGGATTGCGTGTGGAAGCGCTTGCCCTGGTTCGTCCTCGATGTCGCGCTCAGCCTCGACCCGAGCCGAATCGAGATACGGTCGCGCCGCGGCTACGTCGCCCTTGAGGTCTAGCGCGAATGCGGGGAAGTAAGGGTCCCCTACATCGTGGGCTGCAGCAGCATCGAAGTCGCGCGTCATCAGGTCGAGTTGCCAACGCACGTACGGGAAGAGGACCTCCTCTTCGGGCTCGAGGAGGACGGCTCGGGCCGCGACAACATCGCCGCGACTGGCGTGAACGAGCGATAGGGCGTAGAACGCCGCCAGCGACCGGGGCGCCAAGGCCATAGATCGCCGAAGCGCCGCTTCCGCTGCGTCCCACCGTGCGGCCGCTCCGTATGTGCCACCGAGGTCATCATAGAAGTGCGCCGACAACGGATCGATCCGGACGAGCTCCTCGAAACTCGCGATGGCCCCGTCTAGATCTCCCTTCCTGCGCTGGACCGCGCCCAATAGATGGAAGAGCTCCGCCGAATGGAGGTTGTTTTGCCCCGCGCGGGTCAGGTGCTCTAGCGCCAAGTCCAGGTTTCGCTCGCCGGTATAGTAGTACTGGCCAAGGGCGAGATTCGTCTCAGGGAGATCGGGCGCCAACTCGAATGCGCGTTCGGCAGCGGCCAAGGCCCGATCGAGCATCTGTTGCTCTCCGACCGGTTGTACTTCGTACTCCATCCCAAGTGCGAGCGCGAGACGAGCGTGCGCTTCCGCAAAGTCAGGGTCGAGCTCGACGGCCTTCTCGTACATCTCGATCGAGAGCTCGAAGTCCTCGGACCGGGGGCCTTCCTGAAAGTATGTATGCCCTCGGAGGAAGAAGTTGTACGCCTCGAGGTTGTGGGTCGGGGGCGTCTCGATCGCCGCTACTTCTTCGGGGAGAAGCGTCGCGCTCAACGACTCCGTGATGCGCTGCGCGAGATCTTTTTGGATCGTAAAGACGTTCGTAACCGAGAGCGCACGGTTATAGGTCTCAGCCCAAAGATGATCGTCGGTGCGCGCATCGATGAGTTGCGCGTTGATGTTGACCTGACCGCCCGCGCTCAGCACGCTGCCTTCCAGCACGTACTCGACGCCAAGCTCATCCGCGATCTCCGGGATGCTCTTGTTGCCCTCGCGGTACTCCATCACCGAAGTCCTCGACGTCACCCGAAGCGACCCGATCTTCGAGAGACGGGTGAGGAGATCGTCGTGAATGCCGAGGCTGAAGATCTGGCTCTGATCATCATCGCCGGCACTCGAGAAGGGGAGCACGGCAATGGAGATTCGGTCGCCAGCCCCGGAGGGGCGATCACCACCCGTGGGGCCGACCCCGGTCGCCATCATGACGCCCGCGACGACGCCCCAGAGCGCTAGAGCTCCGACACCGCCGAGGGCTGCGTTACGCCAGGTAAGAAGGTGAGCCATGCCCGCAGGAGCCGCCGACGGTTCGGGCGCAACCTCGGCTTGTACGTCGCCCGGAGAGGGCTCGCTCGCTGGCTTCCGGTCGCGAAATCCCCCTTGGACGAAGGCGGTCGCCAGAACCATGGGGAGCCCAATCACGAGGAGAAAGAGTGCGAGCGAAGGCGCCCATTCCGGCAGACTCAACGCGCCCGCCATCGTGTCGACGATTTGGAGAACCACCCACGACGCACCGAGGTAGATGCCAAGCACCTGCCACATGGAGCGTCGATGGATTTCGCGGAAGAGGTTCATCTCATCCCCTCTCGCTCAGAATCTGTTCGAGTCGAGCCTGTGCAGCTCGGACTCGTGGCTGCAGCTCCTCGTCCGCCTCTGCCCACAGCTCGACAAACATCGCGTAGTACTTGGCTGCGTTCTCCGGGTCATCCTCCGCATCGTAGAGCTGTCCCATGCGCTCGAGCGCCGGTGCGCGTTGCCACACATCTATGAAGGCCCTGAAAAAGCTTCGGCGCTCGAGGTAGCGCTCGAACTCCCGAACGGCTGACGGAGCATCTCCGGCTCGATCGTGCGTTCGCGCCAGACCAAGCGCAGCCATCACGGCGCAACTGCCCGGGCAATCGCGCTCGTACGCCCGCCACAAGCGGAGCGACTCGTCGATGTCGCCAGCGGCGAGCGCAAGCTCCGCGGCCACCGCGCGTCGACCGTCCGCCCCCCCAGCCCCGAGTTCGGTCTCGGGGACTTCTCGCACCCATTCCTCATAAGCGTCGGCAGCCGCCACCTGATCTCCAGCCGCCAAAAGAACCGGAATCCACGCCGCGTAGAACCGGTCGCCGGGCGAGAGCGCGCCCCTATGTTGCTCGACGGCGTCGAGAATCATGCCGACGGCAGCGGAACGGTCACCGCGCACCATCGACAATTGCGCACGGCGATTTGCAACCAGAATCGGGTTCGAAAAGAACCCCGGCGGCCCGGCCTCTTGGCCCTCGAGATGGTCCTCGGCCTCTCGCAGGCGGCCCCGGGCCCCCGCTAGCTGGGCGCTTTGATTCGAGTTGATCGCGAGATCCATGGGCCTGGTGAAGCGTGTCCGGTTGCTGACCAATAGCGAATCCGCTCTCGCGTAGTCCGCCGAGCTGAGCACCTGGTCGAGGCGCGATGCTTCCAATCGAGAAGCGGCCTGGGGCAGCGAGGCCACGGCCGAGTCCCACGTCGCGGTGGCCCCAAGCGCGTCACCTTGCAGATACCGGGCATCGGCGAGGTTCTGGTACGCAACGAAGTAGGTCTCCACCGACAAGGCGCGCTCCAAGAGTGCTTCTGCTTCCGCGAGTCGATCACGCTCCCTGTAAAGATTGGACAGGTTGTTGAGCCCCGCAGTGTTGGACGGATCGACGGCGATCAAGTTCTCGTACGCCCGGATCGCGGCGTCACGATCTCCGACGACCTGCGCCGCGTAGTATGCCTCCGTCAGGTATCGTTCGGTCTCGGGCAGTCGATCGCGCAGCTCCACCGCCCGCTTCAAAGCGGCGACCTCATCGGGTCGGCGGATGCCCTGATTTCCCAAGGTGACCGCGATCTTGCGGTAGGCCATGGCGAAGTCCGGGTCGATCTCCACCGCCCGTTCATACCCCTCTAGCGCCGCGCTCACGTCACCGGTGTTCTCCGCGGCCTCGGCTCGCGTGTAGACGCGCAACGCGTCCAAGGACCCCGTCGTCACCTGTTCCAATCCCGGCGCGCGCTGGACGCTGCGGAGAGACTCGCCTGCTTTGTCTCGGATGTCGCGCGACAACGACTCGATCGCATCGATGAGGTCGTCTTCGCTCTTCGCCGTCGCGCGAAAGGCAGCCAGGAGTGCCGCATCCTTGCCCGAGAGGACACTCGCGGTGAGCACGTAGCCTGAGCCCGCGGCTCCGATCTCCCCTTGGATGATGGCCCCATATCCCTCGCGCACGGCGAGCTCACGAGCCACCTCGGTTGTGATGGGTTCGCCCTCATCACGTTCCATCCGCGCGAGCGCCGCAGAGAGTTCGGACCCAGGGACCAGGCGTATCGTGGGAGATTGAACGAGATCGATGCGAAGCGCACCGGTCACGACATCCGCCAAGTCGGGATCGGAGCTATCGAACTGGGCGAGGACGACCTCCGCGCCTTCGTCGAGCACGCCCTGCGCGACCAACGTTCCGGCCGGGCCGATTCCCGCCGTCCGCATGAAGAGGTAGCCGCCCGTAAGGATGGCCAGGACCACGAACGCTGCGCCCCCTCCGAGAAGGGCGTTCTTCCAGGTAAACCACCGATGGTGTCCTGCCAGTTTCTCCGGCGGCGGAGGCGCGACCTCTCCCGCGTCTGCGAGAGATTGCTGCGGTCTCGGCGGTTCCTTTGTCGTCATCCCCTCCTGAACAAATGCCGTAGCGATGACCACCGGGAGACCGAGCAAGAGAAGAACGAGTGCAGCTGGCGCGACCCAATCCGGGAGTCCGAAGTTGTTCCCAATGACGTCGACGACCTGCAGCACGATCCACGAGACGGCGAGGTAGATCCCGATGATCTGCCAGAGCGAGCGTCGATGGATCTCGTGGATGAAGTTCTTCACGGGCTGCTCCCACGCCGCGTCATGGCGTTGTCCTCAGAGCCGCGCGCTTGGCGCGATCTCGCTCGACCAGCGACGCGAATCGGGGGTTGTCCCGTAGGGGTTCCCAAAGGGGGTCGGTCTCGAAGTTGTTCCCCCACCATGCGAACTCTGGTATAGCCTCTAGCTGGTCCAAGGCCAAATCGAGCTCGCCTGCCGTAGTGTAGATGGCTGCGACCGAGCGGGTGAATCCAGGGCCGATGAAGGCGTCCCGCGGCATCAGCTCCAACGCATGCGCCGCAGTCCGCAACGCGTCCTCGCGGCGACCCAGATTCGCGTACACAACGGCGAGATTGACGCGGGCGGTTTCGTTCTCCGGACGATCGCGCACGATTTGCTCGAGCACGATC
>JAJCZV010000033.1 GCA_029262175.1 Gemmatimonadota bacterium
AGGACCCGAATAAAAATTGAGGAAGGCGAAGACCGGCTCCTCGTGGTCCCAAAATCGATCTCGCTCGGTGAGGTGGTCAACGGGTTGAATGCCATTGGTGTGAACCCTAGAGACCTGATCGCCATTCTGCAAGCCATCAAGGCTTCCGGCGCTCTGCACGCGGAGCTGGAAATCTTATGATCGAAACATAATTCGCCAAAAAGTTATGGAAACGGATATATCCTGTGATTCGAAAAATTAAATAATTCATTGAGAATCAATGGATTGAGAGAGGAAAATTTTTCCCCCTCCGTAGTTGTTTTCTTCCCCTGCCAGCTTCCTGTTTTTTGAAAAGCCCCTGCCGGTTGTTTTCTAATGCCTTACTTTATGGGCGGTTAAAAGCCTGTGCCGGGCGATGCCGTGTCCTGCGCGCGTTTGGTATGTGGATTGCAATTAACTCTAAAGCGGACAAAGTATTTTCTCAAAATTATAAAAAGGTCAAGGGATGGAAATCTTATCTCCATTGCAAAATCAGGGCAACGGGTTTTCCCAGAGGGCGGAGGGGAAATTAAATCAGCTCAAAAATGAAATGGCCTCCGGGGAAAATAAGGATGCGGAAGAACTCAAAAAACTGGCGAAGCAGTTCGAGTCCGTATTTGTAAATCTCCTGATCAAATCAATGCGGGACACCCTTCCCAAAGACGGGCTGCTCAGCAGTCATTCGCTGGATATGTATCAATCGCTGTTCGATGAGGAAGTGGCTAATGAAATGGCGAAAAGCAAGGGGCAGGGAGTGGGGCTGGCGGATGTGCTCTACTCTCAGTTGAGCCGCATGAACGAGGAGGCTGCTGATACTGAAAAACCTCAGAAAGAATTGAAGCCCTTATCCGCACCGCCCGAGATTTTCCATTTGCAGGAGGGGCGCTCATGAATCCCGCACTTAGAAAGCTCAATGCGTTGATCGAAAAAAAAATCGCCCTTTACGATAAATTCATCCTGCTTCTTCAGGAGCAATGGAATTCAATCACGGAGTATTCTCTGGATTCGCTACAGGCGATCCTCATAAAAAAGGAAGCGCTGGTAGACCAGATACAAGCCCTGGAGAAAGAGCGGATGAGTTTGATGGGAAAAGTCAATCCTCCCGCGGGTGCGGCTTCAGCGACTTTGACTTTAAAGCAAATCATTCAAAACACACCGGGTCCTGTGGGAGGTCAGTTGAAGAAAGGCCGTGAGGCTCTTTTGGCGCGCATAGCGACCATCAACGGATTGCACGAAAATCTGAAGGGGTTGATGGATCGTTCTTCCTTATCGTTGAAAAAATCCCTGGTGTTGTTTCATTCGAAAGGTGAGGAGGCGTCTTCTCCTTATCACCCCAATGGCAAGTTGCAGGAAGGCAAGTTGCAGGGCCGGATGCTCAGTTTGGACGCCTGAAATATTCAATTGCCGATGCGCTTTAAAATGAACCCAAATGCTTTCTCACCTCAGCAAAACCTGGAATAAGCGATGACTTCAAATATTTTCAGCATTTTGAATACCGCAAAATCAGGGCTCCTGTCCCAGCAGCTTGCGATTGAGGTGACCGGCAACAACATCGCCAACGTTGAAACGGAAGGTTACTCTCGCCAGGACGTGGTTCTGGAGTCGAACACTCCAAGAACGAGCGGACTTGCGCAAATAGGGACGGGGGTGCGGGTCAGCGGCATTGAGCGGGTATTCGATCAATTCCTGTTTCAGCAGATACTATCCGAGGGCGACCTGACGGGAAGCGCCAAGGTGCAAAAAGATGTATATGCCCAACTTGAAACCCTGTTCAATGATAATCAGGGACGGAGCCTGAACAGCGAATTCAGTAAGTTTTATGGCTCCCTGCAGGATCTTGCCTCAAACCCCAACGGCTTGCCCGAACGCGCGGCGGTTTTGAGTCAGGCGGGGTCCCTCGCATTTGTGTTCAACAGCCTCGGTAAAGGGGTTTCCGATATCCAGAGAAATATTGATACGGTGATCGAAAACGAGGTGATCGATATCAATACACTCACCAGTCAAATCGCAAAACTGAACCAGGCGATTTTCTCCAACGAGCCGGGGCAGGTTACAGCCAATACCCTGAGAGACCAGCGCGACCGACTGGTAAAAACGCTCTCGGAAAAAATCGATATCACCTACGTCAATGAGTCGGATGGCCAGATAAGCCTGACGCTCAGCAATGGAACGCCGCTGGTGCTCAAGAACACCACGTTTGAGCTGAGCACGGAAATCAATGGCAATAACAAATCATTTAAGGATGTGCTCATCAGTGATGGCATCGGCGGCACGAAAAATATCACCTCCAGCATCCAGGGAGGGGCTCTCAAAGGCTATCTGGATATGCGGGATGTGGAAGTCAACGCGATCCAGGACAAGCTCAATCGCCTTGCCGCAGGGTTTGTTCAGGAGGTCAACCGGGTGCATCAGCAGGGGTTCGGGTTGGATGGCAGCACGGGCGTTAATTTTTTCAATCCCCTCGATCCAACGGTTTTCACCAATACTCAGAACACAGGCACAGCCCAGGTTTCTGTGCAGAATGCCAGCCCGACAACGGTTTCGGTGGATGATTATGAAATCACGTTTACAGGGTCGAGCGCGTTTACATTGACCAATCAGACGACGGGGTTTGCCTCGGGAACTTATACCTTCACCCCCGGTTCT
>JAJCZV010000034.1 GCA_029262175.1 Gemmatimonadota bacterium
GGGGTTTCGGAGCTTGCACTTCTTGGCGGTGCCCGACCCGAAGGGCTTTCACCTCTTGTTGATTTGGGTGAAGAACGACGGATCGCCGCGGACCCGCGCCAGGCACTCGGAGATCGACTCGAGGCCTTTGAGGACATCATGGACTCCGAGGTCGGCGATACTCAGCTGACCCGAGCCCGGAACGTCGAGCGCCAGTTCGAAATCCGGCAGCTCTACTTGAAATTCGACGGCGGCAATCCGACCGGGACGCAGAAAGACCGTATCGCGTTCGCTCAGGTCGAAGATTCGTTGCGACGCGGCTTCGATTCGATCACCGTGGCGACGTGCGGCAACTACGGCGCCGCGCTGGCGCTGGCCGCGTCGGTCGCCGGTCTGCGCTGCGTCATCTTCGTGCCGAGCGCGTTTCACAACCGTCGTCGTAGCGAGATGCATCGGCACGGGGCCGAGATTCGGAGTTTTGACGGCGACTACGAAGCCGCCGTCGAAGCTTCGAGCCGCTGGGCCGGAGTCAGCGACTCATACGACGCCAATCCGGGTGGCGCCAACACTCCTCTGCAATTCAAGGCTTACGGTCAGATCGCGGCCGAGATCTACGACGAACTTGGCGACGCACCGGCGCTGGTCGCCGTGCCGGTATCGAACGGTACGACGCTGGCGGGGATCTACAAGGGATTCGTGAGGCTCTATCGTCGCGGCAAAACCTCCCGAATCCCAAGGATGGTCGCCGGCTCATCGTCGGGCAAAAACCCGATCGTGCGGTCTTTCGTCAAAGGACTCGAGTTCTGTGAGGATCTCGATCCTGCCCTGCTGCGCGAGACCGCGATCAACGAGCCCCTGATCAATTGGCACTCGGCCGACGGCCAGCACGCCCTCGACGCGATCCGGGCCAGCGGCGGCTGGGCCGGCAATGCGAGTGATCGCGTCATGCTGCGCCATTCCAAACTATTGAGAGAGAGCGAGGGCCTGAGCGTGCTTCCAGCCTCGAGCGCCGGAATCGCAGTGCTTCTGGATTACCACCTGAAAAACGCCCTACCGGCCGATCGCTACGTGGCCGTCCTGACGGGTAGACGGTGAGCGACAACTGGCCCGTAGGAAACGCGATCGTCTATTGCGAGGGTGCCTTTGGGACGACCAACGGCAAGACCGCTCACGGCCTCGTGCGGCGCTCCGAACGATACCGTTTGCTGTCGGTCATCGACTCGACGAAGGCCGGGGCGGATGCCGGCGATGTGTTGGACGAGAAGCCGAACGGCATCGCCATCCACGCCGACCTCCGGGCCGCGCGTCAGGCGGCCTCCGAAGCCGGCGTCGAACCGACTCATTTCGTCATCGGCCTCGCCCCGGATGGTGGTAGCATGCCGGCTGCGGGTCGCGCCGCCATTGAAGAGGCCATCCGGGCCGACCTGCACGTCGTGTCCGGCCTCCACGACTTCGTGTCCGAAGACGCCGAGCTCGCAGCTCTCGCCTCGGAGCGCGGCGTCACCATCGTGGATGTGCGCAAGCCGCCGCCGCGTTCCGCGCTTCACTTCTTCAGTGGCAAGATCGAGCAGGTCGACTCGCTCAGAATTGCCGTCCTCGGCACCGACTCGGCCGTCGGGAAACGCACGACCGCGTGGCTTCTGATCGATGCCCTCCGGCGTCGTGGTCGCACAGCGGAACTCATCGGCACCGGACAGACGGCCTGGCTGCAAGGGGCGCGCTTTTCGATCGTCGAAGACTCGCTGATCAGCGACTTCATGTCCGGCGAGATCGAGCACGCGGTGTGGCGAGCGTGGGACGAGCAGAGACCGGAGGTCATCGTGCTCGAAGGCCAGGGCAGCCTGCTCAACCCCGCCTACCCGGGCGGCTACGAATTGCTCGCCGCGGGCCGGCCGGAGGCGGTCGTCCTCCAGCACGCTCCGGCGCGCACCGAATACGACGGGTTCCCGGGCTACAAGCTCCACCCGCTCGGGCGCCAAATAGAGGCCATCGAGGTGATCTCCGACCGGCCGGTCGTGGCCGTCACGATCAACCACGAGGGCCTGGATTCGGAGGCGGGTCGCGCGGCCGCGGCCTCGATCACCGCCGAGACTGGGCTGCCCGCCTTCGACGTGCTGCGCGATGGCGCCGACCCCTTGGCGGAAATCATTGAGCGTCTCTGCGAACATCGGTCGGAGGGGTTGTCGTGACGGCGACGCCGCCGACGCCTGGCCCGCTCTCGTCGTTGTTGGTCATCGACCGGCTCGAGGTCGGCTCGCCTCGGGTCGAGCCCAATCGCGTGACGACCTCCTATACGGTTGTCTCCGGGGGCGACTCTTCGTCGATCGACTTTGTCTACCGTTTTGAAGACACGGTTTTCGATCCGCTAGACCCGGCAGATCGAAACTTCGCCGCATTGATAGGCGCCCAAGTGGCCCTCAACTACGGACTGTTTTGCAGAGAAATCGTGTTTCACGGCAGTTTCGAGGAGCAGGATCAGAGCTTCCTCACCGAAATGGCGGCCAACACGGCCCGCGAGATCTATGTCAAGAAGTTCCTCGAGCCCAATCCGTTTTTGATGGGTGAAGCGGCGCACCTGCCGGTCGTCAAGCAGCGCAGCTACCTGCAGGCCCGGCTGTGGTTCCCGGACGGGCCGGACCCTGAGCTCCCCCGGACGTCGGTCTCGGCCCCCTCATCGGATGGCGATCGATTCGCCGTCCTGTCGAGCGGCGGCAAAGACAGCCTCCTGAGTTATGGTCTGCTCCGAGAGTTGGGTTTCAAACCCCATTCGATCTTCGTCAACGAATCCGGCCGCCATTGGTATACGGCTCTCAACGGATACCGTTTTCTGAGCCAGACGGCCGGCGACAGGACCCATCGCGTTTGGACGTCGTCAGATCGTGTCTTCAACTGGATGCTGCGCCACTTGCCGTTCGTGCGCCAAGATTTTGCTCGCCTGCGCTCGGACGAATATCCGATTCGCTTGTGGACCGTCGGAGTCTTTCTCTTCGGTGCATTGGCAGTGGCAAGGAAGCGCGGCATTTCCCATCTAGTCATCGGCGATGAGTACGACACATCGCGGCGACTCCGGCATGAAGGCATCACCCACTACGATGGCCTCTACGACCAGAGCCGATTCTTCGATGAACGCCTGACCCGTTTCTATCGGCGCAAGCGATGGCCATTGGTCCAGTTCTCGATGCTACGTCCCGTGTCAGAGCTTCTGGTTCAGAAGCTTCTCTTCGAGCGCTATCCCGACCTGCAGGCGCACCAGGTCTCCTGTCACGCCACTCATCTCGACAACGAACGCGCACTTCCGTGTGGCAAGTGCGAGAAGTGCCGACGCATCGTCGCCATGTTGGTGGCCATGGGTGGAGACCCGACGCGGTGCGGCTATACGAACGAGCAAATCGCGGTCGCGATGGAAGCTCTGGGGCAAAAGGGGGTGAGTCAGGCGCCGGCCGACGCCCGACAACTCGCCTGGATGCTGGTGCAGGACCAGCGAGTTCGCCCCGATAGCGCCTTCGGCGCCGGGGCTCGGCAGCAGCCCGAGGTCTTGGGCCTACGCTTTCATGACGTGAACTCACCGGTCGACGCGATTCCCACGTTTCTGCGTCGGCCGCTCTATGAGATCTTCATGCAGCACGCGTCAGGCGCCTTCGAGCGTCACGGCCGACAATGGGTAGATGTCGATCCGCTCAGCGAGAAGTTCCTCGCCAGACCCTACCGGTTCGAGCTGCCGGATCGCCTCGACCATTCCTCAGCTCGCGGGCAGGGAGAGCCGGCTCGGAGCAGCTACCTCTTGGGCGAGCTCACATGGCCCCTCGTCAAGGCGAGGCTCGAATCGACCGACACCGCTCTTCTGCCCGTTGGCGCAATCGAGCAACATGGCCCGCATTTGCCACTCGATACCGATACGTGGGACGCCGACTACCTGTCAAAGGAGGTGGCTCGGCGTTGCAGCGACCCCCGCCCACTCGTGTTGCCCGCGATCGCGTACGGCGTCTCTTACCATCATGCCGATTTCCCGGGCACCCTGAGCATCGGTCCCGAGACCCTGTCACGGATGGTCTACGAGATCGGGGTGAGCGCCGCTCGCCACGGGATCGTCAAGCTGATCATCATCAACGGCCACGGTGGCAACGGCCCGACGCTGCAGTATGCGGCGCAGATGATCAACCGCGATACGCACATCTTCACTTGTGTCGACAGCGGCGAAACGAGCGACGCCGACGTCGCGGCGCTGACCGAAACCCCGAACGACGTCCACGCCGGCGAGGTGGAGACCAGCACGTCGCTGGCCACGCGGCCCGAGCTCGTGGACATGACCCTGGCCAAAAGCGCCGTGCCCAAGTTTTCCAACCAGTACCTCGATTTCAGTTCTCGCCACTCGATCGAGTGGTACGCCTACACCGGCAAGCTCTCCAAGTCGGGAGTGCTCGGCGACCCGACAAAGGCGACGCGAGAGAAAGGCGAGAAGTATTGGCAGGTGATGATCGATCACCTAGTGCAGTTCATAGAGGAGATCAAGGGTATGAGCCTGGCCGAAATCCACGAGCGCCGTCAGTGAAGCGGTCGGGGCGGGGCGCGTCTTGAAGATCGTCGAGTTGGAGGCGTGGACTGTAGAGCTTGCGCTCGAAGAGCCATACACGATCGCCTACGAAGCCGTGGAGCGCGTACACAACGTCTTCATCCGCCTCGTCACCGATGGGTCGGTCGTCGGCTTCGGTTGCGCCGCGCCCGATCCGGTGGTGACGGGCGAAACCGCGACCACCGTACTCCGCGCAATGGAAGACGTTGCCAAACCGCTTCTCAACGGCGCCGATCCGCTGCGAATGGCTCTCCACCTCGAAGAGCTACGCGGCGCGCTCCCGAGGCAACCCGCTGCGCTGGCCGCCATCGATATGGCCCTCCACGACGTCCTCGGTAAGGCCGCGGGCCTGCCGCTGTGGCGTTTGCTCGGCGGCTTTCGCGATCGAATGGTTACGAGCGTGACCATCGGCATCCTCGACCAGGAGGCCACCACCGACGCGGCACGGGACCGGGTAGCTGAGGGGTTCCGATGCCTCAAGATCAAGGGCGGCTCCGACGTCGAGGACGACATCGCGCGCGTGCTCGCGGTCCGGAAGGCGGTGGGCCCGAGCGTCACGCTGCGGTTTGACGCAAACCAGGGTTTTTCGTTCGAAGAATCCGTTCGATTCGTAGAAGCCGTCGCGACAGCCGGCGTCGAGCTGTTCGAGCAGCCCACCGCTCGCGCCGAACTCGACCTTCTCGGCCGAGTGACGGCGGCCGTCGGCATTCCGGTCATGGCCGACGAAAGCCTCATGACCTCGAGGGATGCGTTTCGCCTGGCCGGCGACGGTCTCGTCGACATGGTCAACGTCAAGCTGATGAAGGTGGGCGGCATCGCAGAGGCTCAACGGATCACCTCGATCGCTAAAGCCGCTCGTATGGAAGTCATGGTCGGCTGCATGGACGAAGCCGCGCTCGCGATCGCCGCCGGACTGGCCTTTGCCCTTTCACGGCCGGGCGTGACGTACGCCGATCTCGACGGTCATCTCGACCTTATTGGTGATCCTTCCGACGGCGCCGTGATTCTGCGCGATGGTCAGCTATACCCCACCGACCGCCCAGGTCTCGGATTCGATCTCGAGCACTGAGCGATTCCTCAGGCGGCGCGGAACTGGCCGCCCGCTGACACTCCGTTCACCTTCCCTCGGGTTTCAGCAAAGGAACGCCGACCCGCCGGGCCACGTCCTGGAATCGCGGGTCGTCGTGAAGCTCCCAGAAGCCGGAAATTACTCCGACGTAGGGCATGTTCTGATCGCGCCGTTCAACGCCGACCTCGAGCCAATCGATCGCCGACACCGCCTCTCCGGCCGCTGCATAACGCTGTGCGATGGTCCAGGGGCTCGTGCCGCTTGCAGCAAGCACCTCCGCCGCGGCCTTCGACGCGGCTGCGAAGCCTCCCTCGCGCCAGCCGCGGTCGAGTGCTTCCACCACCGCGGCACCGAAGCGGGATTCGTGGTCTCTTCGCAACCCGGCGAACGCTTCCTCGTCCCGTCCCACCTCATGCAGCGCGCCCGCCAACCCGGCCCGGCCGAAGCTCGTCCCGGGATTGCGATTCAACATGTCCGTGAGCAGCTCGATGGCCTCATCCGTGCGACCGATGTTCTGGAGGATCATGCCGTGAAGTCCCGTGACGAACGCATTCAGGGGGTCGATGTCCATCGCCAACTCCCCCTGCAGAACCGCCTCGTCCCACCTTCCGAGGATCATGAGTAGATGGCCAAGGAACACCTGTGCTTGTGCATCGTTGGGGTCGAGCTGGATCGCTTGCCGCATCTGCGCTTCCCCAGCATCGAAGTCCCACGCCCGCCACACCGAGTTGGCCGCTTCGCTCCACCGAGCTCTCGGTAGATCCGGATCGATGGCCAGCGCCTTGGCGTGTTGCGCCGCGACGATCGGTCCGGCTTCAGCGGCCGAGATCATGCCGGCCTGCGCCCGATATCCCCACACCGTCCCGACCCCCAGGTGAGCCGGTGCGTACATAGAATCGATGGCCAGCGCCGATTCGAAGTACTGCAGAGCGATGGTGAGATCCTGGGGCGTGAACGTCCGCAGATGGACATTGCCTCGCATCACGGCTTCCAGAACGCGAGGGTCGACAACGGGCCGCTCGGCGAGCCGGGCCTCGGCCTCGGGCGAAAGAACTCGCCCAACTTCCGCCGCGATTCGGCGTGACACGTCCCTGTGCAGACCGAGCAGGCCCTGGACTCGAGCATCGAAGGACTCCTCCCAGAGCGAAAGCTGCGAGCGACCGTCCAGGAGGCTGACGTCGACGACGACGTCGTCGCCCGCTCGCCCCACGCTGAGTTGAATCAGAGCATCGACCCCAAGCTCCTGGGCGATCTGCAGGATCGGTTTGTCTGTGTCTCGGTACTGGAGCACGGACTGCCGCGCGATGATCGAAATCCCGGCCCGTTGCAGCTCCGCGACCAGGCCCTCGTGGACGCCATCGACGAAGTAATCCTGCTCCGCATCGCGCGTCATGTTGAAGGCCGGGAGGACCGCGATCCGCTCGATGGTCGGCCCTGAGAGTACGCCGGTCAGCCACCATCCCCCGAGGCCGGCAACGGTCGCCGCTGCGAGCCACGCCCCAGCGTGCGTCCATCGTCGACGCGCGACTTGGCGCTCATCGGCTAACTGCGCCTGAACGGTCATCGCGCCGGCCATCGCTTCCACCATCTCGGTGGTGGTCGTGAACCGCTCCGACGGCTCCTTCGCGAGCGCCCGCTCGATGGCACGCTCGAGACCTGGTGGCACGTCGGGTCGACGACCGCGGAGCGGCGGCACCGGCCTCGCCATGTGGCCCGCAATCACCGCCTGCGCCGACGATCCAGTAAACGGTGGCTCGCCGGCAAGCATTTCGTAGGCCAGGCATCCCAGGCTGTAGACATCGCTGCGGGCATCCTCGGACGCCTCGCCCGTCACCTGTTCGGGGCTCATGTAGGCGGGCGTCCCCACGGCGAGACCGGTTCGCGTCAGCCGCTGTCCACCGGCCGCGTCGATCGCTCGGGCGACGCCGAAATCGGCCACCAGTGCATGGCCGGACTCGAACAGGATGTTTGCCGGCTTGATATCACGGTGAACGACCCCCGTTTCGTGCGCCCGTGCGAGCGCGCCCCCGACTTCGGCGATGATCCGGACGACGTCCTCCACGGGCAGCCGCGTCTCGCGAGCGAGACGGTGACGGAGCGTCTCGCCGTCGACGTAGGGCATCACGAAGTAGAGGAGGCCGCCTGCCTCCCCGGAGTCGAAGAGCGGCAGGATATTGGGGTGGGAGAGCCGGGCCGCAATGCGAATCTCGCGCAGGAAGCGATCGGCACCCAGTTCGTGCCCCAGTTCGGGCCGGAGCACCTTGAGCGCGACTCGGCGACCGTGCTTCAGGTCCTCCGCCAGGTAGACGACGGCCATGCCGCCGCTCCCGATTTCGCGCTCGATCCGGTAGCGGTCAGCCAGCGCCGCTTTGAGGCCGTCGAACCCTGGAGCCATCGCAGAACCGCCTGAGTTAGGGCGTCAGCCCAGAAACTCCACACCGGTTGGAAGCTGAACATGGGGAGGGGGGGTGGCAACACGTCCACTTGCGA
>JAJCZV010000035.1 GCA_029262175.1 Gemmatimonadota bacterium
CGGGACCGGACATCTGGGCCGCAATCACGAGGAGGGTGAGACCGAACCCGAGTAGCACGCTACCGAGTAGATCAAAGGCGGGTTGCTCACGCGCCGGATCCCGCCGATGAGCTTCTCCCGGCCGGGTCGTGATTCGAATCAACCAGTACGAGACCGCGATGACGGGAAGGTTGGCGATGAAGACGGAGCGCCACCCGAATTGGGCCGTCAATTCCCCGCCGACGAGGGGGCCGATAGCGGCGGCAATCCCCATCGCCGAGCCGAAGTATCCGAACGCTCTCGGGCGCTTCTCGAACGGGACCAGATTTCGTAGCAACGCCATCGTGGCCGGGACCGTCATGGCGCCACCGGCGGCCATGGCGATCCGAGCGAAGGCCAGGCTGGGCAACGTCGCCACGGTGAACCCGACAATGGACCCGATCCCGTAGATGATCATGCCGACGACGAGGCTGCGTCGGTGGCCGATCCGATCGCCGAGTCGTCCACACGGGCTCATGGCCGCGATTCCGACGATCAGATAGCTCGAGACGAGCCACTGGGTGAGTCGGCCGCCTGCGACCCCGAGCTCGGAACCGATCGATGGGAGCGCGACCGCGATCATCGTCGAGCCGAGTGGAGAGAGTGAGGCGGCGAGGAACATCCCCGCATAGAAGAGTGGCGACACCCTCTCCGGCGCGCTGGAAGGGTTCACCGCGTCATCGCTCGGCACTGCAGGAGGTACGGCCGCCCATCCGCGAAGGCCCATTCGATATCCAGGCGGTCTCCGTACACGGCCTCGCAACTCACGGTCATCGCGTGCAAAGCCTGGAGCTGCGCATCGGACAGGCAGAGCGCATCGACCCGCTCTTCAGGAACGCTGACCTCATCGACCCCTCCTTCCGCGCCGGGTCGAAGCGCCAAGTCCTTGTGACCGGGGGTGCGTTCGACGACCGATCCGTCGGGAGTGATTCGATAGGAGTCTGGGATGATGATCCCTGAGACGACCGCTTCGCCCAGGCCCCACGCCGCTTCGATCAAGCGCTCGTCCTCGCCGGTCGTGGGGTTGTGCGTGAACAACACCCCAGCACTCTCCGCGTCGAGCAGCTGCTGCACCGCCACCCCCATCTTCGGCTCCATCGACACCCCCATCCGCTCACGGTAGGCCAGCGCGGACGCGGAGTGCGCGGACCGATATACCTCGCCGATGGCGTCGACCAAACGCGCGTGCGTTCGCACGTTGAGGAGCGTGGCGTGTTGGCCGGCGAAGCTCGTGTCCTGGCTGTCCTCGCCGACCGCCGAGGAACGCACGGCGACGCACCCTCCCAAGTCGATCAGAACCCCCTCGAGCGCTCGGATCACCTCCTCGTCACCGTGTACGACCGATTCCACCGCGTCGACGCTGAGGGCCCTCCCTGGAGGCACGGGAAGACCCGCTGCGATGGCGTGACTGAGGCTTGCCGACTTGCCCCCGAAGCGGCCTTCTTCGCCCGCCTCGGCCAGCGGAACCGGTCGGTTCAAACGATCTCTACGGTCCCGGCGGTGCCGTCGACTTTCACCCGAGCACCGTCGGGGATCACGCTGGTCGCTTTGGCCGTGCCCACGACCGCCGGGATGCCATACTCCCGAGCGACGATCGCGGCATGCGAGAGCTGTCCTCCACGGTCGGTCACGATCGCACCGAGCAGGGGCAGCACCACGTTGAAGGCGGCCGAAGTTGATCCGGTCACCAAGACGTCTCCCTTCAGGATCCGATTCGATTCTCGAGGGTGACCGATGACCCTGGCCGTGCCCGTGAAGACCCCGGGACTGACCGCTCGACCGTTGACCATCTCTCCGGTCGGGGGCGGCCCGAGCCCGAACACCTCGCCCATCGCGGCCCCGACGGCGCCCATCATCTGCGCGAGATGAGGCGGCAGGCCATCCGGTGGCGGTGGCGGCGTCGGTGCTGGGCCAAGGAACGGGGGCGCCTCGGCGAGCGGCGTGTTGCTTCGGCGCTCGGTGCGCGCGGCCAACTCATCGGCGGAAGGCTCCTCGCCGCCCTGGAGCATCGACGCGAGCTCCTCACGGGTGGTGTCCAACGCGGACTGCGCCTCATGGATCCTGCCGGAATCGGCCAGGCGACGTCCAGCCTCCATGATCGCCTTTCGCGCGATCCCGGTCGCCCAGTTGTCGTTGTAGATGCCGCGCTCGTCGCGCAGTCGGTTGATGTGACGGGCTTCGCCCAGTAGCGAATCGAACTGCTCGCGATGCTCCTCGGGAACCGCCGATCGCACGCGGGCCGCCGCCTCGGTCCAGTCGTTCGACGCGCTTCCGTGGGGCGCCTCCAACGTCGACCAGATCGTGGCGAGAAGCATCTCGGGAAGTTCGATGGCGCAGGGGTCGGCGATGTCGTAGCCGCCGGCGAGACGCGTGCCGATCGCCGCGAAGAAGCTCTGCATCGCCGTACCGACGGCGTCTTCTCTTCCGGCCAGGGTATCGAGGGTTTTCTGCGCGTCGAGCCCCGGGAAGCTCTCGGGCCCCAGCCCGGCGGCGGACATGGCCTCCGTCAGTTCCCGCAGTTCCTGCTGTGCGCCGAGGGAGACGGGTGAGGAGCCCTTGAGTGGCGCGAGAACTTCGCCCGCGTCCAACCCGGTCCACTGCTGGGCGCTCGCCAAGTACAGACCCACGGGGAGGATGGCGGTGAAGCTGAACTTGTGATGTCGGTACATCATCTCCATCGCGTTGTCCCGGACGGCCGCGAGATGAGCCAAGAGGCCGGCCGTGTCCAGATCGGCGAGGTCGACGCTTTCGAGGGCTCGATTACGCCGGATCGAGTCAGGCTTGAACTCCCGATCCCAGAGTTCCAGATCCGCTCGCCACATCTTCGATTCCAACGCATGCTGCGCGGCCGCCGCCCGGCGCTCGAACTCCTCACCGTCCTCGGGGTCGACCCCGCACAGTTGGTTGTAGAAAAAGCCATTGATTACGGCGGGCTGGAGATGGGTAAGAAGGAGGCCGTAACGAGCGGAGCCTTCCTTGAACCCCCGTACGAATCCGTCCGTGAAAATCTCCGGTACAAAAGGGGTCACCGGACGCGGGAAATGGGTCGGGTCCTGCTCCCAGGTGCCGGGCCCTGGAGCTTCGTAGGTCGGAGTGGCCATGGCGTCGCCTGTCGGATCAAGGTTGCGAGGGGATTCGTACCTCAGTCGTGACAAGATGGACAATTCGTACGGACGCTGCCAGAAGCTCACAAACCCCCGGCTGATGGAGGTCTCCACCAAGCGTGGGCATCCTCGCTCAGCGGCGATCTAGTCCGGGACTGCGAGTGGCACCATCAGGTCTTTCGACCGGAGCGGAGCCGTCAGGCGAGGCCGGATGAGCGCGAGCAGGGTGGTCGTGTTGGGGATTCTTCTGAGAGGGATCACCTTCCATGTTCTCCACCCCGGGTTCCGCTTGAGAACCAGGGCGCCCCGCCTCGCCTCGACCACGTCGAGTTCGTCCCAGCCCGCGGTCTTCGATCCGCAGCGCACGCCCGAACACGATACTTCCAGAGGTCCGAAGCGTAGCCATTCGTGTCGTTCGAAACGGGCGAGCGCCGCCGGCAGCTGAGCCACACCAACCGAAGTCGCGATCGCCTCCGCCAGGTGGACCAACCCCGCGACTTGGAAGTTCTCGAGCCGGAGACGCCTCTCGGTTCCGCCCCGCTCTGTAATCCGCACGTCGAGGCCTTCCCACGCTCGATGGGGGACATACCAACGGCCGAGCATCAAGGACTGGACATCCGTCCACGCGACAGAGAATGGTTCTCGAGCTCGTTCGACCTCCATGCCGCGTTCATAGAGCGTGACAAGCAGCCCAAGGACCGATTGGCGTTGGCGTCTCACCACTTCGCCGATGACCACCAAGCCGGCTCCCGCGGCGGCCATCATGAGCGGGAACCACCATGGATCTCCCGCAACCGCGCTTTTGCCACCGATCCACCACAGCGGCAGAGCCCATAGACGGATTGCCACCGAGAGGTACAGAGAGCGCTGGATGTAATCGGAGTTTACCGCGTAGCTAGCCAACGTGGCCCCGAACTCTCCGTTCGACTGCATAGGCGCTCTCCCGGAAGCCCGCGACTTCGCTCGAGGTGCGATAAGAACATCATGCTTCGCGTCGTGGCACCGTCGACCTGGACACTCCATGTCCAACTGAGCACCTGTGCGTCGAGTCGCTCGCGCGCACCCTAAGACTTGGCACCATGCTCGCAGCGGGGTTCATGGGACCAGCGTCCACGGAACCAGTTGAAGGCACGTGGGCGCTGGAATTGCTAGACGAGGGACTTGGTTGCGGTGGGGCCTACGTGGATCGAGGTTCCGCGAAACCTCCCCCAGGCAAGATGGTAGCGATGAGCGGTGAAGTGACCCGGTGGTTGGGCGAGTTGCGGCGAGGCCGGAACGGCGCCCTCGACGAGTTGGTCCCGCTCCTATACGACGAGCTCCAGATTCTGGCTCGTTCTCACCTGCGTAACGAGAGCCGTGGTGCTACGCTCGACACCACGGGTCTGGTTCATGAGGCCTACCTACGCCTCTCCAAACAACACAACCTGACGCCCGCTGATCGGAGTCAGTTCTTCGGGATTGCCGCGACCACCATGCGACGAGTGTTGGTCGACTACGCGCGCAGCCGCAAACGCGACAAGAGGGGCGGGGGGGTAGTGCCCCTTTCGCTGGATGAAGCGAGAGATCTGCTGAGTTCTCAGCAAGCCGAAGAACTTGTCGCACTCGATGACGCGCTCGATCGGTTGGCATCGATCAATCCGCGCGGCGCTCGTTGTGTGGAGATGCGGTACTTCGTGGGTCTGGGGCTCATCGAGATCGGAGACGCGCTCGGAGTGTCGTCCAAGACCGTGCAACGCGACCTGACGGCTGCTCAGGCATGGTTGCGCAAAGAGGTCAAGGCCGATCTCGGGCTAACGTGACCATGGATCCCGCACGCTGGTCGCTGATCGAGCGGTTGTTCACCGAGGCCCTTCTCAGGGGGGCCTCCGAGCGCGACGCGTACCTCGACCTGGCGATCGCCAACGACCCTTCCATGACGCGTCTTCCAGGGGTGGCGGACGAAGTGCGGGCCATGCTCGCAGAAGTCGAGGAGGGGCCATTGGACATCGAGGCCAAGTTGGTTTCGATGTCCGCATCCGCGCCCGAGCATGACCCCTGGGTCGGCCGCGTCGTCGGGTCCTACCGGCTCGAGCGACGGATTGGCGAGGGGGGGATGGGACTCGTGTATCTAGGCGAGCGAATCGACGGTGTGTTCGAACACTCCGTCGCGGTGAAGGTGCTCGCCCGTCGACTTGGCCACGCGGACTCCCACCGCCGCTTCGAGGAGGAGCGTCGGATCTTGGCGCGGCTCGAGCATCCCGGGATCGCGCGGCTACTGGATGGCGGGTCGATCGAACAACAGCCGTATCTGGTCATGGAGTTGGTGATCGGGGATCCGATCACGTCTTATTGCGACGCAAAGGGCATGACCCCCAGAGAGCGGGTCGAACTCTTCCGTCGCGTGTGTGAGGCCGTACAGTACCTGCACCACAACCTCGTCGTTCACCGCGACCTCAAGCCCGCCAACATTTTGGTCACTCACGGGGGACGACCCAAGCTCCTGGACTTCGGCATCGCCAAGATCCTGGAGAGCGAATCTGATCACACGATCACGGCCGCCCGCGCACTAACGCCCGAATACGCGTCCCCCGAGCAGGTGACGGGGCAGCCGGTTACGACCGCCAGCGACGTTTACGCCCTGGGGGGTCTGCTGTACCGATTGCTGTCGGGCCGCAGCCCGTACGGCGACAAGACGTCGAGTCCGTACACGCTGGAGCAGGCGATCGTCGAGTACGAGCCGGACCCGCTGATCGGGGTGGACCGCGACCTCTCCACCATCGTCGAGAAGGCGCTTCGGAAGGACGCACGTCGTCGGTACGGATCGGCGGGTGAGCTGAGTGCTGATCTGCATCGGTATCTGAACCACGAACCCGTAAAGGCTCGTCCCGACACCTGGACGTATCGGACCACGCGATTCATCGGTCGGCATCGGGTGGGCGTGGCCTTGGCGAGCCTCGCGGTCGCTGGCTTGGTCGCGTTCGGCGGCACGACCTACGTGCAGGCTCGCCGGCTCGAGGGCGAACGCAACGCCGCCAGCTTGGCGCGCGCCGAGTCCGATCAAGTGGTCGAACTCATGGTCGATCTCTTCGAACAAAACGCGCCGACGATCAACCCCGGCGCGGACACGCTGCGCTTGGGTGCGTTCCTCGAGCAGGCCGAGGCGCGTGTTCTCGAGGGCTTGGACGAGGCTCCCGCCCTTCGCTCGCGAATGCAGGAGGTCCTCGGTCGCGTGCATCTGGCTCGTGATCGAATGCCCGAAGCAGAACGACTCTTGGAAGCGGCGCTTGCCGGCCACCGGGCGTTGATCGCCGGAGACGACTCGGCATCGGCGATGATGATGCAGCAACTCGTGAAGATTCGGGCCCGGGACAATCGGGTTACCGCCGAACCGCTCGCACAAGAGGCCCTCGCATTACAAAGACGAGTTCACGGGGCGCGGCATCGGGCGGTCGCGGAGGCCCTACAGGATCTGGCCGGCGTCACGGTCGACCCAGGGCGGCGGGTGGAGCTGATCCAACAGGCGATCGACATTCGGCTGACCCTCGCCGACAGCGACCCCGGAACACCCGCCGACGAGCGCATTGGCATCGCGGGCATGCACAACTCGCTGGCCATTCACCACTGGCGGCTCGGGGACTACCGAGCCGCCCGCGAGTGGTTTGAGCAGTCCCTGGAACAGCTCGACGGGGCGGTGGGACCCGAACACCCCTACGTCCTCACCGTCTCCGACAACCTGGCTGCCGCCTACGATGGCCTCGGGGACTACGCCGCCGCGGAACGGCTGCTAGTGCGAGTACTCGATGCGCGGCGGGGCATGATCCAGGAGCCGTCCGCCGGTGTGGCGACCAACCTGAACAACCTCGCGACCGCGGTGGCCAAGCAAGGCCGGTTGGGTGAGGCCATCGACTTGGCGGAACAAAGCGTCGCCGAATATCGGGCGACCTACGGGGAAGGCCACGTCGCCGTGGCCAACGCGCTCCGCAACCTTTCGGTGTTTCGTCGCCAGGCCGGCGAGCCCAGCGTCGCGTACCGGCTTCTCGATGAGGCCATCGCGATCCAGGAGGCCGTGGGGCAGGACGCGACATTTGGCACGCGGGGCTCGATCTCGGCGCGCACCCAGCGCATCAACTTCTTGCTGGACGCGCAGTCCGCCGCCGCGGCGCTGGACTCGATTGCGTCCCTACGACCCCTGGCCGAGGCGACGTCCGCGGGGGAGCCGACACAAGAGCTCAACGACCTCGACCAGATTGAAGCGTGGGCGCGGTTGTACAGCGGGGACGCACCGGCGGCCGTGAAGTTGTTCGAAGCAGCCGTCGCGTTTGCGGAGCCTCGTGTGGGGCGGAGCGGAGCCACCTTCCTCGAAGCCTCCGGAGGTTTGGCCGTCGCCCTCGTCGCGGTCAATGAGACGGATTCCGCGCGGGCACTCCTCGGCGAGGTGTTACCGCAATTCGAATCGTACGGACTCGCGGATGCCCGTCGCCTTTCCCTCATGCGGGAAGCGTTCGGCCGTCTGCCCTGAGGGATGTCCCACTGTGGTCAGCCATCCGCGGACCGAGACGTGATCGATCGCCGAAGCTAAACGCGTTTTAGCAACCAGGTCCGGATCAACCGCTCGAGCCATGCCGCCTCCGCGTGATCATCGGCTGCGCGGTAGGCGGCGGTGTCGGAACAAACGCGCGCGCGCAGGGCCCGAACTCCTCCCGCAATTGGCTGGAATTGAATGGCGTAGACGCAGAGGCCTGTCCAGCTTCGGTGCCAGTAAAGCGTCCAATCCTCGACGAAGGCGAACCATTTGTCTTCCATCTCTTCCGGCACCAACCCACGCTCGATGCTTCTGAATTCCTCTTGCGTGCATTCCAACTCGAAGGGTAGGTCCCGCATCGGGCCCAGCTCCTGAACCCGCCAGGAGCTCCGATCGGCATTGGGTCTAGCGGGGTCGGGCATGGGTCGGTGTGTCTCTCGATCCGTTTCTGGAGAATGGGCGCTCGTCGTCCTTCGTTTCCCCGTCGTCGGTCATGGGGTGACGCCCGCTGCGGGCACCACCCAGATCACATAGTCGGTACAGACGACCATGTCTTGTGAGGTCGGGGTGATTTCTGTATCGCGATGGCCGTCCTCGGCGATAAACGCAACAGATTCCTGGCCGGTTGGGAGTGCAATGGTCTCCCATGTGTTGCAGACCAGTTTCTCGGACCACTGGCCGCCAGTCTCCGGCAGGACATCCGCAATGCTGGGGACCGCGTGGCTCCCCGGCGGCGCGCCCGCGACCGCGCCGCAAAGCGATTCGGCCAAATCTCCTACCATCGGAGACATGTAGGTGACAGTCAGGTAGGTCGCCGCCCCGCCAAGAAGAGTGACGAAAGCGGTCGCCCCTCTGCCTGGCGCGTTGCCCGTTCCAAGGAAGTAGGCCCCAGCGAGCGCATTCAACGATAAGACCGCTCCGTTGGTCACGGTCACTCCCGTCGCGTGATAGCTCTCGACCGTATCTCCAACCCCCGAACATTGGCTTCCCGATGGCGAAGATGAGCTGGTCGACGCGATCGGGATTCCAACGTCCTGCTGTGAGAGGGGCGTCTGCGATCCGGGGGCGTAGGCGAACACCGTCATGCCCTGCGAGCTCGGCGAGCGGTACTCATACTCGACGCGCGCGCGCCCCAGCGCCTCGAGCGACCCGCTCCCCAGCGAACGAGCGCGGCCCTCGAGCAGGGCTTGGCGCGCCCAAAAGTCGAAGTCCGTGTGCACCAGGTGCGTGCCGTCCGCCGCGGCCGTCCCCCGAATCGTGGCTTCCGTCCATTGAAGGACTTCAAACCCGCTGAGCGAGCCGCGGCCACCTTCTGATGACGGTGTGTCGCTCACGCGGGCTTCTATCACCTTCCCATTCTTGGCGTAGGTGAGGAGCACCTGGCCCCCTACGAAGCCGGACCCGGACGGACTCGCGACGCGTCGGAAATCGAGAAGCGGCCCGCCGGCAAGTTGGGACGCGTACGTGTGCGTCACCGGCTGACCGGCGAACTCGAATGGCACCCGACCTGCGGCAGGCGGCCCGGAACGGCGAGCGCCCTGACCAAGGGCTGGTCCCGGCAGACACGACACGACCAGACAAACCGCCAAGATCCTTCGATACATGGTTCCTCCCAGTGTTGGCAATCCGAGAGGCTTCGCGTCAAAACGGGCAGGCTCTGGACATCTCGAGTCGACCGAGCCCTCTGAGTGGGGCCCTCCGATGTGACTTCTCGCTCTGGATCCGGTCCAAATCGCTGAAGACACCATCATCGGCCGTCCCATGTCAGCGCAGAGGATCAGTTGTGGAAAGAGTCGTGAGAGCCGCAGACGCCACTCAGAGGACCCCCGTAGTCTCCGTTTATCCGACCAGAGCACGCAGCGTCCGCCGCCTAGACTCGCCGCGGTGGCCCTTTCTCTACCGGGGTCTTCTTCCCGCTCTCGGTTTGTTCGTGGTCGCACTGTTCGGCGTGACGCGGTTTGCGAACAGTTGGATCGAGGAGCACGCGCGGACGAACATCGGCGCAGCGCTCGAGGCGGCCGAGTTCGGCTGGGCCGAGCTTTCCGTATCGGGTCAGAAAGCCGTTCTCTCGGGATCCGCGCCGTCGGCGTCGGCCGGTGGCGGCGCCCTCGAGGTCGCGCGCGCGGCGACCTGTCCGACGTGGCTAGGTGAGAAGACCTGCGCCATCTCGGTCTCCGGCGCGTTCGAAGCCGGACGGGTGGCTTGGCCCGACCTACGGGGGACGACCGATGGGGATGTTCTCACGTTGAACGGCCAGGTCCACGGGGAGGCGATGCGAGCGACGCTGCTCGACGTGGCTCAGGAGGCCGTGGACGGGGGACGAGTCGTCAGGGTCGTTGATCAACTCACCCTCGCCCCCGAAGGTGTGCCCGCCAGCTTCGATGTGATGGCCAGTCGGGTGGCCAAAGTTGCGTCGCTTTGTGAGACCGGAGGGGCGGCGCTAACTGGCGGAACCTTCTCCGTCCAATGCCGTGTCTCACGCGCGTTCGAATCCCAAATCCGCGCGCTCGTCCAACCTCCGCTGCCCTCGGGTTCGCTCGGTGATGTGCACGTCCTGATCGCCGAAGATGCCGCCGCGTGCGAGGGACGGCTCGCGTCCCTCCTCGAAAACTCGCGGATCGAGTTCGCCTCCGGCAGCGCCACCATCGTGTCCACGACCGGGCCGCTCCTCGACCGGATCGTCGAGGCCGCAAGGACGTGCCCCGGCACGCTTCGCGTCGAGGGTCACACGGACAACACAGGAAACGCCGACGCCAACCAACGTCTTAGCGCGGCGCGCGCGGAAGCGGTGCGGGAAGCCTTGGGAATCCGTGGTTTCTCACTTGATCGTCTGGTCGCGGTCGGCTTTGGGCAGGCCAACCCTGTGGCGAGCAACACCACGCTCGAGGGCCGGGCTCGGAACCGTCGCATCGAGCTCCGAGTCACGCTCGACGACAACTAATCGCTTCCGTCTGCTGGTCGAGGCGACTTCCTCACAACGAAAGGGTAGGACTGAATGGGCTTTTTGATCGCCGAAATTCTCGGACTTCTGGTGTTGGCCGCTCTGGCTGGGGGCGCGTTGGGCTACTGGTGGACGCGTCGTAATTTCGCTGACGTCTCCACCGAGTACGCGATCTACGAGCGTGCCATGCCGGAGCTCGATGGCCTGAGAAGCGAGAAGGCCGACATGGGAGCGCGCTTGGCGGCGCTCGAGGCCGAAAAGGCCCAGTTGGAAGCTCGTATCGTGGACGAACTCGTTTGGCGGAAGGATGTTCTCAGCAAGCTCGCGGACATCAAACCGGTGTCGATCGAACCGGTTCTAGACCGGCTGACCGAGCTTGGTACTTCCGTCAGCAAAATCAGACCGGCGGACCTCAAGGCTGTGGAGTCGAAGCTCGGTTCGCTCGATGGCGCCGTGGCGAAGCTGAAGAACGTCGACGTGTCGGGAATCGAGTCGCAGGTGGCAGCGGTCACGAGCGCGGTTTCGGCGATCCCGCCGGCGGACCTTACCTCGGTGCAGGCGAAGCTCGAAGACATCGAAGCGAGGGTCGCTACGCTGCGCAACGTGGACCTTACCGGCCTCGAGGCGAAGCTCGGTGCGGTAGACGCTCGGGTGGAAACGCTGCGGCCAACGGATATCAGTGGGTTAGAGAAGTCCGTGGGATCCCTGCGGACCGCGATCGACGCGATCAAGCCTGCCGATCTGGGCCCCGTGGAAGCACGTCTCGGCGATGTGAGCCAGTCGGTGAAGGGATTGGGGAACGGAAAGATGTCAGGGATTGAGCAACGGCTGGCCAGAATCGAGAAGGCGATCGCAGCGGTCAAGCCTACCGATCTTACACCAGTTGAGAAGAAGGTCACGGAGGTGGATCAGCGGGTGCGGGCGCTGCGCAACGCCGACCTCCCTACCGTCGATACCCGCGTCAAGACGCTGGCTGACGCCGTGAAACGACTGGAAACGCGGATCCAGCCGCAACGGGCACCCGACTTCTCGGGCGTTTACAAGCGTCTCGACAACGTCGAGGAGGCGCTAAAGACCAGGCCGGTCGAGCGCGAAAAAGCGGCGCCGCGCAAGCCCGGCGGAAACCTCCTCACGTCGCCCTCGCAGGGGAAGCCAGACGACTTGAAGCGGATCAGCGGCGTCGGACCCAAGCTGGAGAAGATGCTACACGGCATTGGCGTCTACTACTTCTGGCAGGTCGCCGACTGGAGAAGGCCCGATATCGACCATGTGGACGACCGCCTTCAAGTCTTCAAGGGTCGGATCAGTCGCGACAACTGGGTGAAGCAAGCGGGTAGCCTCGCTCGGGAGCCGCAGATGGCCAACAAGTAGGAGCCTCAGGGGAGGCCGGACTCAGGAGCGTCCGGCTTCCCGCTCTTGCCGGATCGATTCGCTCGCTGCGGGAAGTGGCCGCCAGTTAGCCGCCGGTATCCAGCTTCGCGAGGGTCGCGGCCGCCTGAGCGACGAGAGGTTGTACCACTTCATCGCCACCTGCCCACGCGGACACGAAGCGTTCGTATTGCTCCGCCGCTTGCGCCGGCCGGTCCAGGGCCTGGAGCAGCCGTCCGCGTTCGTACCATGAACGGACGTGAAGGACGGTGTTCAGGTCGAAGGATGCCTCCGTATCGAATAGCGCGAAGGAGGCCAAAGCTTCTTCCAGGTCTCCAAGGCGTTCTTGAAGGACGGCCCAAGCAAAAAGCCTCACGGCGCCCGGATCTCCAGAGATTTCGACATCGTCACGATCCACAAAATGAGTTTGGAGGGCCGTGCGAGCGGCCGTCGTGTCGCCCCGCTCCAACGCCAAAAACGCTTCTATTGTCCGCCAGGTACGCGATCGCGCCGTATCGGCGAACGCGACAAACCGCGACAGGAGTGTCCCGTCGCCCGTCGCGAGATAGGTGGCCAGCACGGACGGTCCGGATGCGAGCCAATGGGTTTCGTGGGCGGCAGTACCCGGCTCGTAGCTCGCGTCGAGCGCATCGAGCAACGCGTGAGTTTCGCCCGCGAGGAGGTCGACGCGCTGACCGAGCGTCGCGTCGACGTTGACCATCTGGAACTGCTCGAAAAGCCCTTTGGTCCACGCGATGTTGTCTGGTCCGACGATGGTGTCCGTGGGAACCATCGCGAGCAAACCTTGGAGCGCCTGAGCGGTGAGGTCCCTCCGAGCCCCTCCATACAGCGCGCCAAGCATCCATTCAGGATCGCTCGCAAATGCGTCCCGTAGGTTCTGTGGCTCCGCCATCAGAGTCGCCACGTTGGCGGCCGCGGCGCCGTAATCGGCGGCAGCCAGCGCCCTTCGCCCATCCCAGACCGTCGCGAGCGTGACGAGGCCTCGCGCCCTGAGCGTCTCGATATGGCGCGCAGCTTCGTCGGTCCGCTGTTCGGACAGAAGGATTTGGAGCAGCGTGTTATGTGCACGCTCGGACCGTGGGGAGGCCGAGACCCAGTCGTAGCTCGCGGCGAGACGATCGCGCGAAAATCGAGCCCGGCGATCCGCGATGGCCTCCGCACCAAACTCCTCGACGAGGTCTTCGCGTGCCGCGTAGGCGGTGCGATCGTCCAGGCAGAGCCACGGGGCGTCGGCCGCACAGCTCGCAAGGACATCGACCACGTGCTGGTACGCGAGGACGTACTCGGGGTCGAGTTCGATCGTTCTTTGGAAGGCCGACAACGCCGACTGCATGTCCCCGAGCGAGTCGGCGTGCGGGACGCGATCCGGGTTGTGGTGGAAGTGCGCTTCGCCGAGTTGGTACCAAGCTTCAACGTCCGTCGAATCTCGAGCGATCATCTGCTCCGCCACCGCACGCGCTTGTTGAAAACGGCCGCTCGCATAGGCTTCATGAAATCGAACGAGCGACGCATAGCGCGGTGGAAGTCCGTCGCTGTGCGCGACGGCCTTGGCGATCCACTCACGCCGTCGTCGTGGATCTGCCTCGATCCCCGCAAAACCGTCGACGTCGTGGAGCCGGAGATAGGCGAGCGCAAAGGTCGAGTCGAGCGCGACCGCTCGAAGGAGGTACGCGCTTGCCGAGTCGATCTGGAACTGTTGAAACGCGCGCGTTCCGGCGAGATAGGCTCGATAAGCTTCGAGCGATCGGGTCGTCTGGGCGAGCAGGTCCGGCCGTTCGCCGGGCGGTGCGCCGCTGATCTGGAGGATCTCCGCCGCCAGCGTGTTGAACGGCGCGCGAGGATCTCCGCTTCGGATCACACGGGCGATCTCCGTCGTCAGCCGATCCCCGCTCTTCGTGTCGTAGATCTTCGTTTCGATCGCGAGCGAGTCGCCCTCGAGACGGAGCTCTCCGAGCACGAACGTTCCGACAGCTGCCTCGCGAGCCATCTCGATCGCGGTGTCGAGATCGAGGTCGGAGGCGTCCGTCACGTTCCGTCGCCTTAGGATCGACCCGGTGCGTTCGTCGTCGAAGACGCGCATGTCGTCCCACTGGGTAAGCGCGAGACTCAGCAGATTCATCGCGCCGTCCTCGAGATAGTCCCACTCCTCGACACTCGTCACGTTTTCGAACGGAAAGACCATTACGCTCTGACGCGGGTCCCCCTCGATGGCCGGCGCGCCCTGGGGCGCGATACGAAGCACCGTGAGCACGGCCGCGGCGAGCCCCGCCACGACGACGGTCCCAGCAACGAGCTTCCGCGGTCGGGAGGTCGACGTTGCGCTTGGTGTCTCCGCGTCTGCGCCGGCAACACCCGTTCGTTCGACACCCGTCGGCGTGAGGTCGAAGGCCCAAGCCAACGCGACGGCGATCGGGGCCCCGACCAAGGCAATGATGATGACAACGCGCATCGCGCCGGCCGGCAGCTCGAACGCGTCAAACGCGATCTCGGCCACCTGAATGACGAACCAAGCCACGACGGCGTACGCAGCCGCGACCCGGAACACGCGCCGCCGCCGGAGCTCATGGAGGAGATTCGCAAAGCTGTCCATCCGGACAAACTAAGGCCGAGAGGCGCCGGAGCGCGTGGGCCGCGCGCATTTCCAAGCGCGTTCAATCGAACGACCTCGACCGTGGCGGCCGTTCTCATCGGGGTCGCGCTCCTAGCGCGCTGGGTGCCGGCGCACCGCGCCACCCGGATCGACCAAAGTCACGGCGTTGAGGGCCGAGTGGTCAACGGAAGGTGTCCGCAACGCGGCCACTGAGGTTGCTCATGCAGATCATCGGGAATTGAAGATGTGAGGCCTTGTCCAGGGGCGTTCCTTCGACGAAAGTTCATCGTTTCAAGGCCTACGCGGAAGCCAGGTGAGCGATCACTGGATTTCGTCCTACGTAGGATTCGATAGGAGGAACGATGATCTCGGCACGCCGGCCCCTCGTTGCGCTCACCGCCTTGTTCGCGCTCACCACCGCCCCGGTCCAGGCTCAAGATCGGGAACGCCCGATCGCACTCGTCGGTGGGCAGCTGCTCGATGGCTACGAAGGCAACCCCATCCATCATGCAGCGGTCGTGATCGAAGGGAATCGAATCGTCGCCGTCGGGCCGGCCTCCGAAATCGAGATCCCCGCGAACGCCCGGATCATCAACACGGCGGGCAAGACGATGATGCCCGGGATGGTCGACGCCCACGTTCATATCATGATCCTCGGTCACGGCGACTACAACGATTGGTTCCCGTGGTTCGAAGGTCACGACGACCTGGTCTACGAGACGTCTGCCAAGCAGTTGCTCGCCGCGGGCGTCACCGCGGGCGTCGATCTCTCCGCACCCATGTCGAGCTTGGCGTTTCGCGATCGCGTAAACGCGAACGAGGTGCCCGGTCCTCGTTTGCTGGTGAGCGGTCCCTGGGTGACGCGCTACGCCTGGGACTTCCTGCCCGATGAGCTGCGCGTCCTGCACACGACACCGGAGGAGGCGCGCGACCGTGCGCAAAGCCTCATCGACGCGGGCGTAGATGTCATCAAGACTTGGATCGGAACGACCGAAGAGGACTTTCGCGCCATCAAATCGGTCGCCGGTCCAGCAGGCGTCAAGATCCATTGTCATGTATATGAGGAAGAAGTCGTGTGGGCGGCGATCCGCGGTGGATGTGATGTACTGCAGCACGCGGGTTCGGGAGGAAGTGTGCCCGCCTACTCCCAAGAGTTGGTCGATCACATCGCGATGAACGGGATTCCCGTCGTCCAGACCATTTCACACCGAATCTGGGTGTACCCGGCCACCCTCGCGTTCCCAGAGCGTCTGTGGGATCCGGATATCTTGAACAGTTTCCCGCCCGAGATCCGCGAACAGGTGCTTAATTCGTACACGAAGGATGATTTTTGGCGGCGCCCGTATTTTCGAAGCACACCCCGCCAGATTCGAAACAGCGAAAAGGCCGCACGGCAGTTCATCGATGCCGACGCGTTGATGGCGATGGGAACCGACACGGGATCACCGCTCAATTTCCATGCGGAGTCAGCTTGGAGAGAAGTCTCGGCGTTGGTCGACATGGGAATGACCGAGATCGAGGCCATCTCGGCCGCCACGAAGGTGTCGGCGGAGGTGTTGGGGCTCCGCGAAACCGGAACGATCGAGCCGGGCAAACTCGCCGACATCATCGTCGTCGACGGGAATCCACTCTTCGACATCAATGTGCTTGGATACGTAACGGACGTCATTAAGGATGGGATCATCTACAAGCGAGACGGCGTGCCGGCCTGGGAGTCCGCTGCCCGAGCGGCTACCAGCACCGGTTCTCACTGAGTCGAACCCCGTACTCGGCCGGCTCGTCTAGCTGAGTTCTCGCGGCTCGCCCGACGCGGGCCTCATGCATCTACGATCTTCAGACGGACGACGTATTGCACGTCCAGTTCATCGCGCCACACACCGTAGATCCGATCCTCCAGAAACAAGCGCGGCTGGAATCGGTGAGGCATGGTCACGACGCCGAGATACTTCCCCTCCGCATCGAAAACATCCCACCCGGAGGCACCGAAGTCCTCGAGAAAGTTGTACCCCTCGATCTCGTCGTCGGAGAGATCGGCAGGAGACTGGACCGGCTGAACCCAGAGCGTTCCCCGGTATCCGGTTTGAAACGTATAGAAGGCGGGGAAGAAGTCCGCGAAGCCCACGAGACTGTGGTTTCGGGGCAAACGCTCGGGTGGTACTCCCGCATCGAGCCATCTCCGATCCAGATAGACAAACAGGGCCCGGATGTCACGATCGCCGATCGCCCGCAGCTTGAAGGGGCGGGTGATGACGCGTCGTAGCGCACCGTTTCGATCGTGAAGTAGGATGCGGTATTCGCTGTTGATCGCCGAGAGCACGGTGAGTGAATCGCCGATGTCCCACATCGGCTCGGGCGTGAAGAAGCGAAGACCCGTCTCTTGGAACAAGCCGCCGGAGGGCAGGTCCAGCAGGGTATCGGTCATGGTGCCGGAGGTCTCGACTAGCCGAATCGCGTCGGTGGTACTCGTCACGGGGCGCGATTCTGAGCCGATGGGGCGCACCTGAACGGCCATGTGGTGCGACGCCGGGTTCCAGTTGAATCTCATGGGCTGTCCGACGGCCGGGCCGATGACCGCGCTGCCCGCGAAAGTGCCATCGGGCAGGAACCGGCTGATGCGCCGGTTCGAGACGTCCGGGACGATCAGCGTGTCGCCAGCCGACATCATGATTTCCATCGCGGAAGGCGCGAACTGCCCGGGGCCTGAACCGGGTTCACCGATGGTGCGTAGGTAGGTGCCAGACCGAGAAAACACCCTCACCTCGCTGGCCTGCCGGTCCGAAACGAAGATGTCGCCGGACGAGCTCACGGCGATCGATCCGACCTGCCCGAACTGGTAGTCTGGGTCTCCGCCGGCCTCCCCGATTCGAAAATCCTCCACGACCGTCCAGGCGTTCGACTCGGTCCACAGCCCTTGCTCCGGGTTCGTCACCAGAAGCACGCCGGCGCTGTCGGTGATGGTCCCTGCCCATTCGGAGGGCTCCGAAGCGGCCGAGCATGCCGTCGCGTTCATGAAAACGAGACCCGCCAGGAATCGGCGAACCTGGGTGCAGCCCGTACTTGTGGTGATGCGAAACGTCTTCATTTGTCACGGGGGGTTCGTCGTTGCCGAGACTTGAACGTGAGACGACACTCAGGTCAACCGCACGGGCTCTCGGTTCTGCACACCGCAGCATCGTCCGACCTCGAGACCTGCAGCTATCGCGCACAACCCGAAGCGAGTCCGCCGTGTCCGAGCGTTCGAGAATACCATGTCGAATAGAGGACATCGAACCGCCTCTCCAGGGGGGCGAACAAGTGGATGGGAGCCGGTCATGTCGCAACGAGATATCCGCACGGCGCTGGGTGCTGGATTCGCAGGACTGCTCGTCCTTGCGGTCCCCTGGATGGGGTGGGCGCAGGAAACGACTCGAGTCGAGTTTCGGTTCATCGACTCCGCAGCGCACGCATTTGCGGTTGAGGAGCGAGGGCTGATCCGGGACATCGGAGAGGCGACCGTAGCAGAGCTGTCCGGTATTCTCGAGGGGCTCCCGACCCTCATCACGGTGACGGTCGAGGCTGGACCCGGTGTGATCCCGGAGACCGGTGACGGCGGCCTCGCGGCCGCGCCGGGCCGCATCGCATGGACCGTAGATCCAGCGCGGCCGGGGGGTGTAGCGGCGATCGCTCGGACTCATCTCCGCGCCACGCTTGCGCACGAGATCCACCACCTCGCGCGAGGCTGGACGGTCGAAGGCGGGACGGCCGGATCGCGGATGATCGACGCAGCGGTCAGCGAGGGGCTCGCGACGGTCTTCGCGCGCGACGTGACCGGATCCGATCCCCCCTGGGGGCACTACGATTCGACGGAGGCGGATGGTTGGGTCGACGAACTACTCGAAGTGCCCAACTTGGCGACCTATCAGACGTGGATGTTTCAGCACCCGGACGGGCGGCGCTGGATCGGATATCGCGCAGGTGCCTATATCGCCGATCGCGCCAAGGAGGCTTGTCGGTGTTCGGCGGCTGACCTCGTCAGGACCGCGACGGACGAAATCATCGAGATGCTGCGGCGAGCCAGGTGAGGAGGCCTCGGCGGGAGAAGGTCGCTTCAGGAGCCGCGCGACCCACTTGACCGGCACCCCGCCGAGTCGCTATATCGACCATCGATAGTCGATCATCGATAATCGCTCGTCGATAGGTTGTCGGCGCGAGAGGTCCTGAGCGGACGCATCCCACGGAGTGTTCATGAGCCAGCCGGACGACCGACCGACCCGCCCGCTTACCCCGGCGACGTTCCATATCCTCCTCAGCCTGACGCACGAGGTGGCCCACGGTTATCGGATAAAGAGGATGGTCGAAGAGCGTACGGAGGGCGCAGTCCTTCTCGGGGCTGGGACTCTCTACGCGGGCATCCGACGGATGACCAAGGACGGCCTGATTCGCGAAACCGATGCGCCAGAGGGCTCGGGGGATGGGGAGCCAGGGGCACGCTGGCGCTTCTATGCGATCACGACGCGCGGGACGGAAGTCCTCGAGGGCGAGATCGCCCGTATGGAGTCCGACCTGGATGTCGCGCGTGCGGTGATGCGTCGACGAGCGGAATACAAGCGACCAGCCTGATGAGAGCACTGAAGTGAACCAGCGGGCGCGCTTCGCAGAAAGAAGGAGGGTTACCCCCCTGTTTTATCGGGGGCTCCTTCGAGCCTATCCGCGGTGGTTTAGACACGAATTCGGCCCGCAATTGATTCGGTATTGGTCTCGTCAACGCTCGGAGCCACGATACGGCGGGCGCCCCTTTGGAGCGGTCCGCTTCTGGTGGGATGTCTTGTCCGATGCGGGGGTGGCGACGACGACGTTGCGAGTCGGAAGGGCACGCGAGCGTTGGTCGGGTTATCGACGCGGTTCGCGACAAAAGATCGACATCCGTTTTCCGACCGATCGACACCTAGGCCCGAAGAGTAGAGGAGTAGAGAAGATGTTCGATGCGATCCGGAGGGACCTGCGCCTCGCGACACGTGGCCTTATCAAGAACCCTTGGTACGCGACGGTCTTCGTCGTCACGTTGGGCCTCGGAATCGGCGCGAACACGGCGATGTTCAGCGCAGTCAACGGCGTGCTCCTTCGCCCCCTTCCACACGAGGACGGTGACCGCCTCGTGTACCTGCGACATTCTGCGCGTCTGGCCGGCATCGAAAACGCGCTGTTCTCGGTCGCGGAGATCGACGACTACCGGCAAGGGTTTCGATCTTTCGAGGCGGTCGCGGAGTTTTCCGCGCTCACGTTCACGGTGCTCGGCTATGAGACGCCCCGCCGCGTTCGTGCCGGAATCGTGACCGGCAACTACTTCGATGTGATGGGACTCTCTGCCACCGTCGGCCGCACGGTCGGGCGCGAAGACGACGGAGGGGCTGCTCCGGCGGTCATTGTTCTCTCGGATGCGTACTGGCGAAGCGAATACGGCGCCGATCCCAACGTCATCGGCACGACGGTGGAAATCAACGGACTCACGGCAACGTTTGTCGGAATCGCTGAGCCCGCACCTCCGTATCCCGAACGGACCGACATCTATGTAAACATGGCAACGAGTCCGCACCACCTGGACGCGTCGATGAGCGATGACCGCGACCATCGTATGACGGAAGTGTTCGCAAAGCTCTCGCCCGGAGCAACGGTCGAGTCGGCCCTCACGGAGGCGTCTGTGATCACGTCGCGAATCCACGCGGACCACCCCGAGGCATACGATGCTGGGGCCGGATTCGCGGTCTCGGTCACACCTCTCAAGACACAGCTAACCTCGCGGGCGCGCCCCACACTGCTCGTTCTCCTCGCCACGGCGTCGCTCGTGCTGATCATCGCGTGCGCCAACCTGGCCAACCTGACGTTGACCCGAGTGCTTCGTCGCGAAGACGAGTTGGCGGTGCGGGCTTCGCTCGGCGGGAGCCGGGCCGCGTTGCGGCGAGCGCTCCTCGTGGAAAACCTCGTTCTCGCGATCGTCGGCGCGGCGCTCGGGCTGCTTATGGCATCCGTTGGCCTCGGTCTGCTCGTCAGCTTCGCTGAGCGCTTCACATCGCGAGCGTCCGAGATCGCACTCGATCCCTCCGTCTTCGGCTTCGCGCTTCTCGCGGCGATCGCGGCCTCCGTGTTCTTTACGCTTCTGCCGCCGTTACCGGACGGCAACCGCGTGGACCTTACGAGAAGCGGCGCCCGGTCGACCGTGGGCTCGCGAGCCCGGCGGGTACAACGCGGACTCGTCGTGGCACAGATCGGAACGTCGTTCGTGCTTCTGATCGGGGCGGGGCTACTCCTGCGCACGATGATGCACCTGAATCGAGTGGACCCTGGGTTCGACACCGGCCAGATCCTGAGCATGGACATTCCGGCCAGTATTGGAGGCCGGATGCCGACTGAAATGCGCAGCCTCTACTTGGGTATCCTCGATGACGTCCGTGCGCTGCCGGGGGTCGACGCCGCGTCGCTGACGAGTTCGATCCCGCTCGCCGCCACCTCGACGTTCACGACTCAGACAGAGATGACGGTAGAGGGCCATGAGCTCGCGCCAGGCGGGCCGATCCCCAGGGCGGATTTTCGCGTCGTGTCCCCGGGCTACTTCGAGACGATGGGCATCGAAATGGTCCGTGGCCGCGAGTTCGTATCGACCGATATAGAGGATGCGCAGGGGGTCGTGGTGATCAACGCGTCAATGGCCCGGGCCTACTTTGGAGAACGCGATCCGATCGGCCGGCGTATCGCGTGGACCGACGATGTCCTGAGGTTTATCGGCATGAGCCAGGACTGGCGGACGGTCGTCGGCGTGGCTGCGGACACTCGGGACGGCGGTTTGGATGCTGATGTGATCCACACGATGTACAACCCTTATCGCCAGGTCACACCGTTCTATACCGGCTCGCTGGTCATCCGGCTAGGCGGAGAACCAGCGGCCGTCCTGCCGGGTGTTCGTGCCGCGATCGAAGCGCGCGATCCGAATCAACCGATCGTCAACATCGCGACGATTGCGGATCTAGGCAGTGAATCCGTCGCGCCGCGAAGGTTAAACACGATGTTGCTTGGCTCCTTCGCCGCCCTCGCGCTCGTCATCGCCTCGGTCGGCATCGGTGGCGTGCTCGCGTTCTCGGTTGGAAGTCGTACGCGTGAGTTCGGAATCAGGAGCGCACTCGGCGCCGCTCGTCATCAGATCTGGTCTGGTGTCGTCGTGGAAGGGGCGAAGCTGGCCGGCTTCGGGATCGTGCTCGGGACCGTCACGGCCGTCATCCTGACGCGGTTCATATCCGGCTTCCTGTTCGGAGTCCCCTCGCTGGATCCCGTGACGTTCGTGGCCGTCGCTCTGTTGTTGAGTGGCGTCGCCATGGTGGCCGCGTGGGTGCCCGCTTGGCGCGCCGCCGAGGTGAGCCCCATGGAGGCCATGCGAGCTGATTGACGTGTGTCCCCGTCGCGCTGGCCTGCTTAGAAGAGTAGAGCCTGCAGTCTCCGGTCGAGCTCGTGTCCCCGATCGCTGTTGGTGAGGAGCACATAGCCCCACCCGCGGTCTCGCTGAATCACGAAGGCCGACCGAAATCCGATATTCGACCCGCCATGCGAGTGGAGCACGCCGGCCGGCGAGGGTCGCACTCCGAATCCAAGGCTCCAGCCTGTGACGCCGTCGTCCATCCGGGCCGGCGCGGTGGCGGGAAGATCTACGTGCTTGGTCAGCAACTCGAGCGTCGTCGATGCCTCGAGGCCCTGGCCACGCATGATTCCAATCAGAAAGTTCGCGTAGCTTCGCGCCTCCGTGTGGAGACCGCCGGAGGCCATGAACTCCCGGCCATTGCAGCACCAATCCGTCTCCGACACCCGTCCCTCTACGTGTCCCGTGGCCTTGCGTCCCGCCAGGTTTGCGTTCGGAGCGATCGAAGCGTTGGTCATGCCAAGCGGGATCGCCACCTCCTCGAGGAAGAGGTCGTTGAGGCCGAGCAAATCCACACCCTTCAGCCGAGCGATCACATCGGCCAGCATTTCGTACCCCTCGCCCGAGTACGAAAAGCGGGAGCCCGGCGCGAACGCGAGCGTGAGTTCTTCCGGCTCGTTTTCCCAGCGCCAGTTCGGTAATCCGGTGGTGTGCGCGAGCACGGTTCTGGGGGTGATCCCGTGGTGGCGTTCATCCCCGGCGATATTGCTGTACCACCCATTCCAGAGTTCGGTCATCGATACGTGCCGAGTAAGGGGATCGTCGAGCGCCAGCAGCCCCCGCTCGACCAACCGCATCGTGAGATACGCGAACACGGGTTTCGTGAGCGAGCCCGCTTCGAAGATCGTTCCATCGTTCACATCGGTCGGATGGTCGAGATCGGTCACTCCGAGTGCGCGGTGAAAGACCACGTCAGCGTCGTTGATGAGGGCAATCGACACACCCGGGATTCCTAGCGAATCCATCGTCTGGAGCAGAAAGTCATCCAGCTCTTCCACCGGAATTGCACGGCCGTCGAGCGCTCGGACGGATTCCGCAACGCTGGCCGGAGCGCAGGCGCAGAGACATAGGATCGGTCCAAACAAGAAGCGCGCGACCGGTGGCATCGACGGGGCCTAGGTGTGAGGGGCGGTGGACGGCCCCTGTCGGACGATAGCCGGCAGCAAATGGTTGGGAAGCGTCTTGCGGCCCGCCTGCTCTCCAGCCGGCCATCATGTACCGCTCGTCGTCAGCGCAGGCGCCTGCCACAGCCCGGTCGCGGCGGCGCGACGCGCAAAGTCTGCGAAGTCATTTGGCTCTCGCCCCAACGCGCGGCGGACGCCGTCGGTGGTGTAGGCGTTTCGTCCGTCAAGAACGGTGGCGAACAAATAGTTGAGGAGCCACGCGATGTCTTCCGGTAGGCCCGCCGCCGCCACCCCGGCCGCGAAGGCCTCGGGCGGGATCTGGACAAACCGGATCGGGCGTCCGGCGGCGCTGGCGATCTCGTCCACAGCCGCCGCGAACGTGAGGAGTCGAGGTCCGGTGACCTCGTAGACTTCGCCGGCATGGCCGTCTTCCGTCAAAGCGGCAACGGCCACGTCGGCGATGTCGTCGGCATCCACGAAGGGCTCCCCAACGTCGCCGGCCGGCAGCGCGATTTCTCCGTCCAGCACCCCGCCCAAGAACTCTCCTTCGGAGAAGTTTTGGAAGAACCAGCTCGCGCGAACGACCGTCCACTCGAGTTCGGGACGTTGGATGATCGACTCGCAGCGCTGCGCTTCTTCCTCTCCGCGACCGGACAGAAGGACCAAGCGTTGAACCTCGTGCTGCACGGCGCGCTCCGTGAATGCTGCGACGGCGTCCGTCGCACCCGGGATGGCGAGGTCGGGGGCATAGCTGACGTACACGGCCGAAACGCCGTCCAGGGCGGCATCCCAACTGCTCTGATCTCCCCAGTCGAAACCAGGATCGCTCGTCCGTGACGCGATGCGCGTGGGCACCCCACGGCTGGCGAGTCGCGCGGCGACGCGGCGTCCAGTTTTGCCGGTACCCCCGAGAACGAGCGTGAGTCCATCGAGCTTTGTCGTCCTATTCATTTCTGTACCTCTCACTTTCTAAGATTCGTCGCCGTCGCACCTCTTAGAGGCGGCGTTCGGTTTCCTCGATCGGAACGTCATTGGCGCTCATGTCTCGGCGCGCCATCAATCCGTCTTCGTTGAACTCCCAGTGCTCGTTTCCGTGGGTGCGGTACCAATGGCCCGCGTCGTCATGCCATTCGTATTCGAATCGAACCGAAATGCGATCGTGCGTGAACGCCCACAGCTCCTTCATCAGTCGGTAGTCGAGTTCCTTGGCCCACTTCCGCTCTAGAAACGCGATGATGGCTTCGCGTCCCACAAAAAACTCGTCGCGGTTTCTCCAATCCGAGTCCTCGCTATAGGCGAGGGAAACTCGCTGAGGGTCGCGGCTATTCCATGCGTCCTCCGCCGCCTGGACCTTAGCGAGCGCGGTCTCGCGCGTGAAAGGAGGTCGGATCGATGTGACGGTCGTGCTCATTGTCAAAGCCTTTCTCTTTTGACTACGGGGATCAGTCCGTCGCGCTGAGTGCCACGCGGCGGTTCAGGAAGTCGCGTATCAGCTCGGCGATCATCAGGCCGTCTTCCTCGAGCGCGAAGTGGCCGGTATCGAGGAGGTGGAACTCGAGGTCCTCGAGGTCACGCCTATAGGGATGCGCACCGTCGCCGGGAAAGATCGGATCGTTGTCTCCCCACACGATCAGCGTCGGGGGCTGGTACTCGCGTAGATAGGCCTGCCACTCGGGATACAGGGGCGGGTTCGAACCGTAGCTCAGGAACAGGTCGAGCTGAATCTCCTGATTGCCGGGCCGGTCGAGCAGGGGTTGAACGTGGTGCCAGTTGTCCGGACTGATCGTTTGCGGGTTACGGACACCGGTTGTGAACTGCCACTTGGTCGCCTCGAGCGTCAGCAGTCCACGCAACGCGTCTCGGTTCTCGGTGCTGGGATCGGCCCAGTAGGACTTGATCGGATCCCAGAATTCCAGGAGTCCCTCCTCGTACGCGTTTCCGTTTTGCACGATCAGCGCGTCGACCTTGTCGGGGTCGGCCGCGGCAAGTCGGAACCCGATCGGGGCGCCGTAGTCCATCAAGTAGATCGTGTAGCTCTCGAGCTCGAGCTTCTCTGTGAACGCGCGGACGATGTCCGTCAGCCGATCAAACGTGTAGTCGAACTCATCTCGGCTCGGCATAGAGCTGAACCCAAAACCCGGGTAGTCGGGCGCGACGACGTGGTATGAATCGGCCAGGGCAGGAATCAGATCGCGGAACATGTGCGAGGAAGTCGGAAAGCCGTGGAGCAACAGGACCGTCGGGTTCGCTCGCGACCCGGCCTCGCGGTAGAAGACGTCGAGTCCGTCGATCTCCGTGGTGCGGTAAGAGACCTGTGCGCCGGACGCCGACTCCATCGTGGAGACCTCGGTGTTGGGCGCGGACTCCGCGACCGCGTTCGGCACGACCTGGCGACACCCGGGAAGCGCCGGAAGAAGCAGTAGTGACAAGAGGAGTGTCCGTTTCATGATCATTTCCTTGGCTGGGACTCAGCCCGCACGACGGCGTCGCGTGGCTGCTGCCGTAGAGGGCACGGCCCGGGCCGAGATCGGAGAATCTCTTAAGCGGCTGTTTTGCAACTACTTAGCGGATCATCTTCGGTTGTCCCGTGCCAACGATATTTCGTTGATCGATGAAATATCGTTGTATAATCACTAAATATCGTTGATGAACGCATTGCCACGGGCGATTCAGGTGGGCTATCCTCGGCTGCATGTACGCCGACGATCACTCCATCACAGAGCGGGCCCTGCTTCCCGTGCGCGAGCTTCTGCTCGAGATGCCACAGCACCGTCTTACCGACAGTTTGCTGACGGTCGTGGTAGATCGACTCGCCGCGCTCCCGATGATCGCCCTTGCCCGCATTTGGCTGGTCCGGCCGGGGGATATCTGCATTGAATGTCCCATGCGGACGGAGTGTCCGGACCAGGACCGGTGTTTGCACCTGCTGGCCAGCTCTGGAACGCCACAGAATCCCGAGGCGGATTGGGGTCGCCTCGATGGCATGTTTCGCCGCTTTCCGCTCGGCGTCAGGAAAGTGGGGAAGGTCGCCCTGTCCTCCGAGGGTCTATTCGTCGAGGACATTCAGAACGACAGCACCTGGATCGCGCGGCCCAAGTGGGCGGCCGACGAAGGCGTGCGGGGGTTCGGTGGCCAGCCGCTTCGATTCCGTGGCGAGACGCTCGGCGTCATCGGTGTCTTCACGCGAGAGGTCGTCACCGAAGACTGGGGGGGCTGGCTTCGCGTCATCGCCGACCATGTGGCAAGCGCCATCGTGAACGCGCGGGCCTTCGAAGAGATCGAGCGCCTGCGCGACCGGCTCGAGCTCGAGAACGCATATCTAAAAGAGGAAGTCGTCGAGGCGCACGCGTTCGGCGAAATCGTGGGAGCAAGCCCGGCTCTGGAAAAGATCCAACGGCAAATCGAGTTGGTCGCTCCCACGGACGCTTCTGTCGTGATCGAAGGCGAGTCTGGGACGGGCAAGGAACTGGTTGCTCGCGAGATCCATCGACGCAGTGCCCGGGCCGATCGCCCCCTCATCAAAGTCAACTGCGCGTCGATCCCCCGGGAGCTTTATGAAAGCGAATTCTTCGGACACGTAAAAGGTGCGTTTACTGGAGCAATCAAAGATCGAGCGGGTCGCTTCGAGGCCGCAGATGGTGGCACGCTGTTTCTCGACGAGGTCGGGGAAATTCCACTCGACCTCCAAGCCAAGCTGCTTCGGGTTCTACAAGAAGGGGAATACGAACGCATCGGCGCCGAGCAAACACGAAAAGTGGATGTAAGAGTTTTGGCAGCGACGAACCGCGATCTGCTCGAAGAGGTCGAGGCTGGTCGGTTCCGATCAGATCTCTACTATCGGCTGAATGTCTTCCCTGTCGTCGTTCCCCCGCTTCGGAAACGGACGGACGACCTCGCGCCCCTCGCCACTCACTTTCTCAAGCAGACCGCGGCACGGTTTGGCGTCACCGAGCACAGGCTCACTGCCTCCAACCTGCGTGCGCTTCAGAATTACGACTGGCCCGGCAACGTGCGTGAGCTACAGAACGTGATCCAGCAGGCGGTGATCATTGCAGGTGGGGGACGCCTGAGGCTCGAGCCGCTGCTATCGGGTCGGATCTCGACCTCCGGTTCGTCCCCTCCGCCCGTGGCGCAGACCGA